>CAUZJR010000082.1:0-15618 GCA_963580005.1 Planctomycetota bacterium
CTCGATGACCTCAGACGACTCGACAACGAACTCGGCCCCGAACACCCACTCGGCAGGGCAGGGGGGGCCACTCGAGAACGACTCGATGAACTGCCCCACGGATGGGATGTCCGCTCGAACGAACGTTGACTATACTCTCGCCGTTCGACTGATCCGGCCAACTCTTGCGGCCAACTCTTCACGGATCGCTTCCTCTCGAGACTCCAGCCCTCGTGTCCACTTCCGGCTCATCAACTGACCGACCTCCTCGGCTGCTGATCGCCGACGACAACCAGCAGAACCGTGAATTGCTCGAGGCGTATCTTGTCGGTGAGGGTTACGAGATCGGCATGTCCAGTGACGGCCAGGAGACACTCGACCAGGTCGAGGCGTTCGGTCCCGACCTGGTACTGCTGGACATCATGATGCCTCGGCTGAGTGGATATGAGGTCTGCCAGCAGTTGAAGGAGGCCGATGCGACCCGGGGGATCCCGATCCTGATGGTCACCGCTTTGAACGAGATGGGAGACATCGAGCGGGCTGTCGAGGCGGGCTGCGACGACTTCCTGACCAAGCCCGTCAATCGGCTCGAACTGACCACCCGGGTCAAGTCGTTGTTGAGAGTGAGGCAGTTGACCGACGAGCGGGACCGATTGCTGGCCTACCTGGCCGAAGTCGACGGCTTCGACCTCGACTCACTCAACTAGCCAGTCCCCGAGGATTACTTCTTCTTCCGCTTCGCGCGGATCAGCTCAATCACCAGCTCATCAAGCTGTTTCAGACCCTCGTCGACCTTGATCCGGTAGAAACCCACGTCGTAACCGGCGACCTTGCCGTCGGCGCCAATCACCACCCACAACGGCAGCTTCGCGTCCAACTGCCTCGGGTCCCCGAACAACTCGATTACCTTGCCCGAATCGGTGGCGACGGGGTAGCCGAGATTCATGAACTCGCGGAGCTTCTTGACCGACCTCAACGCGGCTCTCTTAGTTCGAGGATTCTCAAACGACGGATTGACCGCCACGCCAATCACCTCGACACCCAGCCGACGCCGTTTGCCGTAGAGAAAATCGAGGTAGCCGACCTGGCCGTAGGGCTCGACCAGCTGGTCACCCTTGTAACTCCAGAAATGCAACACCACGATCTTGCCGGCCAGGCTCTTCGAATCGATCGTCTTGCGGTCGATGGTCGTGAGCTTGAAACGGGGGGCGGGCTTGCCGATCTTCTGCTTGGCCAGCTCGCCCACGCTCGCCGCTCGCTTCGATTGGCCGCTGATGTCCTTGCTGATCACCGCCACCAGCGATGCGAAGGGAGTCGACCGGGCCTCGCCGGTGAGCCGGGTGATCTTGGCCCGCACTCCCCCAAGCTGCGCGGCACTCAACTCGGACCGAGTCGAATTCGGCTTCCGCTTCAGGTCCTTCTGGATACCCAGCAACGTTGTCCAGGGCTTGTTCAACGACGCCAGCCGCTTTGCATCGACCGGTTTCTGAGAAACCAGCTCGGTGTCGAGTACGAATTCGTCACCTTGGCCCATCACAATCCGCCGCGAGGCGGCCACGACCAGCCCGGTCGATTTCTCGACCCAGACCGATCCGCTGCGGCCAAACCGATTGGTCAACTCGACCCGCCAACACTGGCGAGACTTCTTCGACTGAGAACCGGCGACCGTGTACTTGGTGCGATCGACCATCCAACTGGTGCCCGGCCGGAGCTTCTCGGGATACTCGAACACCGGCCGCTGCAGGACCTGGGGATACAACGACCCGTCGTGGTCGTAGAGCACGCGGATGCCCGGCTTGGCCGCACCCACCAGGCCCACCCGGCCGTATCGCTCGGGCCACGACCAACGACCCGGACCCTGCTCCTCGATCACGTAATCAGCCGTCGCCGTCTTGCGATCGACCAGGCAATACAGCGTGAATTGCTTTTCGGGGGCCTTGAGAGTCGAGCGGCGCGGAGACAGCGTGCCGGTGAATCTCATCTCGATCACCTCGGCCCGGGCCGAAGACAACAGCACACACCAGGCGACTCCCAGAGACAGCAATCGACTCATCACAATTCGATCCTCATTCGTCCGGCCCGAAAGCCCGTTGACCACCCGCACACCGGTGTCGCACTCGACACCCGCCGGGAACACATCATCGTAGAGTCCCATGGCGTTCACAAGGCCGCCATGGGACCTGTTGACACGTTTCCAAACCGCTTTTAAGCTGAACCCTGCTGCGGTCAAAGACCGATTCGACAGGGACTTAGGTCGTACAACTCGACGCCAAACAGGGCGGAATCCGTGCCTGACGATGCCTTCAAGATTGACCAGTTCACCATCATCGGTGACATCGCCGCCGGACAGGTCAGCGATGTGTTCGAAGCGGTCGAGGACGGATCGGGCAAGCACTTCGCGCTGAAGCTGCTTCGTGACGAAATCGTCCAGACTTCCATGGAAAAGGCATCTCGCACGATCCTCTCCCAGTTCAAACAGGAATTCAAACTCGGACAAATCCTCGAACACCCCAACCTGCTCCATGTCCACGAGTTCAAGTTCAAGGTCCAAACCCTGCTGCCGGTCAAGGACCCCATCGCCTACTTCACGATGGACTACTTCCGCTCACAGAATCTCAAGGTCGCCATGACCAGCGACCCCCTGGGCACTCAGCGACGACTGCAGAAGATACTCGAGCAGATCTGTGAGGCGATGGGGTATGTGCACTCCAAGGGATGGATCCATCGAGACGTCAAGCCCGACAACCTGCTGCTGACCAAGGCCGCCGAAGCCCGGCTGATCGACTTTTCTCTCGCCTGCAAGATCAAGCAAAGACACAGGATCATCCAGGGAACCCGAACCTACATCGCACCCGAGACGATCAAGAAACAGAAGATGGTCCCCCAGACCGACATGTACAGCTTGGGGGTCACGATCTACGAAGTGCTCACCGGACAGCCTCCCTTCACCGGAGCCTCGCCCACCGACCTGCTCAAGGCTCACATCGCCGCCAAGCCACCCGCCGCGTCTCTGCTCAATGAAAACGTCGCACCGGAACTCGATCGGCTGATCGAGAGACTGATGGCCAAGCTGCCCAAGGACCGCTTCGAGAGTATGGAAGACGTGATCCAGGAAATCCGCAATACGAGGTTCTTCATCGAGGAGATCCCGGAAGTGGCCGAGCAGGCCGAAGACGTCGGCGACGACGTCGGCAGCATCGTCAAGACGCTCGATAGCCGGGCAGACGCCGTACGATCCAAAAAGTTCGAGGAAAGCCCCGAACTGGCCAGGCAGTACGAAGAAGAGCAAAAGGCCGAAGCGGCACGCCGCGCCGAGAGGAAAGCCGAACATGCCCGGGCCGTTGAGGGATCCTCCAAACAGCCCGCTTCACCCGAACCCCCTGCACCTCCAGCCGCACCCGCCGCTGCACCTCCGCAGCCCATGCCCATGCCCATGCCCATGCCCATGCCCGGAGTCAATCCGGCCGCGATGATGCCGGGTATGCCAGTGATGCCCACCGCGCCCATGATGCCCGGCATGCCGATGCCCGTGCCAGGGATGCCGATGGCACCCATGATGCCCGTACCCGGAATGCTACCAGCTCCCGGAATGCTACCAGCTCCCGGAATGCTACCAGCTCCCGGAATGCTACCACCGCCCGGAATGCTACCACCGCCCGGAATGCTGCCAGCGCCCGGAATGCTGCCAGCGCCCGGAATGCTGCCAGCGCCCGGAATGCTGCCAGCGCCCGGAATGCTACCAGCTCCCGGAATGCCCGGGACCATGCCGATGCCCGGCGGCATCGTGCCCGCAGCACCGCTGCCCGGGGCAGGGGAGGCACTGCCACCGACCGGCCAACCCGCCATCCCAGCCGCCGCACCCGCTCCCCAGCCCACACCGCAGCCACCGCAGCCACCGCAGCCACCTCTACCCGGTCAGGCAGCTCCGGCCGCCCCCGCACCACAGCCTCAGATGCCCGCACCCGGCACCGCGGCGGATCCCGGACCGGAAGACGACCTGCCGATGATGGAAGAGTTGCCCGAGATCGAATGATCGGCCGAGTCCTGAGCGGCACCCCCACCCAGTTTGCACCCCGCAACGACCTCCACGAAAAAACTCTCCCCCTCGCCCATGCCTCCTCTCAATCAACTGGTCTTCGAACGGCCGATCTACGCACTCGAAGACCGGTTGACCGATCTCGAGCAGGAGGACGATCCGTCACCGGAGCTCCGTTCCGAAATCCGCGACCTGCGGCTCGAGATCACTCAGAAGCGCCGCGAGATCTTCTCGGAGCTGGACGCCTGGCAGATCACCCAGGTCGCACGTCACCCCGAGCGGCCACAGACTCTCGACTATCTCGAACTGGTCTTCGACGAATTTGTCGAGTTGCACGGTGACCGGGCCTACCGTGACGACCCGTCGATGCTCACCGGGCTCGGCACCATCGATTCGCTCAAAGTGCTCTTCGTCGGCCAGCACAAGGGACGGAGTATCAAGGAGCGTGAAAAACACAACTACGGGATGGCTCACCCCGAAGGCTATCGCAAGGCACTCGGCAAGATGCAGATGGCCGCCAAGTTCGGCCTGCCGATCGTCTGCTTCATCGACACGCCCGGGGCGTTTCCCGGGATCGAAGCCGAGGAACGGGGCCAGGCGTACAATATTGCCTACAACCTCCGCGAAATCTCCAAGCTCGACACTCCGATCGTCTGCGTCGTGATCGGGGAAGGGGGGTCCGGAGGCGCCCTGGGGATCGGGATCGGCGATCACATTGCCATGCTGGAATACGCGTACTATTCGGTGATCAGCCCCGAGGGCTGTGCCGGGATCCTCTGGAAACACGTTCGGTTTCGCGAGGACGCTGCCAAGGCGCTAAAATTCACTTCCGACAACCTGCTGCGGCTGGGAGTGGTCGATGAGGTGATCCCCGAACCGCTGGGAGCGGCCCACCGAAATCACCGCCAGATGGCCATGACGCTCAAGGCCTCTCTGATCGACGCGATTCGGCAACTCCTCGAATTCTCATCCGATGAACTGCTCGATCGGCGGTACGAGAAGTTCCGCCGGCTGGGTGTGTTCGAAGAAACGGCGGCCAGCGATTCTGATTCCGACGCCGATTCCTGAATCGGGATTCAGTGACGCCCGATTTTCCGATCTCCGTCGGTCCCCGGGCGACCATCGTTTCAGCGCGTGTCGTTTTCTGGCTCCGCCGTCGACGATTCTGCCAGGGAATTCAGCGCGTGTCGTTTTTGTGCGCGGTCGATCCGGCCGAGCGGATTCCCGGTCACAGGAACGTCCGATAATGTCTGTTATGTTAACTTATTGATCCCAGAGGCCAAACGCGGATATTCGCCGCCAAACCCTTCAATTTCCACGCCACCAACCCCATCCCAAGTTCACCGGCCCAATCCCATCACCAGCCCACAAGCCACACCAGCCCGATCTCACGGCCGAGGCCTGGAAATCACGCTGCTGATCCTGATCGCCGTGGTCCCGCTGGCCACTTGGATCGCCTGGCCCAACCTGCCGGCTACAGGCACCCCCAGCCCGCTCTTCGACGGCAGCTCGGTCTATCCTGCCACCACGCTGCCGTTCCAGCCTCAAAGCATGGGTCCGGCGATCGAGATCCCTGCCCGGATCAGCCACGTACAGATCGTCGATCTCGACGGCGACTCGCACCCCGAAATCCTCGCCTGCGATGCCCTCGCCCACCGACTCTTGTCCTACAAACGTAGCGCCGATGGCGAGTGGATCGAGCACCAGATCAGCTCCGACATGGCCACACCGGCCCACGCCACCGTCGTCGATATCGACAACGACGGCGACCTCGACATACTCGTCGCCATCCTCGGCAACACGTTTCCCGACGACAGCCACGTCGGCCGTGTCCTGCTGCTGGAACGAAACGGAGACCGATACCTTCGGCACGTGCTGCTCGAGGGCACCCGCCGCATCGCCGACATCCAGGCCGGTGACCTCGACGGCGACGGAGATCTCGACCTCGCCGTAGCCGAATTCGGCTACGCCCGCGGCCGAGTACTCTGGCTGGAAAACCTGGGCCAACGCCGGTTCCGAGACCACCAGCTGCTTTATGCACCCGGCACCATCAACGTCCCGCTCGCCGATCTCGACGGCGATGGCGATCTCGACATCATCGCTAACGTGTCCCAGGACGACGAGGAGATCTGGGGGTTCGAGAACACCGGCGGCGGTCGCTTCAAGAAACGACTGCTGCACAAGTGGCTGAACTTCGACATCGGCGGATCGGGGATGATCACCGCGGACCTCGACAAGGACGGCGACACCGACCTGCTGGTCACCGTCGGCGACAATCTCGAATACGCCTACACCTACCCTCAGCCCTACCACGGCTGCTTCTGGTTCGAGAACACCGGCGAGTGGTCCTTTACGGTCCACCGCATCAGCACTCTCGGAGGTGCCCACGCTGCCTCGGTCACCGACCTCGACGGCGACGGCGACAACGATGTCGTGCTCGTCAGCATGTTCAATGCCTGGCATCACGACGAAAGCGCCAGCCTGGTCTGGCTCGAAAACGACGGCCACCAGCAGTTCACTCACTGGCAAATCGCCTCCGAACCCACCCACCTGGTCACCGTGGCCACCGGCGACCTGGATCGCGACGGCCGACCCGACATCGTCGCCGGCGGATGGCACGTGATCCCCCCCTTCCGACGACTCGGTGGAGTCTCGACCTGGCTCAGCGGCAGCGGAGACCGGAAATGAGACGACGACGGCTCATTCTTCTGACCGTGCTGCTGGGGATCGACGTCGTCTTCTTCGGCTGGTGCATTCTTGAACGGACCAGCCGCCCCGCACCGCCACGTCCGCCGGCCGAAGGAATCGTCGATTCCGAGACCGCGAGGGACTTTCAGAGATTGTGGGTGCTGGCAGAAAACCCGGGTCCCGCCGACATGCTCGCGCTCGGACAGGCCTACGCCGTCTATGGATTCTTTCCCGAAGCCGATCAGTGTCTCGAGCGGGCCATCGCACTCAGACCCGAAGCAGCAGCCAACTGGTTCTGGTCCGGACTGGTGCTCAACCGGCTGGGACAAACAGCCCGCTCGACAGAACGGCTGCTCGAAGCCGCTCGTCTGGACCCCGATCGAGTCGACGAGTGCCGCTACATCGCCGCTCGGAATCACCTTCGAGACGACTCACTGGCCAAGGCCGAAGACGAAGTCCGCCAGATCGGCCCCGATCACCTGGCCGGTCAGTACCTGCTGGCCTACCTGATGGTTCACACCGATCGCTCGGCCGAAGCGATGCCGATCCTGGATCGGCTGATTGCCCGGTTCGCCCAAGTCCACCGGCTGTACCAGCTGCGGGCCAGGGCGGAGGAACTGTTGGGTGACGACGAGGCGGCTCGTCGGGATCGGGAGACGGCCGAGCGGGTGCCCGAGTCGATTGCTACCGACGCCGTCGCTGACCATCTCGGCGAGAAGTCCTACGAATTCGGGCTCGAGAGGCGCATCGTCGCAGCCGGCCGACTGAACACCCCGGGCAATCTCGATGCCCTCGCCAACGAACTCACCACGATCCTCAGCATCTCATATCGACCCCGCATCGCCCGGCTGCTGGCCAGCATCGAATTGCGACGCGGGCGATCGGATGCAGCCGTCACGCTGCTGAAACAACTGATCCGACGCGACGGAGCGACCTCCGACACGCTGATCGAACTCGGACTGGCCATGGACGCCGCCGAACAGGATCTGACCCAGGTCTTGCTGGTCTTTCAGCAGGCTCTGCAGTACCAGCTCGACCCGGAAATCTGCCGCCTGATGTCTCCCTTTGTCAAAGACTCTGCGGCGAATGTCGACCGGCTCGAGGCACTTCAGAAACACGCCGAGGGTCTGCAAGCATTTCGTGAGAACCGGCTCGACCAGGCCGTCACGCTGTTCGAGGCCGCCGCACCGGTCGCTCATCAGCGGCAGGCCGAATCGAACTTCTTCCTCGGCGAATGCCTTTGGCATCTCGACCGACGCGAAGCTGCCCTGGAAGCCTATCGCCGCTGCCTGGAACTGCGGCCACATCACGGACGAGCCGCCGATCGAATCGGATACGTCGACCAAATCGAACAAGTCGATCGCAAAGGGGAAGGGTGACTACCGACGGTGTCGACTGTCGATCTGCAGTGTCACCGGCCCGTCGTTGACCAGTTCGACATCCATCTGCTGCTGGAACCGCCCCTCCTGCACCTCCAACCCCTGCCCCGTCACCTCCGCCACAAAGCTGCGGTACAACGCATTGGCCTCCTCGGGACCCGCCGCGGCGACGAAACTCGGCCGACGACCCTTGCGGCAATCGCCCAGTAGAGTGAATTGGCTGACGGCCAGGATCGACCCGCCCACCTCGCCGACGTCCAGGTTCATCTTCCCCTCGGCGTCCGCAAATATCCTCAGCCCCACCACCTTGTTCGCCATCCAGACCACGTCGTCCTGGGTGTCCCCCTCCTCGACACCCAGCAGCACCAGCAGCCCCACGCCGATCTCCCCAACCACCTCCCCGGAAACCGTCACGCTCGCCCGAGAGACCCTCTGGATCACAGCCCGCATGCTCACCACGCCTCGCTTGACCTAACACCGACCTCGACGACGTTCCCGCGACGGCAACACCTCCAGGCACGTCGTCCACCAACCCGTCTCGATCGTCTCGGCAAACTCCTCCGGCAATCCCTCCCCACGCATCTCACCCGACAGCCGCCGGAAATCGTACTCGACCGGTACGAACTCCACACGTACCCCCGACTCCCCCTGCCCCACTGGCCCCGCCGACCGCTCGGCCACATCGACCAGCGTGTACCACACGTGAGTCGCTCCATCGTTGGCCGGTCGGCCCAGGACGCCGACGTTGACGAACCGCCGATCGGACCTGGTGGTCCGAGTCCAATGCAGGCCGGTGTGTGTCCCCAGCACCAACCCCGCACCACTCGGCTCGATCAACCGGTCCAGGAACGCATCGCTGGTCGTCGACTCCCACAGAAACTCGTTCGTCCGCCGCGGGCTGCCATGGCACAGGTGCATCCGCACACCGTTCCGCTCGATGTCCGACGACACGGGCAATTGCTGCAACCAACGCCGATTCTCCCGGTTCGTGTTCGACAGCGTGTAGTCATAACTGATCTGAGCAAACAGGTTGTCTCGAGGATCGGTGTACCCGCATTGGCAGTCGGGCAACTCGTTCCCGATGCTGTCGTCGTAGTTGCCCTGGATGCAAAACACCTCCGCCTCGCGCAACATCGACACCACCCGGTCCGGATAGGGTCCAAACGCACCCATGTCTCCCAGGCAATACAGCTCCTGCACATCACGACGCCGCGCATCAGAAATCGCAGCCTCCAAGGCCAGGTAGTTGCTGTACAGGCCCCCGAAAAACGCCAGCCTCACCTGACACCCTCCCCTGCCCCATCCCCTACCGGCCCCTCGATTCGTCCCACCATCTGCTCGAACGCCTGCCCCGACGGATTGGTGCAGATTGCTCCGTACTGGTAGCAGGTCACGCAGGCACCGTGCTGCAGCACGAACGACCGATCGGCTTCCTCGAGCGTCGCACCCAGTCTCGCCGACGGTTCATCCAGCAGAATCGGACAGACAAACACACCCCGATCAGTCACCGTGCGGCTGTGGCTGCAGATCAACTGATCGCTGTCATACCCGTGCATCATCTGAGCCGACACACGATCGGTTTCGCCGTAGCCGCAGGTCCGTTCCGCTTCGGCCCCGATCAACAGCCGGGGCAGTACCTTCAACCGCGGCCGGTCGCATCCATGAGTGGCCAACACCTCGCGGAACCGGCCCAGCACCCGCTGGTCCTCACCATCGGGCCACGTCCGAGTCATCGTGATGATCGGCAACACGCCATGCCCTACCAGCAGCTCGACGCCACGCATGGCCCGGTCAAATGTCCCGGTGCCTCGGATCGGGTCGTTGGTGGCTGCGTCGGGTCCGTCGATCGACACGCGAAACTCGAGGCTGTACGGCCCCCGCTCCTCGGCCGCCCGCAACCGCTCAAGCCACTCGTCCTTCAGCACCGTCGCGTTGGTCAATACCGTGGCCGGGCCATATCCCAGGGCCAACTCCAGCATCGGGACCAGCTCGGGATTCAGAAACGGCTCGCCCCCGGTGAAGTAATACTCGCGCACACCCCGCGCGACCGATTCGGTCAACGCCTCCTCGACCGACTCCAGCGACAGGAAGCCGAACGAGTCGTTGTGAGGGCTGCAGCTGATGAAGCAGTGCGTGCAGGTCAGGTTGCAGAGCGTGCCGGCGACCTGGAACCAGAGTTCGTCCAGGCCACTCAGTTCAACCCGGCCCGCCTCGGCCATCGTATCGCTCATGACTCCACCCGTTCCAAAGCGTGCGTCCCGACCAGGTGCTCGGCCACCAACTCGACCTGTTCCAGGCCCACCTGTATCAGGAACCTCGAGTCGCGACCGTAACTCTTGGATCCCAGGATGAAGAAATTCGGCTCCGGCGACTGCAGCGTCTCGATCTCCGCGACCGACTGCTTCAGGCAATCCTCGGAGGTTTCTCCGAGCAACTCGGCGGCCAGCCGCATCGGCCCACCCGTCGCGAAACACTCGTGCACCTGCAACTCGCCATACAGCGACCGATCGGGACGGCAGCCGGTCAGCCCCAGCACGACGTCCGCGGCAATGACCTCACGACCGCGTCGCGGGTCATCCACGGCGACTGACAACTGGCCGGGTCCGCCATCGATTCCCAGGACCAGTGCGCCCGGCAACCACTCGACCACCGAGTCGTCATCGGTTGCCAGTCGATTCGCCGCCGTCACCAGCGCAGCCCTCACCGGCAAGGGATCCTCGGCAGCCACCTCCAGTGGAATCGCTCGCTGACCCCGAGTGATCCAGCTCACTCGCGTGGCGGCCGATTCAGCCAGGCCGGCCAACGCCACCACCGCCGTCGCTGCCGAATGCCCGCTGCCGACCACCAGAGTGTGACGGCCTGCGAACCGCTCGGCACCATCGCCACCCGTCTCGGGAATCTCGTAGTCGCCCACCTCCATCACCCGCCGCTCGCCGGGACAGCAGATCCCGCCTGCCCCGATCGGGTTGTGAGTGCCCCAGGTCCCCGAACAGTCCAGGACCACGTCGGCCCGCTCCACGCTCTCGCCCCCAGCCCCCTCGATCAACAACAGGAACCGGTCCGACACCTCCGAACGCCGACCCACCAGGTGGTGCTTCCAGGTCGCCTCGCGGCTGATTGACACCACCGCTGAGTGCTCATGAATCACCGCCTGCCGAGCCACCGACCGAGCCAGAGGTTGCAGGTACCGGGTCGCAAACGCCTCGCCACTCAACAAAGCCTCGTCATCGGGTCGATCTGCTCCCACCGCCTCCCGACCGGCCCGCGACGAGTTCATCACGAACGGGCTGAACAGCTCCACGTGACCCCACCGCTTCACGTTGGCAGCTACCGTGTCGCGTTCGTGGACAACCGTCTCGAACCCCGACGCCGAGAGGCGAATCGCAGCTTCCAGGCCGATCGGACCCGCGCCGATGATCACGACTCGTGGTGCTGGCTCCGTAGACATATCGATCAATGAGCCGAGGGAATTGCGCCGTTGACTCCGGATATTCGATCGCAGGCAAACGGATCCACCGACACCAGAGGAGTCTCGCCCAGTACCAGTTGCCGCATCAGCACTGCCGTCGCCGGAGACAACTGCAGGCCGGCCCGGTAGTGACCCGATGCGATCAGCAGGTTGTCGTGACCGGGAACCGGGCCAAGAAACGGCAGCCCGTCGGCGGCACCGGGTCGCAGACCCGACCAGCATCTCTCGAATTGTGCACCCGCCAGGCCGGGGACCAGTTCCTGGGCAAAACGGATCAACCCGGCCACACCCTCGGCCGTGTTGCCCTTCTGAAAACCCACCCACTCCTCGGTCGAACCGACCAGGATCCGGCCATCGGGGCGAGGCACCAGGTAGCGAGAGCCCAGGCCGATGACTCGAGTGAATGGCAACGGCCTCGCCGAGAGTTGCACGATCTGGCCTCGGACCGGCTCGATCGCCACATCCGACCCACAGCCGGCCAGCAGTCTCGGTGTCCAGGCACCGGCCGCCACAATAAACTGGCCGCCCAGGTGCTCTGCGTCCTGAGTCCGCGCCGCCACCACGTGCCCGTTCTCGCGAACCAGCTCGAGCACCGGTGCACCCGATACCAGTTCGACTCCGCCTGCTGCGGAGGCGGCAAGCAGAGCCTTGAGATGTCGAGGATTCCGGACCTGGCACTTCTGGGGCAGGTGCAGGCCGACGACCGTCGAGGGATTGAGTGCCGGCTCGAGCTTCAGCACCTCGTCGCAGCTCAATAAATCGGCACAGACCTGCTCGTCACGCCACGCAGCGGCCAGGTCGTCGAGTTGATCGTCGGGGCCACCCAGGCGGATCTCCAGCCCCCCGCAATTGCGAAATCCGTTGTCGATGCCGGTCAATTCGAGCAGCGTCTCGGACCAGCCTGGCCACAGCAGGCAACTCTCACCACGCAAGCGGTCATAAGGGTGAATGGCCGCCTCGGGGTTGCCCGGCGGCAGGATGCCCGCCCCGGCCCAGGACGCTTCGCGGCCGAAGTCGGATTGCTCGAGCACCTTGACCGAGACGCCGTGGCGGGACAGTTCCCAGGCGATCGACATCCCGATCACGCCGCCACCGACAACCACCACGTCCGTCATGCTGCCATCCCTGTGCATCGAGCCGATCCCGGCCCATCTCGTCGGCTAGCGTTTCTTGCCCGCGAGGCTCTGGACGTAGGCGGCGGCCAACCGCTTCAGGTCCGTCGGCGCGTAGATCGCCTTGACCGACGCCGCCACCGCGGTCCCGTTCTGCAGGTTGCGAACAAACCGCACGAATCGACCTCCCCCGCCAGCCTTGATCATGAACCTCACCAGGGTGTACCCGACGGCTCCGACCTGTTGAGGCGAAAAGGTGCCGTCGGCGAAGAGGTCCTCGGGCTTGGTCAGCCCCTGCAGAGCCGCGACCGCACCGTCCCGCAGGCCGGCAATGTGCTCGTTCTTCGAATCCGATTTCGCCGCCAGCGTCAGGCCCACGCCGCGGACCAGCCACTGAGGCAACCGGCTGCCGCTACGCTTCAGAAACGCGCCGGTCAGGTGGTCGATCAGCTGGATCTTCATCCCCGCCGAATCGGAAGTCACCACGTCGCCGACATCCTGCAACACGATGTAGGCGTCTTCGAACGACGGAGTGACGACCGAATGACCTGACATCGCACGAGGCGTCTGGCGGTTATGAATCACCTGGTTCCACTCGGTGTATCCAAACCGTTCCTTGAAAACGACCACCGCCAGTCGTCCCTTGAACAGCTGCCCGCTCTTCTCACCGAACATCGTCCGCAGCTGCTTGCCGTGATCGTCGGCCCACTCGGCGACCTGCTGCAACCGTGTGGCAGGAACGTCGCCGTAGACGAAGAAGTCGGCCGTCTTGACGAAACGGGGCCGGTCGTCCTTCGAGACGCGTGCCCAGAATTCGTCGATCCGCTTCTCGCGGAGGTCGTTGAATTCCTCGGGCGAGAGCTTGGCCAGCATCTCGGCCTTCTTGTCCTCGTCGGTCGGCACCAGCGATTGCAGCGGCACGGTTGCCGACTCACCGTCGAACTTCGCACCCTCCTGGATCCACGTCCGCAGGCTGTTGAAGAACTCGCGAGTGATCCGGCGGTTGCCGGGAGGCATCTTCTGCTTGTCCTTGTCCAACGCCGCCACGCGACGCCAGATGATGCTCCCCTCGAGATTGCCCGGCAGCACGACCCGGCCACTGTCGCTGCCCTTCATCATCGATTCGAAGGTCAACAGCGAGAACCCGCCGCGACCATTGCGGCGTCCGTGACAGCCGGCACACAGCGTGGTCAGCGTGGGAGCCACATCCTTGACGAATGAGACCTTTTCCTTGCCCGTCGCCTTGACGATCTTGACCGTCACCGGCTTCGGTGTCCCCTTGGGGGTCCCGCCAGCTGCCGACTTCAGACTGCGGAGCGGAGTGTTCGTGCCGGTGCCATCGAACTTCGCTCCCTGGGCGACCCAGGTGGCGATCGTTGTGATCTGTGCACGTGTCAACGCCGCACCACTCTTGGGCATCCGCTGGTTCGCGTTCGTCGCGGCGATCCTCTGCACCAGCAGGCTGGCATTGGACTTGCCTGCCCGCACGGCCGGACCACTCCGACCGCCTCGAGCCAATCCCGCAAAGGTATCCAGCTTCAGACGACCCGAGGCACGAGTGCCGTGGCAGGTGCCGCAGCGGGCGACCAGGATCGGTGCGACGTCTTTGACAAAACTGACCGGCTTGGCCGACTTGGCTGATTTCCCCGTCGGCTTGTTGCCCTTCCTGATCGCCAACTGACGCTTCTGCAATTCCAGGAACTTCACCAGCCCCGCGACCGAACGATCCGTCGGCTTCAGCTTGGCCGCTTTGATCACCTTCTTGATCGACGCCTCGGCCTCACCCAACAGCTTCTCGGCCTCGGCCAACTTCTTGCGACGGATCAGGGCCGAGGCCCGTGTGATCGTTCGCCGGGCGGCAGTCAGTTCGCGTCTCTGGGCGGCAGTCGGGGCGGCGGTGACCGACTCGGTCGCAACCGTTACCAACATCGCCCCGGTCAGAACACAAACCAGCAAACCGGTCGTTCGTCTCGCCATCATGGCGCGTGTGCCCCAATTGCCCTGTTGACCACCAGCAGCGTCACGCCTCGCCCAGGCCCCATCGACCCGGACAGACGCCCGAGAGTCCCCGCCGGTCATTTCAGTATAAGCGATCCGCGAGGCCGGTAAAGACCGCCGCAGGACCGACGGCTTTTGTCATCGACCAACGACGGGCATCTCGTTGAGCCCGCCGGTTGTGCTGTGCTAGCATCAAGGGACATCCGTAATGCCCGGGCATCCGGTTTCACCCGTCGCCTGAGAACTCGATCTCCGATATGACCGAACCTCTCCCCCCGGCCCTCTCCCCTGCCCTGCTCAAAAAGCTGGACGCGTTGCTGGTCACCCTGGCCGGTTACGGGCGGGTGGCGGTGGCGTTTTCGGCTGGTGTCGACAGCACCGTGGTGGCCCGTGCCGCCCGCGAGGCCTGTGGCGATGACGCCGTGGCCGTGACCGCGCTAAGCGCCAGCCTCGCCAGCGGAGAACGCGAACAGGCCGAAGAGCTGGCTCGGCAGATCGGCATCCGACACCTCGTCATCGAAACCGAAGAGTTCGACAACCCCGACTACCTCAAGAACGAACCCAATCGCTGCTACTTCTGCAAAACCGAACTCTACGACCAGCTGCAACTGCGACTGCCCGAACTCGATGTCGATGTGATGGCCAACGGAGCCAACCTCGACGACCAGGGCGATCACCGCCCGGGCATGGTCGCCGCCGATGAACACGACGTCCGCAGCCCGCTGATCGAGGTCGGAATCAACAAGCAGGACGTACGAGACCTGGCTCGATACTGGGAGCTTCCGGTCTGGGACAAGCCCGCCATGCCCTGCCTCTCGAGTCGAATCGCCTACGGTGTGGCGGTGACCACCGAGCGAGTCGGGCGGGTGGATGCGGCCGAGAGTTTTCTGAGGCAGGAGTTCGGGCTGGTCGAGTTCCGGGTGAGACACGAGGCGAACGAGCTGGCTCGGATCGAGA
>CAUZJR010000083.1:0-15517 GCA_963580005.1 Planctomycetota bacterium
GTGTCATGGTGACTGGTTCCGCCTCGGGTCCAGACCAGGATGCAATTGATGTCAGGGCGATCCACCTTGTCATCGGCTGCAGCAGCCTGGCGGCGGAGCAACCCGTCCAACGACAGGCCGAGGCCACCCAGCGCGCCCACCTGCAGCAGAAAACTGCGGCGGCACGGCGACTGGCAGTCGGCGTGCTGAAGAGGTCGAAGATTGAGCATGTGAGGATTCCCGAATCGTGTGATGCCCCCGACAGCAGGGCGTCGTGATCAATGGTTGAATAGAAACTCGCGGCTGTTGCAAAGAGCCCACAGGATGTTCTGCAGGCCGCTTTGCTGGTTCTTCGACTGTGAGACCACCTCGCGACAGGTCGCCAACTCGACAGCAGAGGGCAGACGACTGAACGCGGCCAGGTACAACTGACCGATGATCTCACTCAGGGGACGCTTTCCGGTGGCCAGCCGAGCCAATCGACCGTTCTTGTCGGCCAGCTTCTTCTCGAAATTCAGACCGTTGCACAGGTGCAGCACCTGAGCCATGTTCGGCTCGGCCGTCCGCTCGCACTCGCAATTGGTCAGCCGACGTGGACGACCCAGCGTGTCCAGGAAATACGACTCGAAGTTCGGGTCCGGCAACGCGATCGCTCGAGTGCCCGGTGGCACGCCGGGGAACCGTTCGTGAGTGCCACAGGCGTGGTCGATCGCGTCGAGCAACACCTCGGCCGGCAGCCGCTTGACGTTGTAGTGAGTGTAGAAGCGGCGGTCGTCGACGTGCTGGGGACGGGAGGTCGAGGACAACTGGTAGGTCGAGGAGGTCATGATCCGACGCATCAGGTGCTTCAGATCAAACTTGTGAGCGACAAAGTCGGCGGCCAACGCGTCGAGCAACTGGGGGTTCGTCGGAGGATTGGTGGAACGCAGATCGTCGACCGGCTCGACAATCCCCGTGCCCATGTAGTGGCCCCAGATCCGATTGACGATGTTGCGGGAGTACAGTCGATTGGTGGGTGAGGTCAACCAGTCGGCGAGCGGCTCGCGGATGTCCAGCACGCCACGGGTGTCGATCGGGTCACCGCCCAGAGGACGAGGTGCGACAACCTGGCCGGTCCGGGGGTGCTTCAGAGACCGCTCGGCGGACAGTGGAGCCAGGCTGACCACCGCGTCGAAGCCCAGCTCGCCAAACGTGCCGCTCGACTTGCTGTCCAGGCGAGTGAAAAACGCAGCCAGACCATAGAAGTCCGACTGGCTGTACGACTCGAAAGGATGATGATGACACCGGGCACACTGCAGCCGGATGCCCAAAAAGACCTGGGCGGTGGTTTCGGCCAGATCGGCGGGGTTCGAAATCGTCGCCACATCTGTCGGCTGACGCGACGAGGCGATGAAGTTGGCCGGGCCGTGCTCGAAGATCGAACCCTGGGCGGTGATCAGCTCGCGTGTGAACTGGTCATACGGCTTGTTCTGTCGCAACGACTGGCGGATCCAGTTGTGGTAGGCCCACATCCCGGCGTCACCGGATGTCTTGCGGTTGTTGCGGAGCACGTCGGAGAACTTCAGCGTCCAGTACGTGCTCCACTCGTCGACATACCGGTCCCGCGACGGATCACCGGTCAGCCCCAGGATCTCGTCCACCAGCCGGTCCCGTTTCCCGGCGTCCGTCGAAGCCAGGAACCGTTCGACCACCGCAGGCTCGGGCAACGTGCCCAGGCAATCCAGGAACGCACGGCGGATGAAGTCTGCGTCGCTGCATCCGGCCGCCGGACGCATCTCCAGCAATCGCCACCGCCGGGCCACCTCCTTGTCGATCAGGTTCACAGCCGCCGGGAACTTGGGCTGGGCCGCAGCCACCGTGAAGGGTGAGATGACATGAGCCACCGCGGTCTGGCCACGGTAGCGAACCATGATCGCCGCCTGCCCGCTGCCGCTGACCTTCACATGCCCGTCAGCGTCAACATCTGCGATTCCCGACTCGAGACTGTCGAAGTCCGAACGCCGCGTGACATCACTGCGGTGCCCGTCGGCATAGCGGGCCACGACCCTCAACTGCTGCGACTGGCCGTTGCGAAACGTCCGTTCCCGCGGAAACACGTCGAGTCCGACGATCCGGGTCGCCCCAGGCGGCTGACCGACACCCGGCCCCCGGGCCCCGTCGGCGATCCAGGTCTTCAGCACGTTGTATGAGTAGCTGCCCTTGTGGAACCGGCGGCCTCCACCATGCCCCATCTGCATCGTGGCCTTCCGCAGCACCAGGCTGTCTTCGGGCGAGACCAGCGAGACCCGACGGCTGTCCCATTCTCGGGTCAGGGCCAGGTGATCGGCGGCCGGGGCGAAGGAAAACACCGAGAGCTTGAAGCCACCCTTGCCGAACTGCGACGCATGGCAGGCACCCTGGTTGCAGCCGGCTCGACTCAGCACAGGCAGCACGTGGTCCACAAATCGAGACCGCCGCTGTGCAAAGCCTG
Source organism: Planctomycetota bacterium (assembly GCA_963580005.1). Classification (GTDB taxonomy): domain Bacteria; phylum Planctomycetota; class Planctomycetia; order Planctomycetales; family Planctomycetaceae; genus UBA8437. The sequence continues at coordinate 2,450 of CAUZJR010000083.1, forward strand.
CGCTGACCACAACCGGGATCTGTCTGGCCAACTCCCCATGCCCGACTCGCAACACGGCATCACCCGCGGCAGTGGCCTGGACCCGCCCCTTCGCGTCAATCGATATGACCTCAGCACCGACGATCTCGAACTGCGATTTCCGCGTCACGTCGCTGAGGGTGCCGGAGGCTGATTTCAGAGTGACCAGCAGCTGCACCTGGTCGAGTCGGCTCGAGAGTTCGATGCGGTTCGGAGTGACCTCGAGCTGATCGGCCGCGGTGGCACCGCACACGGGCATCACGAGCACGCAGGTTCCCGCCAGGATCGATCGCCAGGCGGCCCCTCGACAACTTGAAAACGTCACACTCGCTCCCCGGTTCAACTCGCTCGTGACCATTCTGACCCGCAGCCCCGGCGCGGGTCAATTTCAATACCCCACCTCGCCGCACGACCACCTCGAGGCAGCTCTGATGTACACTCTCTGAGATGGGGCCCGCGACTGACCGGCCACGGCACGACCACCCACCTGGAGCGGATCATGGAATCGGACGTCAACAGACGCGACGCGCTGAAACTCGGAGCCGGGGTCGGTGCCGGAGCCGTTCTTCCCGCCCTGGCTCAGGGCCAGCAGACCGAGGAAGGTATCGAGTCGGCCGATCCGCGGCTGAAACCGATTCCGCGGGTCCGGGTCGGAATGGTCGGGATTGGTGGTCGAGGGTTTCATCTGCTCAGGCTGCTGCTGGGACAGCCGCACGTCGAGGTCAAGGCCGTCTGTGACCTGCTCGAGGATCGTTGCCAACTGGCCCAGAAGGCAACCGTCTCGGCCGGACAACAAAAACCCGACGCCTACTTCCCCGACGATCGCGCGTTCGAAAAGCTCTGCGAACGAGATGACCTGGACCTGGTTGTCACCGCCACGCCCTGGCGTTGGCACGTACCGGTCTGCGTGGCGGCCATGAAGAACGGGCACCATGCCGCGACCGAAGTCCCCGCTGCGGTGACGCTGGATGAGTGCTGGCAGATGGTCGAAACGGCCGAACAGACCGGACGCCACTGCGTGATGCTCGAGAACTGCTGCTACGGACGTACCGAAATGATGGTGCTGAACATGGTCCGACAGGGCCTGCTCGGCGAATTGATCCACGGCGAAGCGGGGTACATGCACGAATTGCGTGAGGATCGCGAGTTGCTGGGGGCGGACCAGGAAGTCCGCTGGCGGCTGGAACACATGATCCACCGCGACGGGAACCTCTACCCGACTCACGGCCTAGGCCCCGTCGCCCAGTGCCTGAACATCAACCGGGGCGACCAGTTCGATTACCTGGTCTCGATGAGCAGCCTCTCCAGGGGACTCAATGTTCACTATGCGAGCCGGTTTGGAGCCAAGCACCCGCTGGCCACGCGGAAGTACAAGCTCGGTGACGTCAACACGACCATGATCCGCACCAAGCTCGGACGCACGATCACCGTCGGACACGACACTCAGCTGCCGCGGCCCTACACCCGCATCAACATGGTCCAGGGCACCCACGGCATCGTGCAGGGCTACCCCGACCAGATCGCCCTGGAATCCAACTCGCATGGACACAGCTGGGAGCCGATCGACAAGTTCCAGTCCAAGTACGAGCACCCGCTGTGGAAGAAGCTGATCAAGGAAGCCCAGGGCAAGGGCCACGGCGGGATGGACTTCATGGAAATCCACCGGCTGATCGAATGCCTGACCAGCGGAACCGAGCCCGACATGGACGTCTACGACGCCGCCGCCTGGAGCGCGATCGCCGACCTCAGCGAACGCTCGGTCGCAAAACGCAGCCAGACGATCGACGTCCCCGACTTCACCCGTGGTCGCTGGAAGAAGAACCGACCGCTGGGCATCATCGGTGGCTAGCCCGACTGTATCCCCAGGGACTGGCACAACCACCTGCTCACCCCCCCATCAACCGTGCGTCGACCAGGAGACACCGAGTTGAAGACGGTCCTGATTGCCGAGCTGGGTGAGAATCACTACGGACGCTGGGATGTCTGCCGCGGCATGGTCGAGGAAGTTGCCGCTGGCGGAGCCACCGTCGCCAAGTTCCAGACCTACACCGCCAACCAGTTCGGTTCCGACCACGAGTGGTTCGACTGGTTCCAGGGCGTCGAGATGCCCGAGGAGGTGCACTTCGAAATGCAGCAGCTGTGCGGTGAGCTGGGCATCACCTTTCTGAGCTCGACCTTCACCCGCCGCTCGACCGACTTCCTGGTCGACCGCATGGGCCTGACCGCCCTGAAACTTGCCTCGAGCCGCATCGTCGACATCGAATTGCTCGAACACGTCAACGACCGGTCCGAACAGGTCGACACCGTCTACCTCTCAACCGGAGGATCAACGCTCGAAGAGATTTCGGCTGCGGTGCAGTGCCTGGGTTCGATCGAGAATCTCTCGCTGCTGCACTGCGTCAGCCAGTACCCGACCGAGGATCCCAACGTCAACCTGCTGGCGATCCGGGCCATGCAGGCGGAGTTCCCCGGGATCCCGATCGGCTACAGCGATCACAGCCGCGGGATCGAGGCCTGTCTGGCGGCGGTCGCCCTGGGTGCCACGGTGCTCGAAAAGCACTTCACCTACCACACCCGCATGCCCGGCGACGACCACCAGGGAGCACTGACCCCCGAATCGCTCGCCGAACTGGTCGGCCAGGTCACGCGACTCGAAACCATGCTCGGCCGCGAAGAGAAGACCCCGATGCCCGACGAACGCAAAGCCCTGTCCCAACTCCGAGGCAAGATGCTCGAGGTCGATTTCGAGTAGTGTGTACCCGACATGTCCGACCCACTCACCAGGCCCAGCCATGACCGATCCGCAATACAAGGCGATGACCCGATTTCTGCGTGACCTGGGTACCGAATCGGTCCCGCACACCGGCACCGCCTTCCTGGCTCACCTCGTCGGAGTCTACAACGACCTCAGGGCCTGGGACGCCACGACCGAGGTCTGCCGCGCCGGCATGTTTCACTCGATCTACGGCACCGAGATGTTTCAGAAGTTCGCGCTGCCGCTGGAACAACGCGATCAGGTCCGCGAACTGATCGGCGACCGTGCCGAATTCGTGGCCTGGGTCAACTGCGTGATGGACCGCTCGACCTTCGACGAACAACTCGAAACCGCTGCCCCCTTCTCGATTCGTAACCGGCTGAACGGTAAATCGATCGAGATGAACCAGGAACAGTTCACCGACCTCTGCATCGTGCACCTCTGCGACTGGCTCGAACAACTGCCTCGACTCAGGAAATGGGACCTCCACCGCCACCGATACCGGTTCATTGCCGAGCAATTGGGTGGGATCGCGCTGGAGTCCTTCGACCGGGTCTATGCCGAGGAATCAACCGCGCCGGCGGCATCGGCCTGATTCACAAAACCGGGAGACTCCAGATGCTGACCACTCGCCTGGCCCTGGCCACCGTGCCCCTGCTGCTCCTGACGGCGATCGCCTCAACCGCCCACGCCGCTCGTGCCGTGAAACCACCCAACGTCGTGTTCATCATGGCCGACGACCTCGGCTTCGCCGAACTGGGTTGCTACGGACAAAAAAAGATCCGTACCCCCAACATCGATCGACTGGCCAGAAGCGGCATGCGGTTTACGCACAACTACGCCGGCAACGCCGTGTGCGCGCCGTCCCGCTGCGTGCTGATGACCGGAAAACACCCCGGCCACGCCTTTGTCCGCAGTAATAAGGAAGTCCGCCCCGAAGGCCAAGTCCCCATCCCCACCACCGAAGTCACCCTCGCCGAACTGCTCAAGAAAGAAGGCTACACCACCGGTGCCTTCGGCAAGTGGGGACTCGGTCCCCCCGGATCCGAAGGCGGTCCGCTGAAACAGGGTTTCGATCGCTTCTTCGGCTACAACTGCCAGCGACACGCTCACAGCTACTACCCTTCATACCTCTGGAGCGACAACAAGCGAATCCCACTCAAGAACAACCCGCCCGTCGGCGGCCATGCACGCTTTCCCAAGGACACCGACACCACCAACCCGGGCAACTACAGCCGCTTCAAGGGCCAGGACTACGCCCCCGACCGCATCAATGCCCAGGCCCTGCAGTTCATCCGCCAGAACAAGGACCGACCGTTCCTCCTTTATTACCCCTCGGTGATCCCCCACCTCGCACTGCACGTCCCCGACGAAGCTCTCAAGCCCTACCTCGACCTGAAATGGAACGACCCGCCGTTCACCAAGCTGACCGGCGGTGGCTATACACCTCACTTCACACCAAAAGCCGCATACGCCGCGATGATCACCCGGCTCGACACCTACGTCGGACGCATCCTCGACCTGCTCGAAACTCTCGAGCTGGCAAAAAACACGATCGTCGTCTTCACCTCCGACAACGGCACCACGCACCTCAAGCGAGAGGTCGACTACGACTTCTTCGCCAGCGTCAAGCCGCTGCGAGGCCTCAAGGGCTCACTCTACGAAGGAGGCGTCCGCGTGCCTCTGATTGTGAGCTGGCCCGGCCGCGTCGAATCCGACTCATCCTCGGATGTCGTCACCGGGTTCGAGGACTGGATCCCCACGCTGCTCGCACTGACCGGCAGCCGACAGAAAGTCCCCAGGGGTGTCGACGGCATCAGCATCGCCAACGCACTCCTGGGCAAACGCCAGCCAACTCGCCCGTTCCTCTATCGAGAATTCTCCGGCTACGGCGGTCAACAGGCCGTCTGGATGGGTCGCTGGAAAGGGATCCGGCAACGGCTCTCTCGACCCAACAACCCCAATCGACTCAAGATCGAACTCTACGACCTCGAGGCCGACATCGCCGAATCAACCGACGTGGCCGCCAGGCACCCCGACGTCGTGGCCAGGATCCGAGACCTGATGACACGCGAACACAGATCCTCGAAGCTCTTTCCGATCAAGGCGCTGGACCGATCCGACCTCCGCTGACCCGCAGACCTCGCGGCAGCGTCACCGTCGGAGCAAACGTCCCGTCGCCGCGGCCCTTGAGAATCGAGATCGTCGTGTCGCGGTAGTTGGCCGACACGATGTCGAGATGACCGTCGAGATCAAGATCGGCCACGTCGACGCCGTAGCTGCCCAGACCGCTGGGATGAACCGTGCCTGCGGCAAACGTGCCGTCGCCCCGGTTCAGGAACACCGACACAAATGACTCGGTCCAGTGAGTGATCACCAGGTCCAGGTCCTTGTCGCCGTCCAGGTCACCCAGGCCCAGAAAAGCCCCGTTCTTGCCCGCTTCCAGTTGCCTGTCCTTCTCGAAGCTCCCGTCACCCCGGCCGCGGAACGTCGAAATGGTCGATGTGCCCAGGTTGGCCGTCACCAGGTCCAGGTGGCCGTCGCCGTCCAGATCGGCCACCCGGGCGTCGTTGACCGCGTGAGACCGCTTGCCGGGAATCGGGGTCGCCTGCACCGATCGCACCGACCATTGCCGCTGCGATTGGGCCGCTGCCGCTGAAAAACAGCCCCGACCCGGGCTCAGACAATACGTCACCCGATCGTCGTGCTCGTTGGGAATCACCACGTCGAGAAACCCGTCCTCGTCCAGGTCACCGGTGTCGATCGAATAGGCCGACCGACCGGCCGGCATCACCACGGCCGGGCCGAACTGTAAGCCCGGCAGCCCGCGGCGGATGTGCAACTCGCCCACGGTCAAATCGTGCTTGTAACCGGAACCGCGAGCGGTGTAGAGCAGGTCCAGACGTCCGTCGCGGTCCAGGTCCGCAAAACGCACTCCCTTCGCCTCGCTTGGCAACAGGAACTCGGCCACCATCCTGAATCGCCCGCCGGCTTCGCCCACCACAACCACCACTCGACCTGTCTTGACCGTCGAAAGACCTCCGACGCCGACAACCACGTCCAGCAACCCGTCGCCGTTGATGTCCGCGGAGTGCAGGTTGTGCACATGAGGCTCGGACCAGCACGCCGCGTCGGTCGAACGGTCGTACTCGCGGCCCGACAGGTCCGTCAGCACCGCCTGGGTACGGTCCGCGACGCCCCCCCGACCGTCCCCGATCGCCAGTTGCAGAACGCCCAGGTTCCGAAACCCGATCAGCACATCCGGACGTCGATCGCCGTTGAAATCTCGAACCAGCAGCTTGTAGGGACCGCCGACGTAACCCTCGAGTCGAACACGCTCCTCGAGCCGCTCACCGGCCACCGAAACCACGGCGGCGGTCATCAGCACCGCCAGCACTGCGGCCACCCACCGCTCGCGGATCCGCATCACGACTTGACCCGCCCCTTACGCTCAACCCACTTGTAGGCCCGCTTCGAATTGAGTGAAAAGAACTGCGAGACCGCCTTCTCACCAAGATCGCTGACGTAGTCGAGCACGATCTGCTGCTGCTGTTTGTAATCGGCCGCACGCTCGGACACCGGCCAGTCGCTGCCGTAGATCACCCGGTCGTTCCCAAACGCACTCCAGACCACGTCGAGGTATGGCTTGTAAAACGCCACGTCGCGGGGCGCCTTGCCGCCGCCCCGGGTAGCACCCTCGACCATCGCCGACACCTTGCAAAAGACGTTCTTGTACCGGGCCGCGGCACGGATGTTCGACACCCAGTCCTTCGGAGGCGGATCGCCGGTGATCGCCACGTTGCCGATGTGGTTCTGCAACACCCGCAAGCCCGGCATCCGGGCCGCCAGGCGGCTGACCACCAGCGGAGCCACCGGTCCGCCGTTGACGTCCAACTCGAGATCGTGGTCCTGCAACACCTTGAAGGGGTCTAGCGAATCGGACTTCAACCGACCCGCGACCTGGCCCTCGCCCACCCGGATCCCCCGGAACAGCTTGTTCCGGGCAAACCGCTTGACGTGCTCGGGGAACTTCGGGTCCGACGGATCCAGATGACCCACGATGCCCACCACAAACGGATCGTCCCTGGCGATGTCCAGCAACCACTGGTTGTCCTCCAGCCGACTGCTCGCCTCGACTATCACCGTCCCGGTCACCTTCAGAGCCTGCGGCACCGCCCGCAGGTGCTTGGGCAACACGGTGCGAAAGAGCGGCGACCCCTTCCGCGGCCACGGAATCCCCTCGGGACGGGTCGGATCATAGAAGTGAGTGTGGCAATCGATGACGTCGACCCCGGCCGCGCCGCCCAGAGCCTCGTTGGCCAGGCTCGCCGAACCCGAGATCGCCGCACCACCGGCCACTTGCAGCAGTTGGCGTCGCGTCAGGTCGTGACTCATTCAGACAACCCCCAGCCCTTGCGATAGTCCTTGCTTAACAAGTCGTTGGCCGCGGTGTTGTTGGTCACCTTCAGCTTCTTCGGGTCGTACTCGATTGTCTCACCCACCCGGTAGGCCACGTTGCCCAGCAACACGATTTCTGTAAACGGCCCGGCATAGCCGAAGTTGCTGCCCGTCGGGCTGCCCGTCTTACAGGCGGTGATCCACTGCTGGTGATGTCCCGGCGAAGCGGGCAGGTAGGGCTCAGGCGGCTTGAAGTCCTTGAACTGCTCGACCGGCAACAGCTGCGGCGCCCCGCCATGAGCACACGCGATGCGGCCCTTCTCGCCGATGAACAACGATCCGTTCATCGGCAGTTCCCGGGCGACCGGCTCGGGAGGCCTCGCCACGCCCTCGTACCAGAACACGTCCACCGGCGCCCGCTTGCCCCGCTGGCCGAATTCGAACTTCGTGATCATCCAGGTCGGACCACTGTGGGACTGAGGACGCGGGCCCATCGACGAGACACGGACCTTGCCGCCCAGCTTCAGGCCCCAGAAGGTCGGGTCCATCAGGTGAATCGCCATGTCCCCGATCGCCCCGCAACCAAAGTCCCACCAGCCCCGCCAGCGGAACGGCACGAACGCCGGGTGGTACTCGCGCTTCGCGGCCGGACCCAGCCACAGGTCCCAGGACAATGTTGAGGGAATCTTGGGACGATCCGTTGGTACGGCCACCCCCTGGGGCCACCAGCGGCCCGGTCGATCTGTGATGATGTGAGCCTCGCGGATCGCACCCACCGCCTCGGTCTCCAACAACTCAACCAGCCGCAGGTAGCCGGGGTGCTGGTGGTTCTGAGTCCCCATCTGAGTGGCAACCTTGCGCTTGTCCGCCTCCTTGGCCAACACGCGAGCTTCGTGCACGGTGTGAGTCAGAGGCTTCTCGCAGTAGACGTGCAGGCCTCGACGCAGGGCACGCATCGTGGCCACCGCGTGGTGGTGATCCGGAGTGGCCACCACCACCGCATCCAGGTCGCTGCGGTCCAGCATCCTGCGGTAATCGGCATAGGTCTTGGCCCGGGCGTGCCTCTTGGCAGCCGCTGCCAACCGACCGGAATCAACATCGCACAACGCCACGATGTTCTCCCCAGCCACCGCCGCCAGGTCGCCGGCACCGCGGCCACCGACCCCGATCACGCCGATGTTCAATCGCTCGTTGGCACCCAGTACCGCCGCCGATACCAATCCCGGTGCTGCCAGTCCCACTGCACCGGTTCCGGCCAGAAAGTCGCGTCGTCTCATGGTTGGCTCTCGCTGTGGATTCCACCTGGCCCACATGCCAGGCTCCAACCGCCGATCATACTCCTGCAGAGTTGCCACGAACAACAACCCGCTTCCCCGGCCCGCCGCCACACGGCACAATTGGGGCGGTTGGGCTGGCTGGCCGATTCGTCAGGCATAGCCTGGCCTACCGCAACTACCAGGGAATCCGGGTGTGCAGCGACTCTTCATCAGCCTCCTGATCGGGGCTTGGCTCTTCGTACCCCGACCCGCCCACGGCCGCACGATCACCATCCCGCTGTGGCCCGGTGTCCCACCCGGTTCCGAAGGCATCACCGAAACTGAAAAAGTCGTCGAGCGTGGCAACGGCAAAACCCTGATCGATCGCAGTATCCACGACGTCCATCGACCCACGCTGACCGTGCACCTGCCCGAGACACCCGGCAAGGAACCGCGGGCCGCGATCATCATCTGCCCCGGAGGTGGCCTCGCACGGATCGTGATCGACAAGGAAGGCAACGACCTCGCCCGATTCCTCGCCCCACACAACGTCATCGGCGTCGTGCTGAAATTCCGTACCGCCAAAACCACCAGCCACTTCTACGGCATCCGACCCATGGAAGCCGACATGAAACGAGCGATCCGTACCGTGAGGGCTCGAGCCAAACAGTGGAATATCGACCCCGGCAAGGTCGGCGTGTTTGGGTTCTCCGCCGGCGGATTCCTCGCCGCAACAGCCGCCACACGCTACACACCCAGAGACCCCAAACAACCCGACCCGCTGATGCGTCACAGCACCCGACCCGACTTCTTCGCAGCCGCCTACCCGCTACTAACGATGAAGACCAAGGTGGCCGGTACCCGCTATCAGCAGCTGCTCTTCGGCCCCAAACCCAGCCCCAGTCAAATCAAGGACTACTCCTGCAACCTCAACGTGACACGCAACTCGCCCCCCTGCTTCCTGGCCCACGCCCGCGACGACCGAGGCGTGCTGGTCGACAACACTCTTCTGTTTGCCGATGCCTGCCGCAAAGCCGGGGTACCCTGCACCACCTTCATCCGCGATAAAGGAGGACACGGGTATGGAGTCCGAGACCTCGGAACCCCGATCAACAAGTGGCGATTCGCCTTCGTCGAGTGGCTGATCCAACGCAAGCTGGCCACACCGGCTCACAAGAAATGACCCGAAAGACACCCACCCGTCGACTCTCGATGCTGCTCGCCTGCCTGGCAGCCACCACCGCAGCCCCCGCAGCCACCGCAGCCGACAAGCCGGTCCCGACGGTACGCTTCAGCCGCGACATCCGACCTCTGCTCGCCACCAAGTGCTTCGCCTGCCACGGACCGGCCGACCAGGAGGGTGGACTGGCACTGCACCAGCGGGGTCAGGCGACGGCTCGGACCGATTCCAAGCACCGTGCCATCGTCCCGGGTCGTCCCGACCAGAGCCATCTGCTGGCCCGGGTCCGTTCGAGCGACTCGAAGCTGCGAATGCCGCACGATGCCCCGCCGCTCTCCCCCGCCGAAATTGCTCTGCTGGAAACCTGGATCGCCCAGGGAGCTCGCTACGAAAAGCACTGGTCATTCGTGCCACCACGTCGCACAAGGCCCCCCTCGGTCCCCCGGCAACACCGAAAACAGGTCCGCTCGCCCATCGATCGCTTCGTGATCGCCAGCCTCCAGCCCCGCCAACTCGGCCTCTCACAACAGGCCGCCCCCCACACGCTCGTCCGACGCCTCTCGCTGGACCTCGTCGGCCTGCTGCCCAGCCAGCAACAGATCGAAAGATTCGTCGCCAACCCCTCCGACGACGCCTACCTGCAACTCGTCGATCAACTGCTCGCCTCACCCCACTTCGGAGAACGCTGGGGGCGACACTGGCTCGATCTGGCTCGCTACGCCGACAGCTTCGGTTACGAACGTGACGACGTGAGACCCAATGCGTGGAGATACCGCGACTGGGTCATCAACTCGATCAATCGCAACCAGCCCTACGACCAGTTCATCAAAGAGCAACTCGCCGGCGACCTGCTGCCAGGCTCGACGCTCGAACAGAAGATCGCCACCGGCTTGCACCGGATGAACATCAAGAACAACGAGTCGGGGATCAACAAGGACGACTACCGCAACCGCGAAACGGTCGACCGGGTCAACACCACCGCCACATCCGTACTCGGCCTCACGCTGGGATGTGCTCAATGTCATTCCCACAAGTACGACCCCATCCCGCAATCCGACTTCTATTCCTTCTATGCCTTCTTCAACAACATCGATGAAAAGGATATCGCGATCGAGGGCTCACCCGCCGACCGTGCCACCTACCAGGCGGCACTCGCAAGGGTCAAACAGCAACAGGCCACGCTCAAGGCACGCCGCGATACTCTGGCAGCCATGAGACAGCACGCCAGCCTCGCCGCCTGGCAGAAGTCTCTCGGACAAAAGACCACCGACATCGCCGGCCAGGTCAAGAAGCTCGGCCTCCCCGACTCTCTCGCCAGGTTGCTCACCCAACCCGCCGACACACTCACACCCGCTCAACAGCAATCCGCTGCCGAATTCTGGAACACACTCGACGGCCGCCACGACGACACGGGCCAGGCCATGGCCCAGGTCAGTGTCCAGAAACGGCACCTGCCCAAGCCGTACGTGATGACGGTCGCCGAACGCGGCAAGGACCGCAAGGTGACTCACGTGCTGCTGCGAGGCGACTTCAAGCAGAAGGGCCAAGCCGTGCAGCCGGCCACACCTGTCTCGCTCCCGCCACTCAAGCCCCGCAACACGTCCCCCGATCGACTCGATCTGGCCCGCTGGCTGGTCGGACCGCAAAACCCCTTGTCGGCCCGCGTCGCCGTCAACCACGCCTGGGCCCACCTGTTCGGCCGCGGACTGGTCGCCTCGCGAGACGACTTCGGCAGCCAGGGCACCCCGCCCACCCACCCCGCACTGCTCGATTGGCTCGCCCTCGATTTCACTCAAAGCGGCTGGGACCGCAAGGCTCTGGTCAGGACCATCGTCACCTCCGCCACCTATCGCCAGTCGTCCCACCTCACACCCCGTCTCACCTCGGCCGATCCCGACAACCTCTGGCTGGCTCGACAGGGTCGCTACCGGGTCGAGGCCGAGATCATCCGCGACCTGTTCCTGGACGCCGCGGGACTGCTGCACAGGAAGGTCGGTGGGCCCACCATCCATCCGGTCAAGCCAGGCGGCACCGAGGAGCTCGCCTACAAGTACAAGACCCGCTGGATCGTCTCGAATCGACCCGACCGCTACCGACGCGGAATGTACATCCTCTTCAAGCGAACCAACCCCTACCCCAGCCTGATGATCTTCGACAGCCCCGGCAGCAACGTCTGCCTCGCTCAACGCAACCGGTCCAACACTCCACTGCAGGCCCTGACCACGCTCAACGACCCGGTCTTCTTCGAGTGTGCCCAGGCCCTGGGACAGCGGATCGCCTCCGGCTCCTCATCCCCCACCCAGCGACTCAACCAGGCCGCGCTCGCATCACTCTCTCGACCACTCTCCACCGAAGAACTCAGCATCCTCGAAAACCTGTACGCCGTGGAACAGGCTTGGTTTGCCAGGCACCTCGACGAAGCCCGGCAGGTCGTGGGCAGGTCCAAGACACCCAGCCATGATTTGGCGAGCACAGCTGCCTGGATTTCGGTGGCTCGAACACTCCTGAATCTCGACGAATTCCTCAACCGCGAGTAGGCATCCGCCGCAGGCGGGACCAACCTCTCATGCACACACTCGAATCCACCCGCCGCGAGTTCCTCGCCTCCTCGGCCTCGGGCCTGGGCGGCGTCGCGCTGGCTTCGCTGCTGGCCGACGAGTCCCCCGCCGGCCTCTCCCCGCCCCACTTCGCCCCCACCGCCAAGCGGTGCATCTTCTTCTTCATGGCCGGCGGACCCAGCCACGTCGACCTCTTCGACCCCAAGCCGATCCTCAACAGCCGCGACGGCCAGAAGATGCCCGACTCTCTGCTGGGTGCCACCGAGTTCGCCTTCATCAACCGCGACAAGGCCGTGCTCAAGGGGTCACCCGCAGCGTTCCAACCTCGTGGCGAGTGTGGCATCGAGTACTCGGACATGATCAGCCACATCGGTGACAAAGCCGACGAGATCGCGTTGATCCGCACCGTCCACGGCGAACAGTTCAATCACCACCCCGGCCAGCTGCTGCTCAGCTGTGGCAAGGCCGAAATGGGACGACCCTCGATCGGGGCCTGGCTGACCTACGGGCTGGGAACCGAGTCGGACAACCTGCCCGGCTACGTGGTACTGGCGGCCGGGCGAGGTGCCAGCGGGGGGTCGTCGAACTGGACCAGCGGGTTCCTGCCCTCGACCTACCAGGGCGTCCCCTTCCAGCCCCAGGGCGACCCGATCCTCTACCTCTCCAATCCACCCGGCATCGCCCCAGCCAGCCAACGCCGCACGCTCGATGCACTCGGACGACTCAACGCGATCCGTTTCCGAGACGTCCGCGACCCGGAAATCGCCAGCCGCATCGCCCAGTACGAACTCGCCTTCCGCATGCAGTCGGCCGCGCCGGAACTGACCGATCTCAGCGGCGAAACCCGCAGCACGCTGGAAGCCTACGGAGTCAACCGCCCGACGCCGCGGCCCACCGCCGCGA
>CAUZJR010000084.1:0-15412 GCA_963580005.1 Planctomycetota bacterium
AGCTGGCGATCATTCGCTCGATGTTCCACACCGACACGGCTCACGGCCGGGGCATGTACTGGAACATGACCGGGCACAAGCCGCCGACGAATCGTCCGGGCAACATTTCTCCCAGGCGGAGCGACTGGCCGGGCCTGCCCGCGATGATCTCACATTTCCGCGACTCCCAACCCGGCGTCCCCCGCTCGATCCGCCTGCCCTATCCGATGGTCGACAACGGCACGTTGCAGGCGGGTGAGTACGGCGGGTTCATGGGTGGTGCCTACGACCCGATCGTGGTCAAGACTCCCAAGGGCACCGCCTACGGCGGCCGTTCCCGCGACCTCGGCTCACCCGTTCTCGATCTCGCCGCCGGCATCGACCGCGACCGGTTCCGGCGTCGTCGCAGCCTGCTCGGACAGCTCCAGTCGCCCACTCTGCTCGACACCTCCTCGGCCGCAACCAGTTCCTACGGCCACTTCCACGACCTGGCACTCGACATGCTGGTCAGCGACACGGTGCAGAAGGCGTTTGACCTCGAGCAGGAGACGCCCGAGTTGAAGGCTCTCTACGGCGATCACCTGGGCGGCCAGAGCTGCCTGCTGGCTCGTCGACTCGTCGAAGCCGGCGTGCCGGTGGTGCAGGTCCTGATGTCGGCCAGCGATCTCAACGGCGGAGCCGGTGACCACTGGGACACGCACGGCGACAACTTCAATCGGCTCAAGGACCGCCTGCTGCCGGTCTTTGACCGTTCGGCCGCAGCATTGATCACCGATCTCGATCAGCGAGGCCAACTCGACGACACGCTGGTGCTGATGATCGGCGATTTCGGCCGTACGCCCAAGATCAACGGCGGTGCCGGCCGCGACCACTACCCGTTTTCCTACACCACGGTCCTGGCCGGTGGCGGGATCCGCGGTGGGCAGGTTTATGGCAGCTCCGACGCCCACGCCGCACATCCCAAGGACCTGGCCTGTGGCCCCGAGGACCTGCACGCGACGGTCTTCACCGCCCTGGGCATCCAGCCCGACGCCCAGATCCTCGATAACCTCAATCGCCCCCACGTGCTGACCGTGGGCGAGGCGTTGCCGCTGTTCTAGCCCGCCTGCGGCGTTTATGCTCAGTCGATTCCCTGCTCGGTCGTGGGCGGGCAGGGTGGCCTGTTTCCAGACGACTTGGCCTCGCGACACGAGATGCTCATGCTGCACGCGGTGATCATGTCCGGCGGCAGCGGCACGCGGTTCTGGCCTCAGAGCCGCCGCCTGAGCCCCAAGCAGCTCCAACCGCTGACCGGCGACACCAGCCTGCTGCAGCAGACCGTCTCGAGGCTCGAGGGGCTGGTTCCGCCCGAGCGGACCTGGGTCGTGACCAACACGCTGCAGGCCCAGGCCACCCGCGATCAGCTTCCCGGCCTTGCAGCCGAGCAGGTCCTGGCCGAACCCCAGGCCAGGAACACCGCTCCCTGCCTGGGCCTGGCCGCGATTCACCTGCTGGCCGTCGATCCCGATGCGGTGATGCTGGTGATGCCCGCCGACCACGTGATCGATCCGCCCGAGGCCTTCGCCGAAACGGCCCGGCAGGCCCAGCAACTTGTCGAGGACGACGCGTCCCGGCTGGTGCTGATGGGTGTCACACCCTCCCGACCCGCCACCGGGTACGGATACATCCGGCACGGGGCACCCCTGGACGGTGCCAGGGGGGCACTGGCTGTCGAGTCGTTTCACGAGAAGCCCGACCGGGCCACGGCCGAGTCGTACATCGCCGCAGGTGGCACAAGCTGGAACTGTGGGATCTTCACCTGGAGTGCCCAGCGGATTCTCCTGGCCCTCGTCGAACACCTGCCCCAACTCGCCACCGGCATCGCGACAATCCGCCACGCGCTGGGCACAGACGATTACCACAACGTGGTCACCAACGTCTTCGAGCGGATCAAGCCGATCTCGATCGACCACGGCGTGCTCGAACACTCAAGCGACACCTGCCTGCTGGAAGCCTCGTTCGAATGGCACGATGTGGGCAGCTGGCACGCCCTGGCCGAGCTGATCGAAGCCGATGCCGACGGCAACACGTTGCAGGGCAAGGTCACCGTCGTCGACTCGAGCAACTGCGTCATCCGCAGCGACGCGGATCACCTGGTGAGCGCGGTGGGGGTCGAGGGCCTGGTGATCGTGCGGACCGAGGATGCCACGCTGGTGGCCCGGCGAGACGATGAGGAGGGCCTGAGACGGTTGGTCGAGAGGCTCCAGGAGCAAGGCCATGACGACTGCCTCTGAACCACTGTGCGACGAGATCCCCGGCGAGGGGTCGCTGCTGGGCCTGGACTACGGTCGCGTGAGGATCGGCGTGGCGGTCTCCACGCCCGAACAGAACCTGGCCGTGCCGCTGGAGATCTGGGAACCGACCGGCGACCGCGACGACGACGCCTTGCACCTGGAACAACTGATCGTCGACCAGCGCGTGGTGGCCCTGGTGGTCGGGTTGCCGGTGCACGCCGATGGGACCACCAGCGAGATGTCTCGCGAAGCGGAGACCTTCGGGGCATGGATCCGCCAGGCGACCGGGAAACCGGTGACCTTCTGGGACGAACGCTACACCTCGCAAGACGCCGAGGAGGTGCTGTTGAGCATCGACATGACCCGCAAGAAGCGGAAGGCCCGCCTCGACATGATCGCGGCCCAGATGATCCTGCAGGGGTACCTGGATCGTGACTGAGACGACTTCGGCCCCATCACAACCATCCGCCTCACTCACCCGGCGGTCCTGGAAACGGCGGCTGATGTATCTCGTGATCCTGCTGGTCGCCCTGGAAGCGACCGGATGGCTGGGTGACTACATCTACAACTACCGGCAACGGCTGCTGGCGGGGTTGGCGATGATGCGGCTGAGCACCCAGCCGATCCCCGCTCTCTCGGACACATCCAACGATCTCGAGTTGACACTGCGTGACCCGGCTGACGGGCCGGGTGCTGCCAAGCCGTACCGGATCGGAGGCGTGGAGATCTCTGGAGCGGGGCCTTGGCTGGGGACTCGCAACGTGGTTCCCGACGACGTGGTGCGTCAAGGCGAACACCGCGTGTTCATCATCGGGGGCTCCGCCGCGTACGGGTTCCCCTACCGCTACCGCGACACCTTTCCGAGCATGCTCGAGCAGATGCTGGCCCCACAACGAGTCCGCACGCTCAATGCCTCCCAGGTCGGTTGGACCAGCGGCGAGTTGGCTCCGCTGGTTGACCAGGCCGTGAATTTCTACAAACCCACGGCGATCGTGATGCTGGTGGGCAACAACGAGTGGTTTCACTGGCAACCGCTGCTGAAACCGCTTCCCGACCAGCCCGCCTCTGCCGATCCGCCTCCCCAGGAAGAACTCAGCCAGGCCAGCATCAACATCCTGCGGACACTGGCTCACAGCCGAGCCCTCGCCGGTCTCGAGTACGGACTGGTGCAATGGAGAGTGGCGAACCGCCGTGCCCGGCAGGACGAGGCCCGGAAGTCTCGGGTCACGGACCGTTTCGAGTCGCATCACGAGCTGATCGGGTCGGACTATGCCGTGGCGATGCCGCTCGATCAAGAACGCTACGAGGCAAACCAGTGGCTGACGGTACGGCAGAAGTACCTCGACACGTTCCAGGCCAATCTCGCACAAATGGTCGCCTCGGCCCAAAACGCCGATGTGCCGATCGTGCTGTTGAGTGTCCCCTACAACCCCCGACTCTCGCCCGCCTGGAAACACCGCCAGCCGCACTGGTTTGATCCCGAGCACCGCGAGCAGGTCACCGCGGCCATTGTCGACGCGGCCAAAGCGGTCGGTGACGGGCGATTCGAACAGGGCTTGGCCACCAGCGACTCGGCCCTGCAACTCGATCCCCACCCGGCCCTCCTGCACTACCTCAAGGCCCAGTGCCTCGAGGGACTGGGCCGGCACCTCGAGGCCGAGGCGGCCTACTCGCTGAGCCGCGAATGGACGATGGGAAACCTCGGTTCGCGGCTGAGTACCAACCGGATCATCAAGGCGGTGGCCGAGCGGGCCGGCGTGCCGCTGATCGACGTGCAGGAGTTGTTTCAGGACTACGGCGCCCGGCGACAGAGCTACTACAATCTCGACCTGATCCACGACGACTGCCACCCGACACCGCTGGGACACCAGTTGATCGCCGAGGCACTTGTGCCTGTGCTGCAGGCGGTGATCTCCGGTTCCTCGATGCCATGACCGAACCGACTCAAGCCCCCGGCACTCCGACTCGCCGCTCGCAAAGGCGATGGCTGTTCGTGGCCATCTGCCTGGTCGGCATCCCGCTGGGACTCTCGGGACTCGATCACCTCGTCGGCTGGATCGCCGGCCCACCGACCCGGCACCTGCTGTTTCCTTCGGGGAGCCGGGTCCGCCACGAGAGTGCCGAGTTCGACGTCGAGGTGATCATCTCCGAACAGGGACTCCGCGACCGCGACTACCCCAGGGGACCCGCCGCCGGCGGGATCCGGCTGGTGGCCATCGGCGACTCGTTCACCTTCGGCTGGGGAGTCACGGCCGATGAGGCCTGGCCCAAGGTGGTTGAACGCCACGGGGGAGGGAACAACGAGAAGATCGAGGTGCTCAATTTCGGGTTCCCAGGCGCCTCGCCCAACGACTACTCGTGGATGATCACCCGGGCACTGGATCATTTCCAACCCGACATCGTGCTGATCGGCACCCTGCAGGGCGACGACCTGATCCAGTTGGTCGAGCAGGAGGCCGAGGAGGTCGGGGGGAATCGGCGGCTGGGCGAGATGGTGTTCCCGACGCTGTTCGACTGGCTGAAACCGGCCCCTCCGACAATGGAGTCGTACCGCAGCGTGTTCCTGAAGTCCCAGGCCTACCTGCGTTCGACGCTGACCCTGCAGCAGCAGCAACGGTACCAGGGCCTGTCGGGGGAGGTCCGCGAGGCGTTTGAGTCGGGGCTGCTCAACCCGTCACTGGTGCACACCGCGATGACCCATCCCGGTCGGTTCCTACAGCCGGTCAGCGGTGGGTCGAGGTGGCAGGGTGATGCCGAGACGAGGCTCAGGCGATGCGTTGGGCAGTGGGCCGAATCGTGTCGCCGGGCGGGTGCGGAATTGAAGGTGGTGATCGTGCCCGACGGGCCCTACGTCTCACGGGCCGCTGGTCGAGGCATGAGAGAGGTGGGGTACGAGGTGCCGAGTTCGCTGATCCAGACGACCGTCTGCCAGCAGGTGGTGATCGAGATCTGTGGCGAGTCGGGAGTCGGGGTGATCAACCCGGTCGCCGAATTCCGCAAGGCCGCCAACTCGCAGGACCCCGACAACACGGGCGACTACTTCGAACTCGACGGCCACTTCACCGCCCGGGGTCAGCAGCGACTGGGCAAGGCGGTCGCTCGATCGATCTGGCCGCCGGCCGAGTGAACCCTCATGTTATTGACCACATCACGACACCTCGACGTGTGAAGCCCCTTCGGGGTTTTGTGATGGTGAAGGTTGCGGGATCCCCAGCCCTTCGGGGTTTTGTGGGGCCTGCGGGCAGATCACATTCCCTTGCCCGTCCAGCCTCCGTCGACGATCAGGTCGATGCCGGTCACGTAGCTTGACGCGTCGCTGGCCAGAAACAGGCAGGGGCCCAGCAACTCTTCGGGCTGGCCCCAGCGGCCCATCATGGTGTGAGACGAACGTTCGGCCTGGCGGTCCGGGTCGTCGTAGCTGGCGCGGGTCATGTCAGTAACGATGTAGCCGGGACAGACCGTGTTGATGCGAACGTTGCGGGTGGCAAAGTCGTTGGCCATGGCCTTCGAGAGGTGTCTGAGGCCGGCCTTGGCAGCCGAGTAGGACGGGTTGCCTGGCATCGCCACGATGCCGGCGATGCTGGCGATGTGGATGATCGAACCTCCGCCAGTCTCGACCATCGCAAGGGCCGCAGCCCGTGCCATGCGGAAGGCCCCGCTGAGATTCACGTCGAGAGTGGTTTGCCAGGTGGTGTCCTCATAGGGCGGTGCCCCCGGCAGCGTGATCGCGGCGTTGTTGATCAGCACGTCGATGCGGCCAAACGCCCCCAGGGTGGCGTCGACGATCTGCCGGCCCGACTCGGCCTCAGCCATGTCGGCACGCACCGCTTGAGCGTGGTCGGTGTCGTAGCCGGCGACCTGCTGCGTGAGACTCTCGGAGCGGGCACACAGCACGACCCGGGCACCCTGGTCCAAAAATCCCTCGGCAACCGCTCGCCCAATCCCACGGCTGGCACCGGTGACGACCACCACCTTCTCGGAGACATCAAAGAGGGATGCGGGCATGGGGTGGTTCCGGGCAGGAGATCAGGGCCAAGGGCCAGACATCATACGCGGCGACTCCTTGACAGTCGAAGCGGGCGGTCCGGATGATGAACTCCTCGAATTCATGCGATCACGAATTGTCCCAGCTGTTGTCGTCCTGTTGGTCGCCGGTCTCGGCCTGGCCGGGTGGCAGGTGCGCGGTGTGCTGGTACCAGCCCAGGCTCATACGACAATCCTGTTCAACCAGGGACTCGACCCGGTCGTCACCAAGGCACCCCTTGGCTGGACCAATGCCTGGTGCGGGTCGTGCCACAAGCAGGAATTCGAGCAGTGGCAGAGCAGCCGCCACAACGTGGCCGCGTCGGCTCACAACTTTGAGGTCGAGTACCTCGAGGAGGGGAATCGGCAGCAGTACTGTCTGAACTGCCACGCGCCGCGGATCCCCGTCGCGGGGCTGCCCACCTCCGAACCCCCGGGCCTGGACGAGGCCTACCGGGATCAGCCCGAGTGGCTTGCGAGTGGCGTGGATTGCCTGAGTTGCCATGTCCGCGATGGTGTGGTGGTGGCCTCGAATGTCACACCCAAGGGGATCGCCGAACACGCGATGAGACAGGACCCGGCGTTGGGCAAGGCCGAGTTCTGTGCCGGGTGCCACCAGTTCGCCTTCAAGGACATCGACCTGCCCGATCGATTTCACGGGGCACTCCAGCAGGCCAGCCTCGAGGAGTTTCTCGAATACCGCGCCCAGGGAGGTGTCGAGACGCGGTGCCACGATTGTCATATGCCGCGAGGGGCACACCAGATGCCCGGTGGCTACGACGACAAGATGGTCAAACAGGCCGTGGGGATGGAACTGGAGGCCCGCTGGATCGAGCCGGGACGGGTGGCCGAGGTGACCGTCGAGCTCAGGGCCGGACGGGTCGGGCACCGGGTGCCTGGAGGTGAGGAGCTGAGATTTCTGACGGTCAGGACCGAGGTGACCGGGGTCAATGGTCAACCGATTGGTACACGGGTCGACGATGACGCTCAGCAGGCCGACACCGCAGCCGACGGCGAAGCGAATGCCAAGGAGGACCTACCCGAGTGGCCGATTGTGGAGACGTTGAGGCGCTACATGGGCGACCGCGAGCACGGGCGCGACCCTCAGGCCGCTCCCGCTCCCGACACCAGGCTCCGGCCAGGTGAAACTCGACGATACTCCTACCGAATCACCTTCGAACCGGGCACGGTCGCCGGGGCACTGACCGTTCGCAGCAGGCTGTGGTATCACCTGATGCATGACGGAAAGGCCCGGCTGTTTGATCATCGCCTCGAAGACGTGCAACGCGTGGTACGAGAGAGCGAAGTGCATCTGGACCCTCCCCAATCGACGACTACGGGTCGGTGATCGTCTCGTTCAGTTCATGAGTCCGCGGCATGTGGACCAGCGGCGGCATCCAGTGCCGGCAGTGTTCCTGCCCCGATCGCTTCCACAGCGTATCTTCGGACCATTCCGAGCGAATCCGCTCACACTCGTGTCGAATCTCGGACGGCGACGGCGTGAATTCCTGTCGGGCCATGATCTGTTCCTCCGGCAACTGGAGAAGTGAACGTGAGAGGTGAAGAGTGAGACGGGACCGACTCGTCCGAGCCAGTTGCCATAACTACCTGCAAGCGTCGTGCCGGACGACGTCATTGCCATAAAACGATGTCAACCAGCGAGTTGCATCACCATGGGTAGCGCGGCGGGTGTGGTGAATTTCGCGACAGATGTATCAATGTGATACGCGCATTCGAGCAGGACTGGCTGCGTAGCCCGCCTCTGGCGGGGCGAAGGTGCCTGTCCCCCGCGGAACCTCTAGCGTTCGTACCGCAGCGTCCGACCGGGCATGGGTCCGTCGAATTCCGTCGGCTGGCCGGCATCGAGGATGACTTCGCCGTTGACCAGCACCAGGTCGATGCCCTCGGCTCTCTGGTGAGGATCCTCGTAGGTCGCCCGATCGGTCACCGTTTCGGGGTCGAAGACGACCAGGTCGGCGAAGGCGGTTTCGGCCACCCGGCCCCGGTCCTTCAGGCCGTAGGCATCTGCGGACTTGGCGGTGAGTTTGGCGACGGCGTCTTCGAGCGAGAACAACTTGCGATCGCGGACGCAGGGGCCGATGATCCGCGGAGCCGTGCCATAGACTCGAGGGTGCACGGTGCCGCCGTCGTGATAGATGCCGTCTGACCCGATCACGCACCGTTCGTGCTGCAGCAAGGGCTCGATCATCTGGTCCTCGCCCTCGTTGAAGACGATCAGCGGAGCCAATCGCTCCTCGATCAACAGGCTGTACAGAGCCTCCTCGACCGGCAACCCGATCTGGTCGACGTACTCAGCGAGCGTACGGCCCTGGAACTCGGTGTTGTCCTTGCCGGGCACCCAGGCCAGGGTCATGCGATCGAGGTTCAGCGGGTAGGCCTTCAGGGCCTCTCGGAAGTGGGCTCGCACGGTGGGATCTTCGAGTCGAGACATGGCTCCCAGTGGCCCGTCGTCCCAGGCTCCGTAGGGCAGCAGGTAATTGAGCATGGTCGAGCCGGGCTGATACGGGTAGCACTCGTACGAAAACTCGACCTCCCGGCTCACCTCGTCGAACATCTTCAGCAGCGCCTCGACCGTCTCCTCGTCCCGGCCCTTGACGTGGGAGATGTGGACCCGACACCCGGACCGTTTTCCGATCTCGACCGCCTCGCGGATCCCCTCCAGGATCCCCTTCTTGTAACGGACATGAGTCGTGTAGACGCCGTCGTATTCGGCGATCACCTTGCAGGCTTCGACCAGTTCGTCGGTCGTGGTGTAGCACTGCACGATGTAGTCGAGCCCGGTCGAGATGCCCACGGCCCCCTCCTGCATCCCCCGATGCACCTCCCCGCAGATCATCTTCATCTGCAGATCGTCGACCCACTGCTTGCCGAATCCGCAGGCCAGCGAACGGACATTTGCGTAGGGGACGTGGCCGGCGACGTTCTGTGCCGCCGCCCGATCGAATTCGGCCAGGAACTCACCAATCGATTCCCAACCCCGGTACTCCTCGAGTCTCAACGCATTCAGACCTCGGAGATAGAACAGCCACTGTCGCGCGGTGTCGGGTCGGACGGGAGCGTACGAGATGCCGTCGAGCATCAGGATTTCGGTGGTGAAACCCTGCGAGGTCTTGGGCAGAAAGTGAGGCCGTTTCAGGAGCCAGCCGTCGGAGTGGTTGTGGACATCGATGAAGCCGGGCGCCACGACCCGGCCGCCGACATCGATCCGCCTGGCTGTTTCGGAGTCGGTGAGGTCACCGATCGAGGCGATCCTGTCGCCGGTGATGCCGACGTCGGCGGTGTACCGGTCCGAGCCGGTGCCGTCGATGATCGTGCCGCCGCTGAGAATGAGATCGTGCATGGGGGGATCGCGTTCAACTGTACGATTGGGTAGTCGGGATGATGACCAGTTCGGGGACGTTGGCCCGGGCCGGCAGCCGCACGACCATCATCACCGCATCGGCACAATCCTCGGGCTGCAGGATCCTAGCGCGGTGCTCGGCACTGACCGGCACCGGTCGGTTCTCGAGGATCGGAGTCTCGACTTCACCGGGATAGACATTCGTCACCCGGATCCCCATTTCCCGATGCTCCTCGGCCACGGTGATCCCCAGGGCGGACATGCCGAACTTCGAGGCGTTGTAGGCGACTCCGCCGAGCGGGCCGGCGCGGAGTCCGGCGACCGACGAGATGTTGACGATCACTCCGTCGCTGCGGTCTCGCATCCCCGGCAAAACCTCGTGGATGCAGTTGTAGGCACCGGTCAGGTTGACCGCGATCAACTGGTCCCAGTTCTCCGGGTCGAGTTCGGCGACGGATCGCACCGGGGTGTTGATGCCGGCGCTGTTGACCAGGATGTCGATCTGCCCCAGCTCGTCTTGAGCCCACGCGAAGAACTCGACTGTGCCCTCGCGGTCCGCCACGTCACTGGTCCGGGCGATGATGGGGACCTGGCCCGAGTAGTTTTCGGTGACGTCATCGAGACGTTCCTGTCGGCGACCGGTGATCGCCACCTTGCATCCGGCGTCGGCCAGCGATCGGGCCACCGCGGCACCGATGCCCGAGCCGCCTCCGGTGACCACCGCAGTGCGGTTGCTGAGATCGCTCATGAGGGTCCTGCTGTGGGGAGAAACCAGTCGAGGGAAGAGACCGTTTCTAACCGTCGCGCCCCAGACCGGCAAGCCAGCAGGGGCGCACCAAACCCCCAACCCCCACCATCATCAAACCCCGAAGGGGTTTCACACGTCGACGTGTCGTGATGTGGAACCCCGTTGGGGTTCACAAATATGGGGGGCACACCGAACCCAGCGTAGCCCGCCTGGCGGCGGGCAACACTGGGCTTTGCGATGGAACCGCTTCGCGGTTATTCGGTACCACGTCGCCGGTGCCGTTTGTCGATCCGCCGCAGGCCGACTAGGCCAGCATCTTCTCGACCACCGTGCCGCCCACGTCGGTCAGCCGGAAATCTCGGCCCTGGTGACGATATGTCAGCAGTTCGTGATCGAAGCCCAGGCAGTCGAGCATCGTTGCCTGCAGGTCGTGGGCGTGAATCGCATCCTCGGCCGGGTGATACCCCAACTCGTCGGTCTTCCCGATCACCGTCCCACCTCGGATGCCTCCACCGTAAAACAGCATCGAAAACGCAAACCGGTGGTGATCGCGGCCCTCACTGCCCTTGGCCGGTGACCGACGAACCTCGTGCATCGGGGTCCGGCCAAACTCACCGCCCCAGACAACCAGAGTGTCCTCGAGCAACCCCCGCTGGGCCAGGTCGGTGATCAGGCCCGCCGCCGGAAGATCGGTCATGTCGCAGTTGGTCTTGAGGTTGGCGTTGAGATTCGAGTGGTCGTCCCAGGTCGAGTGATACAGCTGCACAAAACGGACACCTCGCTCGACCATCCGCCGCGCCAGCAGGCAATTGGTGCCGAACCAGCGAGTCTTTTCAGCGTCGAGTCCGTAGAGCGTGTGAGTGGCCTGGGATTCGCCCGAGAAGTCCAGCAGTTCGGGTCCGGCCGACTGCATGCGGTAGGCCAGTTCGTAGTTGGCCATCCGAGCAGCAATCTCGCGATCTCCCGTTCTCGAAAGCCTCAACCGGTTCAGATCCGCCACCGCGGCCAGCCGACCGGCCTGCACCCCGCGGGTCATCCCCTCGGGACTGTTCAAGTGCAGGATCGGATCGCCGCTGCTGCGGAACGTGGTGCCACGGTAGATCGATGGCAGGAACCCGTTGGACCACAGCGACGCACCTCCGTCGACACCGTGACCGGAATTGGAGAGCAGCACGACAAAGCCAGGCATGTTGTCCGCCGCGTTGCCCAGGCCCCAGCTGACCCACGACCCCATCGACGGGTGACCCCACTGGTTCGTGCCGCAGTTCATGATCAACTGCGCCGGATGGTGATTGGCCACGTCGGTGTAGACGCTGCGGACCATGCAGGCATGATCGGCCACTCCGCCCAGGTGCGTGACGTAGTCGGAATACTCGGTGCCCGATTCGCCGTAGTGACGGAAGGTCCGGGGTGAGGCATAGACCTGGGCACTGCCCTTGATCAGAGGGTCCTCGAGACCGTCCAGGAACGACTCGGGCACCGCCTGCCCGTGCAGCTTCTGCATCGCCGGCTTGGGATCGAAGAGATCCAGCTGGCTGGGGGCGCCGGCCATGAAGATGAAGATCACGTTGCGGGCCCGCGGTGCATGGTGAGGCGCTCGCCCGGCCAGCGGATGCCTGCGCTCGGCACCCAGGCCGTCTCGTGACATCAGGTTCCCCAACGCCACGGTGCCCAGCCCGCAGGCGGTCTGCTGCAGGAACAGTCGCCGGTCCAGAGACCGCGACAGCGTGTCGGGTGTGTCGGAAAAGTCGGGCAAGTCAACGGGCACGGTGTCAGTCTCGAGTGATGAACTCGTGGAGATTCATGAAGACGCTGGCGACGACCACCCAGGCAGCCGCCTCGTCAGGAGCCACCTCGCTCGCAGCGACTCCCGCCACGCGGCCAGCCGATTCGGCCGCCTCGCCACGGGTGAACCGCTGACGCTGTGAGGCCAGGTACAGAGCCAGCCGATCCAGCTCCGCGGCATCCGCCTCGCGAGACACACACCTGAGCATCAGCCACCTGAAGCGGCCCACGTCGTCGGCCGGGCCCTGCTCGAGCATCCGGGCGGCCAGCGATTGAGCACACTCGAAGAAGACCGGGTCGTTGAGCAGCGTCAAGGCCTGCAGGGGAGTGTTGGAACGTTCTCGCTGAGTGCAGATCTTGCCGGGACTGGGAGCATCGAAGGTCTTGCCCTGGGCAAAGGGAGTGGTCCGCTGGATGAACGTGTAGACCGCCCTGCGGTAGCGGTCTGGTCCGGTACTCGACTTCCAACTGTTCCCGTACGCCTCGCTCGTCACACTCTCGGGCTGAGGCGGCCGGACACTGGGGCCGCCCACGCGACGACTCAACAGGCCCGAGACCTGAAGCGCCATGTCGCGGATCACTTCGGCGGAGGCTCGCTTTGAGAGCTGTCGAGCCAGCAGCCGGTTGGCCGGATCCCTCGTCTCGAGCTGTGGCCGCACAACCGAACTCTGGCGGTAGGTGGCACTGGTGACGATCAGCCGGTGCATCCGCTTGATCGACCAGCCCCGGTCACGGAACTCGGCGGCCAGCCAATCGAGCAGCCTGGGATGAGAGGGCAGCTCGCCGCGGACTCCGAAGTCGTCGGCCGAGCGAACCAGGCCGGTGCCGAAGAAGTGCTGCCACATGCGGTTGACGGCCACTCGCGAGGTCATCGGGTGGTTCGCCGAGACCAGCCAGCGAGCCAGTGCCAGCCGGTTGCGGTCGCCGGGGCCGGACAGGGGAGGCAGGACCGCCGGAGGAACCGCGTCCACCGACTCGCCCCGGACACGGAAATCACCTCGCAGGTGGATGAACGCCTGCCGCGGAATCGTCGCCTCACGCATCACCGCCGCACGAGTGGGCCAGGGCACATTCGACCGCAATGCGGCGAGCTTGTCCCTGAGTTCTCCCAGTTTCATCGACTGGAACTTCGCCGGATCAATCAAGTTGCCGTGAGAGAGGAAGTACAGCAGCAGCCGGTCCTGCTCGTCACGGTTTCGCAGGTGTACATCCCGCTTGACGATCTCCCAGCCTTCCAACTGCCCTTCACCCAACTGGCCGCCCCAGATCAGCCCCAGCACCTCCCAGCGACGGTCCCAGCGGAAGTCGCGGCCCGGCCGGGCACCCGCCTCGAGCAGTCGGGCCTCCCAGCGTGCCTGCAACACGGCCAGCTCGGCCGCGATCGGTTCAAGCAATTCGTCCCGCTTGCGGTCGTAGTCGGCCAGGGCGGTTTCATACGGCTGCGACTGGCCGGGCAGCGGGGCATAGAGATTCACCTCGTCGGCCGTGTTCAGGAACGCGTATAGTCCAAAAAACTCGCGTTGCGAGACCTGGTCGTACTTGTGGTCGTGACACCGGGCACAGCCAACCGTCAGTCCCAGCCAGGTGGCGGCGACCATTTCGGTGCGGTCGATGATCTGCTTGACGCGGAACTCCTCGGGGTCGGCACCCCCTTCGCGGTTGCTCAGAGTCTGACGCAAGAAGCCGGTGCCGAGCCTGTCCTGGAGAGTCGCCCGCGGGATCAGGTCTCCGGCAAGTTGCCGGGTGGTCAGCACGTCGAAGGGCGTGTCGGCGTTGAGCTGTTCGACCAGCCATTGCCGGTACCGCCAGGCCACGGGTCTCAACTGGTCGGTCAGGTAGCCGTCGCTGTCGGCGTAGTGCGTGAGGTCCATCCATTCACGAGCGAAGTGTTCTCCGTAGTGCGGGCTGGCCAGCAGCCGCCCGACCACCCGGTCCCAGGCCCCCGGTCGGCGATCGGCCAAGAACCGCGCCACCTCGGTCGGCTCGGGCAACAGGCCGGTCAGGTCGAGTGTCACGCGTCGGATCAGCGTGGCCCGGTCCGCCGACGGAGCCGGCTCGATGCTCGACCTCACCAGCCGACTCAATACGAAACGATCGATCGGGTTGCGAGACTGGTCAGATCGCCCCACGTCGGCAGGGGCCTTTACGTCGAGAGGCTGGTAGGCCCAGTGCGGGGCCGCCCCCCTGGCCGGCTCGGCCGACACGGCCAGCGTCGGCAGCAACAGGGCAACGATGCAGGCACGGACGATCATCCGGTGGATGATACCCGAGCCCGCTGCGGGATCTCCAGCGATGTTGACCGGTGCGAGAGGATCAGAGCGTGGCTGCCGGATCCCGAGGGTCACGAACTCGACGACGACCCCGAGTCCGACTTCGGCTTCGCATCGGACTTTGAGCCGGAACTGGTATCGGACTTCGTACCCGACTGGGAGTCGGATTTCGAAGTACTCGAATCCGACGACGACTTCTCGGAATCGGACTTCTGGGCCTGCTTGTCGGCCTTGGCGGCGTCCTTGTACGACTGGCTGCGGTAGTCGGTCTGATAGAAGCCCGAGCCCTTGAAGATGATGCCCGCGCCGGGCCCGATCAGCCGCTTGGCCCTCAACCGACCACACTCGGGGCACTTCCGCTTCGGGTTGTCCTTCATCTGCTGGAACAGCTCCCAGCGATGACCGCACTCGCGACACTCGTAGTCATAGGTCGGCATCAGTTCTCCTCGCTCCTCTCACTATCCCCGTCGACCGGATCCTCGTCGCTCGCTCGCCCAGGCTCCCCCTCCTCCAACTCGACCTCCGACCCCCCATCCAACTCGGCCTCCGCGGGTGCCATCGTCACGATCACCTTGGCCGGCCTCACGACTCGCTCGCCGATCCGGAACCCCTGCTCGACCTCTTCGATCACCGTCATCGGTTCGTGCTCGTCGCTGGGCACCTGCTGAATCGCTTCGTGCACGCCCGGGTCGAAGGCTTCGCCGAGAGCGGGGATCGGTTCGACTCCATGCCGGGCCAGCACTCCGATGACCTGTTCCAGGACCATGCGGACCCCCGCGACCAGGTCGACGGCCGCTTCGTTGGCTTCGGCCGCCTGGATGGCTCGCTGCAGGTTGTCGAGTCCCGGCAGCAGGTCTCGGGCCAGCGGCAGAGCCTGAAACGTCCGCGCCTCGTCCATCTCCCGATTGACCCGGCGGCGGTAGTTCTCGAGATCGGCCAACGACCTCTGCCACTTCCCGAAGTTGTCGTCCCG
>CAUZJR010000085.1:0-15369 GCA_963580005.1 Planctomycetota bacterium
CCGCCAGCTCGGCGATCGCAACCTTCTTGAGAGCCTCGGCCTGGCGAACCAGTTCCTGTTGCTGAGACGACTCGATCCGAACCAACTGCTGGCCAGCGGTGATCGAGTCGCCGACATCGACACTCAAGGCCTGGATCTGCCCGCTGACCCGTGAACGAATTTCCACGTCGCGACCCGCCTCGAGACTCCCGACCAACTCGAGGATCTCCTCGATGTCACGAGTCTGAAGGTCGACGACCTCCACGGCTACCGCCTCGGTCCTGGCACGTGGCAGATCGAGATCGCCCTGGTGCTGGGAATCGACAAAGACGGCCCAGCCAATGCCCAGGCACGAAGCCAGCACGCAGGGCAGCACAATGAACTTCATCGAGGCTCGGGAGCGACAGGACGTCGCCAGAAGGAGGGTGGGGTCAGGTGGGTTGCCCTAGTTTAACCGCAACCGGACCCATAAGGCAATGCCCATGTGTGCCGCTCGAATCGCCGAGCGCCGATCGCTACAGTGAGATCCGAAACCGACAGAGAGTCCACGCACAGAGTCAGTCCGACCGGAGAAAATGATGGACCTGATGAGCACGCTGAGCGGATCGTTGATGGAGACGTTTCTGCCGGCCGGGTGGGACCTGGCCACGATCGACGCTTGCGTCGGAGACGACCCGGCGACCATTTCGTCCAGGCAGCCGTGGTGGCACGAGGCCTTCGAGCCGATTCCCTGCAGCACCCTGGCCGACTTCGACACCATGCTCGGTCACGAGATCGCCGTGACGATCACCGAGGCACGCAACGAGGGCCACGCCCTGGCCATGATCCTGCCCGTCGGCCCGATGGGCATGTACCGCTGGGCCGTCTACTTTCTCAAGGAATGGGGCGTCTCGTGCGACCACGTCCACGGATTCAACATGGACGAGTGGAGTGATTCGGAGGGGAACACGCTGCCGTCGGATCATCCCGGTGCGTTTGAAAACGCGATGTCGGATGCGTTTTATGGACCGCTGGGCGAGTTGACCGTTCCACCCCAGCAGAGGCACTTCGCATCCCGGGACGCGCTGCCACACTTCGGAGACCAGATCTCCGAAATCCGTGCCGGGGGAGGCAAGCTGGCGGTGCTGTTCGGGATCGGCCGGGTCTGTCACATCGCCTTCTGGGAACCGCAATTCGCTGCCGAGTACGACAGCGTCGAGGACTGGAAGGCCGACACGCACCGGCTCGGGGCCCAGCTGCATCCGTTGACGATCGAGCAGAATGCGGTGACAAGCTTCAAGAGCCGCACCACGCTGGTTCCGGCCTTTGCCAATACGATCGGACCGGGCCTGTTCCTGGGTGCCGACAAGATCATCGGCGGAGCCGACGGCACGTTTTCACGAGGCATGATGTGGCAGGGCTTGAGCCTGTGGATGACCCTGCGGCACGAACCCACGCCCTGGATTCCCTCGACCTTCATGCCCAAGCAACCCGGACGCCTGTTCTTCCTCGAAGAACTCGCCGGACCGCTCGAGCCCGAATGCAACTAACCCCGCTTCGGCCCGCCCCCTAGCCGACTTCCGTCAGTACGTCCTCGTGGACAAACAGCGGCAGCGGTGGGTCGTAGTGGACCGACAAGGCCAGAGCATCGCTGGGGCGACTGTCGACCTCGACCAACTCGCCGTTGACCCGGATCCTCAGTACCGCGTAGTAGGTGTGGTTGCGGAGGTCGGTGATCACGACGTCCTCGATCTCACCACCCAGCTGCTCGACCGCCGCCTTCAGCAGATCGTGTGTCAGGGGTCGCGGCGGAGGCTCCTCGGTGATCCGGCGGTTGATCGCACCCGCTTCGAACAGCCCGATCAGGATCGGAAACGACCGGTCCCCATCGATCTCACGCAGGAACACCACCTGCTGATCGCCGATGTCGTTGATGACGATCCGAGCGAGTTCCATCTGGACCAGCACGTTGGTAACTCCGCTATCTGGCAGCGACCCGTCCGGGCCCCAATCGACACAGCAGGGTGGGGCACGAAGACTCCACCGCTGCGCGCTGGATTATAGCCCGCCTCCACCTCCGTTCAAGACGCCCACGACCCGCAACCACCCCGACCCCGACCCCAACCCCGACCGGATCACTCACGCATCGCCGAGCTGGCCCATGATGTCGTTGACCCGTTCGAGCTGCTCCTTGAGCCCGGCAAGAGTCTCACGCACACCGTCGACCACTTCGGCCGGAGCCTTGGACACGAAACTCTCGTTGGCCAGCTTCTTCTCGTGCCCGGCAATCATCCCGGTCAGTTTTGCCTGCTCCTTCAAGTGCCGGGCCCTCTCGGCCTCGCGGTCGACAACGCCCTCGAGGTCGATGTAGCCGTCGGCCTCGCCCAGAGCAAAACTCGCGGCCCCATCCGGCTGGCTGACATCGGATCCGACTGCGATCAACTCGGTGTTGGACAGGTTGAGAAACTGGCCGGCAACGGCCTGGAGATCTTCGGCCACCGCCGGGCTGCATCGGACCGAGAGTGACAGCTGCGTGCTGCGGGGAATCGTGTAGGTCGAGCGGACATTGCGGACCGCCACGATGATCTCCTGCAACCGCTCGAATCGATCCTCCAGCGGCTGGTCCTGCCACTCCAGGGGCAATGCAACCCAATCGGCAAGCATCACGCTCTCGGCAGCCTCCGTCGGATCGGTCAATCCTCGAACCGGAGCCCACTCGGACAACCGTTCCCAGAGTTCTTCGGTGATGAACGGAGTGGTCGGCGCCAGCAGTCTCAGCAGCGCATCGAGCACTCCGACCAGCACCCGCTGGGCGACCCCTCGCGCCTGGTCATCCGATTCACCAGCCTGCAACCTCGGCTTGGCCATCTCGAGGTACCAGTCGCAGAACTCGTTCCAGGTGAAGTCTCTGAGCGTGCGGGTGGCCTGGTCGAACTGGTAGCGATCCAGGTAGGCGGTGACCTGGCTGGCGGTTCGGGAGAGTCGGCTGAGAATCCAGCGGTCCTCAATCGCCAACCCACCGGCCTCGCCTGCGACCTGAAGCGGACCCGGCTGGTAGCCTTCGAGATTGAGCATTGCGAAGCGGGCGGCGTTCCAGAACTTGTTGCAGAAGTTCCGTCCCGTCTCGAACCGTTCGGCCACAACCCGTGCCACCTGCTCGCCTTCGTCCGGTTCGTACCACGGGCTGCTGTACTGCCAGGCCTTTCCGCAACCGCCGCAGTCGACCCGCGGCTTCTCGCCGCCGCCCGGGGTCGCCTGCTGGTGCTTGATTTCCTGGGGCGTCACATGGCCGCATTCGGGACACTCGTACCCCACCGGCAGGCGGATGTCCTGGGTCTCGCCGGCGAACGACGCGATCGTGAACCGCACCGCATCGGCACCATAGCGGTCGATCAGGTCCATCGGATCGACCCCGTTCCCCTTCGACTTCGACATCGTCTGGCCGAAGCCATCGAGAATCTTGGGGTGTACGCAGACGTGCGAGAAGGGGATGTCGCCCATGTTGTACAGACCGGTGAGCACCATCCTGGCCACCCACAACGTGATGATGTCCCGGCTGGTGACCAGCACACTGCCGGGATAGAAGTAGTCGAGACTCTCAGTGGCTTCAGGCCAGCCCAAAGTCGAATGCGGCCACAGTGCCGAACTGAACCACGTGTCGAGCACGTCCTCGTCCTGGACCAGCTCGTGCCCCTCACCCAGTTCATCTCCGACCAGGTCCATCTCGGCACAAACCAGCCACCCGCCGTTCTCCAGGTCCTCGTGCCAGCACACATCGTCGCGCTCGGCAAAGGCCGCCTCGAGATCCTCGGCCTGGCAGCTGCGGCAGTACCAGATCGGGATCCGGTGGCCCCACCACAATTGGCGAGACACGCACCAGTCGCGTTTTTCTCCCAGCCAGTCGAGGTAGGTCTTGCTGTAGCGTGAGGGGAAGAAGGTGACGCGTCCGTCGTTGACCGCGTCGATGGCCGACTGCGCCAGGTTGTCCATCCTCACGAACCACTGGTCCGAGAGGTAGGGCTCGATCGGGGTCTTGGACCGATCGCTGTGGGCCAGGTCGATCGCCCGCTCCTCGACCCCGTCAAAGAGGCCCAACTCGTCCATCGCCGCCACGACCCGGGTGCGGGCCTCGTAGCGATCCAGCCCCGCATACGTCCCGCCGTTGCCGTTGATCGTGCCGTCGGAGTTGAGGATGTTGATCATCGGCAGGTCGTTCCGCTGGCCGCAGGCGTAGTCGTTGGGATCGTGGGCCGGGGTGACCTTGACCGCCCCGGTGCCCAGCTCCGGATTGGCCAACAACGCATCGGCGATGATCGGGATCTCGCGGTCGACCAGCGGAATGTGCACCGAGCGGCCGATCAGGTGAGCGTACCGCTCGTCGCTGGGATGCACGCAGACGGCCGTGTCACCGAGCATCGTCTCGGGCCGAGTCGTCGAGAACCCAATCGTCTCCTCGGAATCGACCACCGGGTAGCGGAACGTCCAGAAACCTCCCTCGACCTCCTCGTAAAACACCTCGTCGTTGGCCACGGCGGTCTGGAGAAACGAGTCCCAGTTGACCAGCCGTTTGCCCCGGTAAATCAACCCGTCGCCGAATAGCTTGAAGAAGGTGCGGCGGACCGCGGTTGAGCACATCTCGTCCAGAGTGAAGCGGGTTCGACGCCAGTCGCAACTGGCCCCGATCAGCTTCAGTTGCGACAGAATCCGCTGTTCGTAGGCGTCCTTCCACCTCCAGATCCGCTCGACCAATGCCTCGCGACCCACATCGTGCCGCGTCAGACCCTCCTCCTCGAGCATCCTGCGTTCGACCACCGCCTGGGTGGCGATCCCGGCATGATCGGTCCCGGGCATCCACAACGCCTCGAAACCCTGCATCCTCTTCCAGCGGGTGATCAGGTCCTGCAGCGTCCCGTTGAGCGCGTGCCCCATGTGCAGGGCTCCGGTCACGTTGGGCAGCGGGATCACGATCGTGTGCTGAGGCCGATCGGGGTTCGGCTCGGCGTCGAAATAACCTCGCTCGGACCACTCGGCGTACCACCGCTGCTGAGCGGCAGCGGGTTCGTATTGCTTGGGAATCTCCGCGGGCATCAGGTTTCGTCCCGGGCCGAGGCGGAATCGAGGCTCGACGCTTCCGCTTCGCCGGCCTCAGCATCCGCGTCCTTGTACAACTTGTACTCGACACTGTCGACCAGCGCCAGCCAACTGGCTTCGATGATGTTCTCGCTGACCCCCACCGTGCTCCAGACCTCCTGGGAATCACGACTCTCGATCAAGACCCGCACCCGCGCGGCGGTACCCTGGGTCGAGTTGATCACCCGTACCCTGTAATCGACCAGTTGCATGTCCTTGAGGCCGGGAAAGGTCTGGCTGAGTGCCTTTCTCAGCGCGGTGTCCAGGGCATTGACCGGACCATCGCCCTCGGCCACCTCGTGCACCTCACGCTCGTTGACCGTCAACTTCACCGTCGCTTCGGTCTCCGGATCCGCCATCGCACCGGTCTCGACATTCACCCGGTAATGGACCCGTTCGAAGAAGGGCCGATAGGTCCCGGCCACCTTCTTGACCAGCAAGTCAAACGACGCTTCGGCCGCTTCGAACTGATACCCCTCGTTTTCCAGGTCCTGGACCTGGGCCAGCACCGCGGCCATCAGTTCATCGTCCTGCTGCAGCCTGAGCCGGGTGGTGGCGGCGACGATGTTGGATCGGCCCGAGAGTTCGCTGACCAGTACGCGACGGACATTGCCGACCGATTCGGGTGGCACATGCTCGTAGCTGGCGGCCACGCGGTTGACCGCGTGCACGTGCATGCCTCCCTTGTGAGCGAATGCGCTCTGGCCGACAAAGGCTTGCCCCGGCCGGAAATTCATGTTCGACAATTCATAGACGTATCGAGACAACTCGGCCAGGTGCTCGACGCCGTCGTCTCTGAGCACATCGTAGCCGGTCTTTTTCAGCGCGAGGTTGGCGACCACGCTGATCAGGTCGGCATTCCCGCAGCGTTCTCCGATGCCGTTGATGGTGCCCTGCACATGCCCGACTCCCAGGTCGATGGCGGCCAGAGAATTAGCGACACCGACGTCTGAATCGTTGTGGCAGTGAATCCCCAGCGGGACATCCAGTTCGCCCATGGCCGCCTCAACCCCCGCCGCGATCTCCTCGGGCAACCGGCCACCGTTGGTGTCGCAGAGCACGATCGTACCCGCACCCGCCTCGGCCGCGGCCGCGAGCGTCTGCAAGGCGTAGTCGGGGTTGGCGGCCCAGCCGTCGAAGTAGTGCTCGGCGTCGTAGATCACCTCGCGGCCCTCGCCCGCCAGGAAGGCGACCGAGTCGCTGAGCATGGCGAGGTTTTCGGCCAGATCCACCCGCAACACCTCGTCGACGTGCAGGTCCCAGGTCTTGCCAACCACGGTGCAGACCGGAGCCAGAGAATCTCGAAGCGCCTGCATTCCCGTGTCGTCCTCGGCCGCAACACCGCGACGACGAGTCATGCCGAACGCGGCCACCCGCACGTGCTCGAGGTCGAGATCACGGACCGCGTGGAAGTACTCCTCGTCCTTGGGGTTTGACAGAGGGTACCCACCCTCGACGTAGTCGAACCCGAGCGAGTCCAGCCGTGAGGTGATTTGCAGCTTGTCCTGGAGCGAGAAGTTGACCCCCTCACCCTGGCTGCCGTCCCGCAGCGTCGTGTCGTAGATCTCGATCCGTGGCATCGGGACGCACCGTGCACTCGGAAACAACGAAAACGCCCCAGGCGAGCGATAGCCTGAGGCGAATGCCATGAGGGGTCATGATAGGTCAGCGGCCAGAAACCGTCAAACCCCGCCCGAACCGACCCCATGTGCACTCTCGTGAAGTGATTCCTCACCTCCACGGAATGCCTCCCACTCCTCAGAGGTGTACATCACTTCACGGGCCTGCGAGCCGTTGTAATCGCCCACGACACCATCCTCGGCCATGTAATCGATCAAGCGAGCCGCTCGGCCGTAGCCAATTCCCAGGCAGCGCTGCAGCAAGGACACGCTGCCACGACCCTCGCGGATCACAACCTCGATCGCCTGCTCGTACAGGTCGTCCCGGTCCTTGAGATTATCGAGACCCGATTCAGCGGATCCCCCCGACGAGCTGATCCGGGTCAGTTCATCGGAATACCGCGGCTCGACCTCGCTGAAGAAATCGATCACCGCATTGATCTCCTCGTCGCTGACAAACGTGCCCTGGGCCCGGACCAGGTGGCTGGTGCCCGGTGTCAGGTACAGCATATCGCCGTGTCCCAGCAACTTGTCGGCACCGATTTCATCGAGCACCACACGGCTGTCGGTCCGGCTGGCGACCTGGAACGAGACGCGTGCCGGCAGGTTCGACTTGATCAGGCCGGTGATCACGTCGACGGTCGGCTTCTGTGTGGCCAGCACCAGGTGGATGCCCACCGCTCGAGACTTCTGGGCCAACCGGATGATGTGCCGCTCGACATCCTTGCCGGCCGACATCATCAAGTCGGCGATCTCGTCGGCGACAATCACGATGTAGGGCATCCGCTCGGGAATCTCCTCGGCCTCGATGTCGTCCTCCTCGAGCCCCAACCGATCGAGCACGTCGCTGTGGCTCAGGGCGTTGAAGCTGTCCAGGTGCCGGACTCCACAGCGTGCCAACAAGTCGTATCGATCCTCCATCTTGTCGACCGCCCAGGCCAGCACAGCCTCGGCCTTCTTCATGTCGGTAATCACCGGATGCATCAGGTGAGGAATCCGGCGGTAGGGACTCAGTTCGACCATCTTGGGGTCGATCATCAGCATCCGCACTTCGTCGGGCCGACGGGTCATCAGCAGCGAGAGGATCAGCGAGTTCAAACAGACACTCTTGCCCGTCCCGGTCCGCCCGGCGATCAGCAGGTGAGGCATCTGGGCAAGGTCGATGGCCAGCGGGCGGCCGCTGACGTCCTTGCCCAGGAAGACCGGCAGTCGCTTGTCCTGGACCTCCCGCGCACTCGTCTCGATCAGCTCCTTCAGCCGCACCATCACCCGTTGCTCGTTGGGCACCTCGATCCCCACCGTGTTCTTGCCGGGGATCGGGGCCACGACACGGACCGTGGGGACCCGCAACGCGATGGCCAGGTCGTCGGCCAGGCGGCTGACCTTCGAGAGTCTCAGGCCGGCTTCGAGTTCCAGTTCAAACTGGGTGATCACCGGCCCGGTATCGATCGCCACCACCCGTACAGAGAGCCCGAATTCCCGGAATGACTGTTCGAGTGTGATGGCGGCGACCTGGGCCTTCCTGGTCAACAGCGCGTAGGGCACATCCTCGGATTCCTCGAGCAGATCGAGCTCGGGCAGATCGTGCTTATCGTCGTCCTCGTGAGCGACCGCCTCGAGCCGCTCGAAAATCTCCTCACGCTCGCTGGGCCGCTCCGACGGCGAATTGACCCGCACCGGCTGGCGGGGCGAAGTGTCGATTTCGGCGTCGATGCGATGCACCGCCGGGAAATCGATATCGACCTCCTCGTCCCCCTCGGGGTCCTCACCGTCAACCTCCAGACCGCCCACTCGCACCGCGGGAGCCTCGCTCGCCAGGGCCGCCTCCACATCGGTCGCCAACGACTGAGACACCCACGATCGTACGGCACTTCGGCTGTCACCATCCTCGAATTCACGACTGCTCACAACGACCCGAATCAACAGCCGTCCGATCCCAACCGCAGGTGCCATGACCTTCCGCAACAGCCACCACGCGTAGGGCGATTCTCCGCTGAGCAACAGTCCCGAGACTGCCATCGAACCGATCAGCAACTGGCAGCCAGGCACCGTCAGCTGTTCGGCGAGCCAGATCATCGACCAGGCCCCCACGTAGCCACCGCTGCCGACAACCAGTCCGCCGGCCAGGCCGGGCACCACTCCATGCAACGCAGCACACGCCGAGACCAGCAGCAGGCTCCAACCACAGACCCACTGCCAGGCCGGGACCCGGTCCCTGTTTCGAGCCAGCCCGATTCCCAAAGACAATACGGCCGCGGCGACCAGCCAGGCGGCTGCTCCCAGTGCCGTCATCAGTCCATGAGCAATCAGGGCGCCGGGGGCGCCGGCGAGGTTGCGGACCGGGTCGTTGGGAGGATGCACACTGACGCCAGGCGGGTCGGCCGGATCGGCCGAACCCAGGCTGGCGACCAGCAACACGGCCAGTCCCAGCACCAGCATCGCCGTCATGCGAGTCTTCCAGGCTGGTCTGTCCACCTCTCACTCTCCCGTTGTTCGTCCAGGCCCCACCACACATCCGGCGAGCCGTTCCAGCGGAAGATTAGCACCCGGGGCCGCTGGAAAAAGTGACTTCAGGCAGGTGGCCGTCGCCTTTTGTCAACGCGGCCGCACGACCCGGGGGATTGTGGCGATTGAATCGACTCTGATGGCCAGCACCGGGCCAGGCAGCTCAACGGCCCGACCACCGCTGGTCGATCCACTCGATCAGGCGTCGGGCGAGTTCGCTCTTGGGGCCATCCCAACTGGCCACCACCGACCCGCTGATGTCGATCAACTCGATCGAGTTCACCTCCGACCCGATCGCCTCGGGCCCGTTCAGCACGATCGCGTCACAGTTCTTGGCCCTCAGTTTCTGCAAGGCCCCTTCCCGGGCATTGCTGGCCTCCAGTGCAAACCCGACCACGAACCGGCCCTCCTTGCCCGCTCCCAGAGTCGCCAGCACGTCGTCGGTCTCGATCATCTCGATCGAGACCGGCTCACCCGTCTTGGTCAACTTGCCCTCGTGGCGACACAGTGGCCGGTAATCACACACCGCCGCCGCCGCGACCACGCCATCGCAGTCGCCAAACGCCTCCACGCAGGCACGACCCATCTCCTCGGTCGTCTCGACATCCACCACGTGGCAGCCCTGCGGAGGCTTCAGAGCCACCGGGCCAGCGACCAGGACCACCTCGTGACCGGCAGCCACCGCGGCCGCCGCCACCGTGAAACCCATCCTGCCGCTGCTGGCGTTGGAGAGGTACCTGACATCATCGAGGTATTCGCGGGTGGGTCCCGCGGTGATCAGGATCCGCATCACCGGGCCTCGTCGAGTGACCCCGAGGGTGCCTCGAGCACCTGGCACATGGCGGCGACCCGTTCGAGGATGGCCTCGGGCTCGGCCATCCGGCCGGCACCCACCTGGCCACAACTGAGCCAACCCTCGCCGGGGTCAATCAACTCGAATCCGTCGGAGGCCAGCGTGGCGACGTTCCGCTGCAGCGAGGCCTTGGCCCACATCTCGCAGTTCATCGCCGGTGCCAGCAGCACCGGACCGGTGAAGCACAAGAGCGTCGTCGCCAGCAGGTCGTCGGCCAGTCCATGAGCCAGCCGGGCGAGTGTCTGGGCGGTGGCGGGAGCGACGATCGCCAGCTCGGCCCTGCGCGCCAAACCGATGTGCTCGCCCTGGTGGTGCTCGCGAGGCGAGAACAGGTCCGAGTAGACGGGTCGACCGGTGAGTGCTTCGAAGGTGGTCGCTCCGATGAACCGCTTCGCCGAAGGCGTCATGATCACCGAGACCGCGGCACCGGCCTGGACCAGGCCGCTGGCCAGTGCGGCGGCCTTGTAGGCCGCCACGCCGCCACTGACACCCAGCAGAATCTCGCGGCCCCGCATCCCGTCACTCTCCGGCAGCTGGCCCTCTCGGACTACAACTCGCTGAACTCCGGACCCGAATCCTGCAGGATCTGGTCGAGGTCCGGCGCCCCGTCGGCCAACGCGACGTTGCCGGCGCTGTCGAGGTAGATCTTGTCGTTGAGGATCTCCTCGACCACGATCACCATCGGGTTGTTCGTCACCACGTCGACCAACGGACGGGCTCCCCGATTGAGTGCCACCATCCGCTTCTGGATCAGTGACGAGAGTCTAAATCGGCCGCCGACTTTCTGAACAATTGCTTCTTCTCTGAACGCATCAAGCATAGCCTTGGGCCTCCCACGCTGACAGGATTGTTGTGATTTC
This sequence comes from Planctomycetota bacterium, assembly GCA_963580005.1. Classification (GTDB taxonomy): domain Bacteria; phylum Planctomycetota; class Planctomycetia; order Planctomycetales; family Planctomycetaceae; genus UBA8437. The sequence continues at coordinate 10,926 of CAUZJR010000085.1, forward strand.
CCCTACCGCCTTGTCCAGATCATCGTTGACGACCTGGTACCGATACCTCTGAGCTTGCTCGACCTCAACGCTGGCTGTGGCGATCCGACGTGAGATCGCCTCGGGCGACTCGGTCCCCCGCGACTCCAACCGACTGCGGTATTCCTCCATTGACGGGGCTAGCAGGAAGATCGTCAAGGCATCGGGGTACCGATCCATCACCGCCAGGGCCCCTTCGACGTCGATTTCGAGCAGGGCCCAGGCCGATTCGAGGTGGGCTCGCTTGAGTTCCGAGGCCAGAGTCCCGTACCAGTCGCCCACTCCGTGCACCTCCGCACACTCGACAAACTCGCCCCGCTCACGCTTCTCAGTGAATTCCTCGTGGCTGAGAAAAAAATAGTCCTTCCCGTCAACCTCGCTCAGACGAGGACGTCGCGTCGTCGCCGATACCGTCTCGAGGACTCGCACCGGACTCTCGCCGACCAGGCGGTCCACGATGGTCGACTTGCCGCTGCCACTGGGGCCCGAAAGGACCAGCACGCGACTGATAGTGTCGGGGACCTCGTTCGCCACCTCGGCTCACTCCACGTTCTGCAGGTTCTCGCGAATCCGGTCAATCGCCAACTTGATCTCGACCACCCTGCGAGTGATCTCGATGTCGTTGGCCTTGGATCCGATCGTGTTGGTTTCGCGGAACATCTCCTGGCCGAGAAACTCGAGCTTGCGGCCCTGGGAGGTATCCGCGTCGAGGATCTGCTGGAATTGTTCCAGGTGAGCATCCATCCGCGAGACTTCCTCGTTGATGTCGCAACGGTCGGCAAACAGGCTCACCTCGCGGATCACGTCCGGCTCGCTGACCACCGCCCCAGCCCCGTCCAACGCCTTGCTCACCCGCTCGAGTAACTTCTGGCGATACGATTCGGCAACCTTCGGAGCCAACGACTTGACCGCCTCGAGCTCGGTTGTCACGACACGGCACTGGTGCCGCAGATCGGCCTCGATCGCCACACCCTCCTGCTGACGAAATCCGGCCAACTGCTCCAGGGCACCCTGCAAGGACGTCTCCAGGCCCGGCCACAACTGGTCCGGACCACCCGAGCTTCCACGGTTGTCGCGGATCACGCCGGGCAAACCCAACAGGGTCTCCAGGGTGACCTCGCCCGGCAGGTCCAGACGCTCGGACAACTCGCGGAACTGGACCGCGTACTCACCCAGCAACTGCTCGTCGGCCAGGGTCCTGGAAACACCGGAGGGAGAATTGATGCGGGCGAACACGCTGACCGTGCCGCGGCCCACCCGGTCCCGTACCGCTCGCTCGACCCGACCCTCCAGAGCCGCACACGCGTCGGGCAGTTTCGACACGATCTTCAGGTAACGGTTGTTGACGGTCCGCACCTCAACGGTGAACAGAACATCATCCGCCTGGTGCGTCGCAGCACCAAATCCCGTCATGCTCAACAGCACAATCGTCTCGCCTGCTGATCCACTCGTGCCGTCAGTCGCCCGGCTTCTTCGCAGCCGGCTTCTTCTCGGCGGGTTTCTTCGCAGCTGGTTTCTTTTCGGCCGGCTTCTTTGCAGCGGGTTTCTTCACAGCTGGTTTCTTCACAGCTGGTTTCTTCGCAGCGGGTTTCTTCTCGGCCGGCTTCTTCGTGGCTGGTGTCTTGGCAGCGGGGGTGTTCTTCACGGCCGGGCCATCGGCGTCGTTGTCGGTCGCATCGCCTGCGGATTCTCTCAGGGCATCAAGCACCCCGAGTCCGGTTCCGACGTCGTCGTCCATGATGGTCACCTTAGTCTCCGCTTCCTTGAGTTTGCGGATGGCGTTTTCGGAGGTGCTGACGATCTGAACGGTAAAGGTCCAGTCGCCGTCGGCGATCTGGCCGCCGTCGTATTCGATCTCGACGGTGGCACGAAGATCGGTCGTGTTGGCCTTGAATGTGTGGGGCTTTGCTTTCAGATCCACACGATGCAGAGCCTGCGCCGCCGGGGCCACACTGGCCCTGACCTCAACGGTAACATCTTCGCTCGGCGTTCCACTGAGATGAATCGGCACCAGCAGCGTCATACTGCCGTCACCTTCCCACCTGGAAATCTCCGTCAGCAACCTGACCTCGAGTTGATCGAAGGTCACATTGCCACGATCGGCCCGCAGCGTGATTCCTCCAAAACCGGCCAGCAGCACCCACAGCACTGTCAGCACGACGGTGATGCCGGTGAAGGCATCTCCGGCTCGAGCCCCGAAGGCACTCTGAGCCCCCATGCCGCCCAGAGCTCCGACCAGGCCCCCTCCGCGGCCCTGCTGCAGCAGGATGATCAGGATCATCAGCGTGCCATCGACCGTCAGCGCCCAGGCCAACCCGGCACTGGGACCACCGACCAGCCAACCGACCAGGAAGCACAGTGCCGTCAGAACCAGGAAGAGCAGGTAGACCTTCCAGTAGTTCTTGAGGTGTTCGAGCAGGTCCTTCACCAGGAGGTCTCCGTCAGCGGCATCACGCGAAGCGAGGAATCGTGGTCGAGGCTGGTCGAGCGTGGTCGAGAGATTCAGAGGTCGCTGGCGGCCTCGATGATCGCGAGAAACGACTCGACCGACAGACTGGCTCCCCCGACAAGAGCCCCATCCACGTTGGGCTGGCTCATCAGGTCAGCGGCGTTGTCCGACTTGACGCTGCCCCCGTACAGAATCCTCGTGGCCTCGGCCACATCGGAATTGTAGCGAACCGCCAGTTGGTTGCGAAGGTGAGCATGAGCCGATTCGGCCTGCTCGGTGGTCGCGGTCAGCCCGGTGCCGATGGCCCAGACCGGTTCGTAGGCGACCACCAGCCGACCAACCGCCTCATTGTCGACCTGCTCCAGCCCCGCCAGCAACTGTCGGGTCAGCACCGCCTCGGTCTCCTGTGCCTCACGCTGATCCCGAGTCTCCCCGACACAGAGGATCACCTGCAGGCCCGCCAGTTGGGCCGCGGCCACCTTGCTGCCAACCAGTTGATCGGTGTCGCCCATCAGCTGCCGGCGTTCACTGTGGCCCAGGATCACCCAGCCACAACCCACTTCGGCCAGCATCCCACCGGACACCTCACCGGTAAACGCTCCCGACGACTCGCACCAGGCGTTCTGTGCTGCCAGGTGTACCGCCGAGCCGCGAACCACTTCGGCCACCTCGCCGAGCCAGACGAATGGCGGAGCGATCAGCACGTCGACCGGGCCCGACTCGCCGTGCCGCTCGACCAGACCACCGGCCAACTCGAGCGCTTCGGCCCGGTCGGTGTTCATTTTCCAGTTGCCCGCAACGAAAATCCGCCTCATGATGCCCCTCTCTGTACCCACCAATCTCAGCTGCCCGAGTCTCCGGGCCCACCGCATCCGGCTGCTGCCGGAAATGGCTCAGTCGGACCCACCCGCCGCCACCGGGATCACCCTCTCGTACATCTCGGCCAACTGCGCCAGTCCGGTCATCACCTCCGCATACTGTTCAGGCAACAGCGCCTGGGGCCCGTCGCTGAGTGCCTGCTCGGGGCAGGTATGCACCTCGATGTGCACCCCGTCGGCGCCCCCGGCAATCGACGCGTGGGCCATCGCCGGGATCAGCTCGGGACGACCCGTCGCGTGCGACGGATCAACGATGATCGGCAGGTGACAGGTCTGCTTGACGTTGGGCACCATGGCCAGGTCGAGCACATTGCGGGTCGAGTTTTCAAAGCTGCGGATGCCCCGCTCGCAGAGGATCACCTGCTTGTTGCCCTGGGCCAGGATGTACTCGGCCGACATCAACAGGTCCCCCACCGTGGCACTCATGCCCCGCTTGAGCATCACCGGACGACTGGTCTGGCCCACCTCGCTGAGCAGGTTGAAGTTCTGCATGTTGCGGGCGCCGATCTGAAACACGTCGGCATACCGATCGACCAGCTCGACTTGCCGAGGATCCATCACCTCGGTGATCACCGGCATTTCCAACTCGTCACCCACATCCTTCAAGATCTTCAGTCCCTCCTCGCCCATGCCCTGGAAGCTGTAGGGGCTGGTGCGCGGCTTGAAGGCGCCGCCGCGGAGGATGTTGGCACCGGCCGCTTTGACCGCCTGGCCGATGTCCATCAACACCTCGCGACTCTCGATCGCACACGGCCCGGCCACCATGCCCAGGGATCCGCCGCCGACCGACACTCCACGGCCCACGTCGACCACCGAGTCCTCGGGCTGGAAGTCGCGGCTGGCTCGCTTGTACGGCTTGAGAATCGGCATGACCTTCTCGACGCCGGGAAACGCACCCAGCGGAGCGTTGCTCAAGACGTCATCCTCGCCAATCACCCCGATCAGAGTCCGCTGGACACCTCGACTCAACTCGGGCTTCAGGCCCAGGGCAACAATCTGCTTTTCAATGTGCGCGATCTGCTCGTCGGTGCAGTCGGGCTTGAGAACAATGATCACGGTCGAGCCTCTGATCGTGGCGCCCGGGACAGTCGACAGACTG
>CAUZJR010000086.1:0-15300 GCA_963580005.1 Planctomycetota bacterium
GGTGCTCAACGTCGCCGCAAGGCCACTGGGACCGGGCCACTTCCACAGCCTCGACGCCGCCCTCGCGGCACTCACCGAACAGGGAGGCTGGATCCGCCTCGGGGGACCGGGACCCTTCTTCATTACAGCCACCGAACTGCTCGGTCGCGGACATGTCGTCATCTCAGCACCCAAGTCGGCTCGGGCGGTTGTCGTGTTCCGGCCCGATCAAGACGACTCGAACCGCACCACCGTGCTGAGCCTGCGGAACACCGCGCTGGAACTCCACGACCTCGACCTGGCACCAGCCGCATCCGCCTTCGCCGGAGACCACCGCCTCACATTGATCTCCAGCCAGTCCTCGGACCTCAGCCTGATCGGGTGTACGATCACTCAACCGCAGGAACGCGAGGGCGGGACGGCGGCGGTGGCAGTCTCTGGAGCACCAGCCGACCACCCCGCCCGCGTCCTCTTTGAACGTGTTCTGGCAAGAGGTCGCAATACCACGCTGCTGGAACTCGATTCACGCTCGGCCGACGTCGCACTCGTCAACAGCCTGCTGGTGACCGATTCCGCACCGCCGATCAGTGTGCTGACCCCCGGAGGCGGCAGTTCCGCCGATGACCGTCGCCACATCCGCCTGCTCTCCTGCACCCTCTGCAGCGACGCACCGCTACTGCAACTGGACAGCGGCGGATCCGGGTCCGGCCTGCCCACGACCCGGCTGACACTGGTCAACTCGCTGATGGCCTGCCCGTCATCAGGTGACCGCGTGCTGCTGGACATCGGGCGCTGGCCGCAAGCTGCCGGGGCCGCGGGCCAGAAGAGTCGCTTCCAGGGTCTCGAATGGGAACAACTCGGCACCGTCGCCTACGGGGTCAGAGAGTTCGTGCGTCGCGATGCCGAGACCGGACTGGGAATCAGCAGCTTCACCGAATGGCAGGCCTGCTGGAAGACGCCCGGTGAGGAAACCGCCTTCGTCCCAACTCCCTGGCTACCACTCAAATCCGAAGCCGACGTTGTCAATCCGGCCTACTTTGATACCGGCCGCTTGGCCGGTCGCCTGCCACCGGCGACCGACGGAAACCCCCCGGGCTGTCGCGTGCTCGCTCTGCAAACCGCCAACACGCGGGTCCTCGCTCGTGCCCCGGGACAATTCGGACGACCCACGTGGATCCCGACCAGCCCCAGGCCGCGGCCGCTCCTGTCACTGAAACTCGCCGACCATCCCGACCTCGGACGATTCCTCGCCGAACACCCGCCGCCGCCAAACGCCGTGATCGTGGTCGAAGGGTCCGGTCGACGCACCACCAGCCCGATCACCGTCGAAACAGGCAGCCTGAGGCTGGTCTTTCAGGATGCCGAACATGGACCGCCCCTAGTGCTGGTCCCCAAGCCGCCCGGGCCCAATCCGCAAACAGCAGCTCCCTCACAGGTCCCCGAAGCGCAAGGCGAACCGCAGCCGGATCCACAAGAGCCTCGGGCCGCTTCCGGCGAACCCCCAGCAGCACCCGTCGCACTCTTCAATGTCATCGGTGGATCGCTGGAGCTTGTGGGCGGACGATTCCAGCTGTCCCCGTCGCAGGGACCCGCCTGGCTGCTAAGCGTCGCCGACGGGAGTTTCACCATCCGCAACTGCTCACTGCTGGGGCCTCGAACCACGACCCAGCACGACCGCGGGCTGATCACATGGAGCGGAAGTCGGGAGGATCAGAGCGGCCGCATCCTCGGCAGCTACCTCGCTGGCAACGGCACCCTGCTGAAAGCTCGCTTCCAGGGCCGCAGGCTGTTGATTTACGACAGCCTGCTGCTGTCCACCGGGTCCGTCCTGGATCTCGATCTTGGACAGGAACTCACCTCATCCCGCTCGGCCGTCGACATCCGCCACTGCAGCCTCTCGGCCGCTCGCTCGGTCTTCCTGGTGCGAGGCAACCCACCAGCCGGCCAGGCCCCACCCGCTTCCCGCGGTGACACGGGACTCGACCTGTTTGTCGACCAAACGGTGCTGGCCCAGGGACTCTCGGCCAATCCCCAGGAGCCACCCAGGCCGGTCCTGCTCTCCTGTGCGTCTGGATTGCTGACCGACCGAGTGGTCCGCTGGTGGGGCGTTCAGAACGGATTCAGCCCGTCCCTGGCCATCTACCTCGCCGACCGCAATCTCCAGGGACCCACCGGAAAGACGGGGACGGCGAGTGACTTTGCCGAGCTCTTTGCGGAACCTCGTCGGATTCGGCCGCTGCATGGTCCCGGTGGAGTCAAGCTGGCCGGCACACTGCCGGACATGGCACGGGTCCGTCCCCAGCACTTCCGCCTCGATCACTCGAGCCGCGGTCACTCGTGGGGACCCGGTCGACGCAGTATCGGCGCCAATCTCGACCACCTCGAGACTCAACTCCGCAACGTGGGACCAGCAGCGGACGGGACACCGAGCGGCAAGCCCAATTTCTAGGGATCGGCAGCGGCCGGAGCCGGCCCCGACTCCGTGGCCGGCTCCTCGAGTGTCGCCACGATCGGCCAGGCCAGTCGAAATCGACAGCCGTCTCCCGGACGGTTCTCCACCTGGATCTCACCACCGTGCTCGTCGATGATCTTGCGGCTGACGGCCAGCCCCAGCCCGGTCCCCCTGGCTCCCTTGCTCGAAGCAAACAGGCTGAACAGCCGTGGCAATTCATCTTCAGGAACCCCCGTGCCGTTGTCGTCGATGTCGACAAAGACGACACCTGCCGAGAGATCAACACCCACGCGGACCTCAACACGTGCATCAGCACGACCCTCGACCGCGTCCATCGCGTTGGTGACGACGTTGAGTACCGCCCGGTGGATGCCCTCCGGGTCACAGTCCGCCTCGCTGGGCGTCTCGGGCAACCGGCATTCCAGCAGCACCCGAGCCTCCTCGGCACGAGGCTGCAGCAACTCGCAGACTTCGGCCACCGTGGCGTTGACGTCGGACCGCTTCCACGCCGGAGTCCGCTCGGTGCTGTAGCTCAGCATGTCCATCACCAGGTCGTAGATGCGGCCCTGGTTGCGATCGACGATGCCCCACCCTCGCTGGATCAACTGCTCGTCGTGGTCCTTGAGACCCAGGTTGATCAGGTAGCTGCCACCACGCACCCCCTGCAGGATGTTCTTGATGTGGTGGCTGAGCGTGGCGATGGTCTGGCCCACCGCGGCCAGCCGTTCGGCGTCGACCAGTGCCGCCTGGGACCGCTGGCCGTCGATCACCAGCGCGGCCTGGTGCCCGATCGCCACCAGCAGCCGCAGCGACTCTTCGCTGAGCCGCTCGCCGGTGCCGCGACTCTCGAGGACCTGGTCGGCTCGGGTGGTGGTGTCGAGGTAGATGGCACCGAGTACGGCCTGCCGACCCACCAGGGGCGCACAGACCGCCTCGCGGACCCCGGCTTGCAGGATGCTGCCACCGCCCGAGAACCGCTCGTCCTGTTGAGCGTCGGAGGTGCGGACGCCGCGGCCGTCCGAGATAACCAGGTCGACGATGCTCCGAGGGACCGGCATCGTAGGACTTCCCGATCCCTCCCCAGCACCGGTGCCCGTTGACGAGGGTGCCGAGGGGACTCGGTCGCGATAGACACGCGGTTGAGGCACGCCGGTTTCGGGTGAGGACAACAGCACGCAGCCGCGATCGGCAGAGACGACATCCAGTGCCACGTCGAGGATGGTGACGAGGATGTCGTCGAGCGTGGCGGCCGGGTCGGCCACCTGTTCGCTGATTCGGTACAAGGCACCCAGGCTCGCCAGGGCCTCCGACTCGCTGAGTTGCCAAGCTGTCGGGTCGAGTCCCGGACGTGGCGAGGCTCCTGCCGGGGATGAGCCGTTGGGACCACCGGGTGCCACCGGCACCACGTCCGAGGTCTCACTCAAAATACTCGTCCGCTCGTCGGGACCGGGGACCAGGTCAACCGGCAACTGCGATCCCGCTACCACCCGACCTTCGACCCGGAACTGCAACAGCGTGTTGGCCACCTGCAACTGGTCGCCGTCCGAGACAGTCGACCGCTTGATCGGGGTCCCGTTGAGCAGCGTGCCGTTGGCGCTGTCGAGGTCCAGCAACTCGAAACTCGCAGCCTGCCACTGGATCGCGGCGTGGAAACGGGACGCCTCCTCGTCGGCGATCCGGATCGCGTTCTCGGAACTGCGGCCGATCCCGACCCGCTGGCGGCCGATCTGGAATCGAGTGCCCCGACCCTCACCCTCGACGATCAACAGGCTCGCCGTCGACACGGTCCCGGTTTCCCCCGTCGGGCCACCCACCCTTTCGGACGGCGATACCCGCTGCTCAGCCCACACATGAAAACGCCCGGCGGAACCACTAGGTTTCACCAGGCGTCATCATAACATCACCGACCACCCCCTTGGGAATGGCCTGCCGAGGACGCGCTCAGGATGTCGCCTCGGCGTAACGACGAGAAACCTCGCCCCAGTTGACCACGTTGAAGAATGCCTGCACGTAGTCCGGACGACGGTTCTGGTAGTTCAGGTAGTAGGCATGCTCCCAGACGTCCAGGCCCAGGATCGGAGTCCGGCCCTCCGAGAGTGGAGAATCCTGGTTGGGTGTGCTCTCGACCACCAACCCGTCAGCACCCACGCTCAACCACGCCCAACCACTTCCAAATCGGGTTGCCGCTGCCTTGGCAAACTGCTCCTTGAAAGCCTCGAAACTGCCACAGGCCGCGTTGATCGCGTCAGCCACAGCACCCTCGGGCTCCCCTCCACCTTCGGGACTCATCACCGTCCAGAACAACGAGTGGTTCGCGTGACCGCCACCGTTGTTGCGAACCGCACCACGAATCTCCTCCGGAACAGCACCCAGGTCGCTGATCAATGCCTCAACACCAAGCGACGACAAACCGTCGTGGCCCTCCAACGCACCATTCACGTTGCTGATGTAGGCGTTGTGGTGCTTGCCGTGATGAATCTCCATCGTCCGGGCATCAATATGAGGCTCCAACGCGTCGTGCGCGTAAGGAAGGTCCGGAAGTTCGTACGCCATGATGCTCATCTCCTGCCACGCGTCTTCGGGATGGTCGCTCAACTCGGCGACCCTGCGGCCACATTGTACGAGCTTCCCACCGAGCAACAACCGTGACACCTCGTGGCAGGTCACCCCGCTACGAACTACAATACCACCTGAAGCCGCCATCTCGGCAACCGTCCCTAACCCGCCTCAGCCCCCCCACATTCCCCGTTTCGGCCCGATATGCCCGCGACCTACCTGACCGCCTTGCCCGTCTACAACGAAGCGACGCACGTCGACCAGGTGCTCGACCTGGTCTTGGAGCATTGCTCGGACGTACTGGTTGTTGATGACGGGTCCGACGACGGCACGGCCGACCGCCTCGCCAGGCGGAACGACGTGCAGGTGGCCACTCACGAGCGGAATCGCGGATATGGAGCCGCGCTGTCAACCGCCTTCGAGCATGCCATTGCGGGCGACTTCGACATCGTGGTCACGATCGACTGCGACGGCCAACATGAACCCGAGCGGATCTCGTCGCTCGTCGACGCTCTTCAGCAGCAAGCCGCCGACATCGTTTCGGGTAGCCGCTACCTCGAAATTGAAGACGACACCAGCCGTCCGCCCGAGGACCGTCGCCGGATCAACGTCGAGGTGACCGAGAGGCTCAACGAGGTACTGGGCCTGGAGTTGACCGATGCCTTCTGTGGCTTCAAGGCCTACCGCACCGACGCACTCACAAAGCTCGCCCTGACCGAACCGGGATACGCGATGCCGCTGGAATTGTGGGTCCAGGCGGTTCGGGCCGACCTGCGGATCATGGAATACCCGGTCCCGTTGATCTACCTGGACGAGGAGCGGTCCTTCGGCGGATCGCTCGACGACGCCGGTCTGCGGATGTCATACTACCTGGAGGTGCTCGACCGGGCGCTCGCTGCTTCACCCACTCGGTAAGCACACCCCCCGCCGCGACCCCCCCTCCCTCCACGACCGCCGTGCCTGTCCCCGTGTCCGTGTCGTCCGCCATCACCGCAGTCTCTTCTCGCCGGGTCCCGCAGAGTGACCGGGGCGTGCTGGCGGACCCCCCGTTGTTGCAGGCGGGCCGCCTGGCGATCGAAACGCGACAGCTGCACGGATCTGCTGACGTCCGCGTGGCCGGCAAGGCGTTGTCCGAGTGGAGGCACGAGTCGACCACCGCGACGCTCGAGGCGGCGGTCGACTATGCGGCCCGCAGTGGCCGCACACTGCCGGCCCACAACCCCACCGGGCCCCTGGTGGTCGGAGGACATCAGCCGACGCTGTTTCACTGCGGAGTGCTGATTAAGAACTTTGCACTGGCCCGCCTGGCCCGGCACGTGCAGGGGACACCGCTGAACCTGATCGTCGACAACGACATTGCCACGCCGCTACACCTGGCCGTCCCCGACGGGTCCCGCGAAGAACCGGCCACCCGACTGGTCCCCTTCACCTCCGACACCGCAGCCCGGCCGTGGGAGGACATCAAGCCGGATCTCTCGGGGGCCTTCACCGGGTTCCCCGAACGAGTCACCGACGCGCTCTCACGCTGGGGCATCGAACCGGTGCTGCCGGCGATCTGGCCGGCAGCAGTCTCGGCCGCCGAACAGGGCCGCGGACTCGCCGAATGCCTCTCCTCAGCTCGCATCGCACTGCAGGATCAGTTCGAGCACGGTACCCTGGAACTGCCCATCTCGTGCCTGGCCACCAGCAGGCCCTTCCTCCGCTTCATGGCCATGCTGCTGCTGCAGGGGGACCGCTTCGCCGAAGCCCACAACCGCGCGCTGGCGGCTTACCGCGTGGCCAACCGAGTCCGCAGCCGGACCCACCCCGCCGCCGATCTCGAACAGCACGACGACTGGCTCGAAACTCCCTTCTGGTGCTGGCACGCCGGTGACACCCACCGGCGACGCCTGTTGGTCCAGTTCTCACCCCAGGGCATCGCCGTCAGCGACGGCAGCACGCTCGAAGTTCAGTGGCCACTCTCAAACGCCACTGACCTCGATCAGCTCGCCACACACCTCGGCCAGTTGCAGGAGGACGGCCTGAGGATCCGGCCCAGTGCACTCTCGACAACGCTGTTTGCCCGCGTCTTCCTGGCCGACCTCTTCGTACACGGCATCGGCGGTTCGAAATACGACGAGGTGACCGACGCGCTGATGGCCGACTTCTTCAGCATCGCACCACCACCCTACCTCACACTCTCGGCCACGCTGCACCTGCCGCTGGGAGGCCCCTTCGACGCCACTCCCTCGCAGCACAGCCGACTCCTGGGCCGTCAGCGACGCATGATCTACAACGCCCAAGAATTCCTCGCCGAGGGACAGGCCAGTGAACCCAGACAGCTCAAGGACACGTTGATCGGACAGCAGCACGACGATCGCCTCGACGCCTCCCCCGCATCCCGGCAAAGACGCCGCACGCGGTATCGTGAATTTCGGGAGGTCAATCGAGAACTCAGCCGGCACACGATCGGGGCCCGGCAGGCCCTCGAAGGCCAGTTGCAACAGTTCCACCGGCAACTCGATGCCAACTCCGTACTGACCCATCGCGAATTCTCGTTCTGCCTGTTCCCGGCCCACCTGCTACAGGGCTTCCTCGACGAGGCGCTCGCAGAACTCGACTGACAGTCCCCCGTCGTTTACCATCGCATTGCGACACGCATTCGAGGTCCTCCGAGGAGACCCACGGTGACCCGCTCTCACAACACCCCCTCACGCTCGACTCACACCCTCGCCCACCTGGCACTGTGTGCCACGCTCCTGGCGCTGATCACCGCCACGGCCGCCGCCTGGCCGGCCAAGGCCGTGCCCGGGACCAAGGACCGTCTCAAGTCCGACATCCAGTACCTCTCTTCCGACAAGCTCGAAGGGCGAGGTGTCGGGACCAAGGGCCTCAATCTCGCCGCCGACTTCATCCGCGACCAGTTTCAGAAGGCCGGCCTGGATGTGAAACGAGTCGATGGCGACGCCTACCAGAAGTTCACGCTGGTCACCGACGTCAAGCTGGCCACACCCAACACCGTGAAACTCGTGGGACCCAAGGGGCAGTCGATCGACCTGAAGATCGGCAGCGATTTTGAAGTCTGTGCCTTCGGCGGATCAGGACAAATCAGCGGCGAACTGGTCTTCCTGGGCTACGCGATCGATGCAGCCGAAGCCCATTACAGTGATCTCAAGGGCATCGATCTCAAGGATAAAGTCGCGATCATCATGCGACGCACACCGCTGCAGGGCGATGACGACGGCCCGTTTGCGGCACCGCACGGGGGCATCTCGCGACACGCTGCACTCCGTTCCAAGGTCAGCAACGCCTTCGGCGCCGGCGCCAAGGCGATCCTGTTCGTCAACGATCCCCATTCCAACCGCCAGAACGCCCAGCAGGCACTCAAGAGAGCCCGGGATGCCGTGGTCAAGACCGCCGTCGCCCTGGACGGCACCAAGCCCGACGATGACAAGAAACAGGCCGAATCCCGCCGTCGACTCAAGGTCTCCGTCGAACAGCTCAAGAAGGTCCAGGCCCGCCAGAAGACCGGGCTGCCCGACCCGCTGATGAAGTTCGGCTACGCCCGCTCCGGAAATTCCCGCAGCCTGCCGATCGCTCACATCACACACAAGGCACTCGACCAGGTCCTCAAGGCCTCACTAAAAACCACGCTCGCAGGCTTGGAAGCCTCCATCGACAAGGACTTCAAGGCCAAGAGCCAGGTCCTGCCCGGGTGGAACATCCAGATGCAGACCTCGATCAATACCGTCCGCACCGAGGTCAAGAACGTGATCGGGGTCCTGGAGGGGAAGGGACCTCTGAAGGACGAGACCATCGTGATCGGAGCCCACTACGACCACGTGGGACTGGGAGGCCAGGGCTCACTGGCTCCCGGGTCCAAGGAAGTTCACAACGGGGCCGACGACAACGGCTCGGGCACCGTCAGCCTGATCGAATTGGCCCGGCGACTGGGCCAGCGGAAGAAGAAACTGCCCCGCAGGATCGTCTTCATCGCCTTCACCGCCGAGGAACTCGGACTGATCGGCTCGGCCCGCTACGTCAAGAACCCCGTCTTCCCGATCGACAAGACCGTCGCCATGTTCAACATGGACATGGTCGGCCGACTCAGGAACCGCAAACTGACCATCTTCGGGACCGGGACCGCACCCCGCTGGAAGACGCTCGTGGAGACCAAGGGCAAGCAGCACGAATTCGCGCTGTCGCTGAAGCCCAGCGGCTTCGGCCCCAGTGACCACTCGTCGTTCTACGGAGAAAAGGTGCCGGTGCTGCACTTCTTCACCGGCACCCACAGCGACTACCACCGGCCCGGTGACGATTGGCCCAAGATCAACCTCGGCGGCATGGAGTCGATCGTGGGGATGCTCGAGGAGATCATCGTCGAGACCGCTCTCGACAAGCAGCGGCCCAAGTACGTCGAGCTCAAGAGCCGGGCCCAGGTCAACCGCATGGGCAGCCGTCCCTACTTCGGCAGCATCCCCGACTTCGGGACCGACGGACCCAAGGGCTACCCGATCTCCGGAGTGGCACCGGGCAGCCCCGCCCAGAAGGGGGGGCTCAAGGGAGGCGACCTGATCGTCCAGTTCGGACCCACCAAGATCGGCGGCCTCGACGACTTCGACCTCGCACTCAGAAAGTTCAAGGGCGGCGACGCCGTCGACGTGATCGTGGTCCGCGACGGCAAACGCAAGACATTGAAAGTGACGCTCGCCAAGCCTCGCTAGAACGACCGCCTCAGGGACGCATGTACACGATCGATACGTTGGTCGTCAGGTCCATCGGCTGACGGCCGTCGACGAGGCTGAGACTCGAGTTGTAGTCGAGCAGATAGCCCAGCTTCAGGCTCCAGCGCGCCTCGTCGTCCAGAGGGATCATCAACGCCGTGTCGGTGCGGAAACGAAACACGTCCAGCGACGTCACGCTGGGACGCATCGTCGTCTGAGACTCCAGCCGAGTCCGCTCGAACAACGGCCAGTCGATCTCGATCTCCGCCGACACCTCCTCGGTCAGACGGTCGTCACCCGGACCGTTGTAAACCTCAAGAGTCAACGACGGGCCCAGCCGCATCAGCACGTGACGGTCGTCCTCGTCAACGAACTTGTAGCCGACTCCCACCGAAGCGTTGCCGCGGTAGTCGATTCCCTGGAACTGGTTGTACTCGTGACGACTGCTGATGTAGTAGAGCCATCCGGCAGGCTGGCTGCGGTCGATGGTGCTCTCGAGAAACCAGCGGTTGGTGTTCCGCAGTCCGTTGACCTGCCCGAAACGACCGCCCCAGTCGATACGGTGAAGTGAGTTGTCCTGCTCGCGGAGAATCACGCCGGCCACCTTGACGAAGTCCTCGTCCGTGTTGCCCTTCAACACCCGAGCACCAATCTCGACCCGCTTCGTCCACACCCGGGCCGTACGACTCGCCTCCTCGACCAGAGAACGCCAATTCGCAAACTCGATACCAGACGACGCCGCAACCGCCTCGCTCTCACTCGTCTCGACACCCTCGACCTCACGAATCACGCCGTCGATGACCGGTCGCCAACCCGTTGCCGGCGGCGGCGACGCTTCACCAGCCCAGCTCGCCACCTGGCCGGTCCAACAACCGGACGCGACCAGGCACAGACCCAGGATCGTCTTGTGAATGTCCATGCGGTTTCACGACCCCGGCGGCGGACCGCGTGAGTCGAGGGCAGGGGAGGGGTGAGGCGGGGAGGGGCAGGTGCAGGGTGAGAGTGGAGAGGTCACAAGCGTAGGAGAGCGGGGCGGGATTCTAGTGACGACTGCCGAGGGGGTAAAGACGAGAGGCGAGCCGGTGACGCGAGGAAACAAAAGCTGGGTTGCCGACTCTTGGACCAACCGGCACAATGGCAGCGTTCCGAGCGGCTTGTGCTCACGGGCGTCCGATACTCGCAGACGATGATTTCCAACGGATTGCAGGCATGGCGAAGACCGGTGCACGAAAGAAACTGCCCAAGGAAGTGGCAATCATCAACGCCGACAACTGCACCGGTTGTGAGGCGTGCCTGGAAGTCTGCCCGGTCGACTGCATCTACAAGGTCCCCGGCTCGTCCATCTCGGTGCTGCAGACCTGGTGCGAAATCGACGTCGAACGATGCGTCGGCTGCGAGATCTGTGTGCACATTCCGACCAAGCGGTCCGACCCCTACGAATTGCTGGTCTGCCCGTGGGATGCGATCGAGATGATCAAGACCGTCGACGTGGCTCACGCGGTTGCCCAGAAGGGCGGGCCCGACGACTACCTGCGAGAGAACTGGGGACGGGTGGTCGAACCGGCCATCCGCATGGCCGAACTCGCCGCGACCAATTCCTAGGTCGACTCGATGGGCGACGGCTTTCGAGTGCTGATCACCGACCGAGCGTGGCCGGACTGTGTGATCGAGCAGCAGGTGTTGGCCGAGGTCGGGGCGGAGGTGATCGAGCCGGGTGCCGCTGATGAGGCGACACTGGTCGAGTTGGCCGCCGACGTCGATGCCATCGCCGCCTGCTGGGCCCAGGTCACTCCCGCCGTCGTTGCCGCCTCACCACGGTGCCGCATCGTCGCCCGTTTCGGCATCGGGCTCGACAACATCCCCATCGAGGCCTGCACCGAACGAGGCATCCCGGTCACGTTTGTGCCCGATTACTGCATCCCCGAGGTGGCAGACCACACCATCGCACTGCTCCTGGCTGCACTCCGCAAGATCGCCTTCTACCACGTCCAGACCAAGCAGGGACGATACGACCTGGCCGCTGGACCCACCGCCAGGCGACTAGGTGGACTGCAACTGGGCCTCGTCGGACTGGGACGCATCGCCCAGGCCGTGGTCCCGCGGGCACGTGCCCTGGGCCTAGAGGTCGTGGCCAGTACGCCCTCGGGCGACGACCACCAGACCGGCTGCCCCATGCTCGGACTCGAAGAACTCCTCCGCTCAAGCGACGTCGTCTCGCTCCACTGCCCGCTCTCCCCGCACACCCAACACCTGCTCAATCCGCTCAGACTGGGATGGATGCCCGATCACGCCGTGCTGATCAATACCTCGCGTGGAGGACTGATCGATCACCACGCCGCCTGGCAAGCACTCGAACAGGACCAGCTGGGTGGCCTGGCGCTGGATGTCTTTGACCCCGAACCCCCCGATCTCAGCGAACCGCTCTTCGCCGACCCCCGCGTCATCGCCACACCGCACGCCGGGTTCCTGTCGCAGGAATCCGTTGAAGAACTCAGGCGACGCACGGCCCAGCAGGTCGCCGACGTACTCAGCGGTCGACTGCCCGAGCACGTGGTCAACCCCGAGGTCTGCGGACACCTCGAACCTGGCAGCCGCTAACGGCCCACGCCGACCGGTTGGGCCGGTGCCGCGGCCGGCTGCCCCAGACCCGCAGCGATCGGAGGCGGCTCGGCAGCACTGCCGGCAACCCGAATCGTCACCATCTCGTGCTTCCGCTGATCGATCCGCTCGGCCGACTCGGTTCGCAGGCTGATCTCGATGTAACGGTTCCAGTCGGCATGTGTCGTCACACCGCTTGAGGTGTCGATGGTCAACTCGCCGAATGCGTGGCCTCCGCCCAGTTTCACCGACGCCGAACCGCCCAGCAACTGGACCCGGGTGGCTTCCTGTGGAGACGACACGCTGCCGAGCATGTCCAGCGTCACCGTGCCCTGGCCAGTCGCCTTGATCGAATATCGGGTGCTGACATTCATCGGGACCGGGGACTCGATGTGACGCGTCTGGGCAATGGGAGCTGCGGTGGTGGCTGCGGTGGTACCCTTTCCCAACAGCACCAACCCGATCTGGTCCGAAACGAACTCGGCCGCCGCGGCTCCCTTCAGGTCGCCGTCAAACACAGACGCCGGCACCTCGGTCAACTCAATCGATGTCCCGCCACCCCTGGTGCAGAATGCAAAACCGCTTCGCGAGAGAGCCTGCAGGTGAGCCAGCGTGGGAGGCACCGGAGACGACGTCTCGCTTGTGTCATAACGCAGGCTCTCACCGGGCAGCGTGTGAGAATAACTGATCCGCTGATAGGTCACCCGGTAGCTCGAGTCGCCCTCACCAAGAGGCTCAACTCGAACCTCGAACCAACACGACAACTGGGCCTGGCTGGTCTCCAACCCATCCGGTGACGATTGCGTCAGGGTCTGAGTGACACGCTTCACCAGCGCATGCACCGCCGGCTCGGACAGGCCGCTGAGGAGCTGGCCTGGCTCAGAATTCGGTGCCCCATCCAGGGAACTCGAACCGCCCACCGTGGTCAGGTCACCGTTCAGAATCACGTCGTCTTCGTCGAACGTCACCTGCTCGGACGACTCGCTGAAGCAACCCGATGTCCACAGCAACGACGCAGTCAGACTCAACACACACACACGGGACGTCCACTGCCCGACCATCACGTCACCTCGTGGCAGAATCGTACTCACTGGCCACAAAAGCCGCCGGACTCTACCAATCGCCCTGTTTCCTGCCTAGACGAATTCACAAACACCGCCCCCTCTCGACCGGCGACCGTACCCACATTGACGACACGTCGTCGCACACTGAATCATCTCGACGTCACTCTGTGACACTCATCGAGTGATCCTCTGGTTTCGATCGTCTCATCAACACAGTCGTAACTATGCTATTTGCATTGAGTTATGTCATACTGTCGATCCGGTTGGTACCCAATCCTCTGAAACGGCACGTTATCCGCTCTTATGGTTCACGGACAGCACAGCAGTAGGACCATCAAGAGCGAAAGGACGCGATCATGTCACACCTCAAGCCAACCTCCCCGAGACCCCTGAACTTCCGGCCCATGAAGCCCGGTGGCTTCATGGCGTACGTGGCCTGTCTGGCCCTGCTGTTGGGCACGACACTCACCGAGGCGAAGGACCGCCCGTCCAGTTCCTCGAAACGCACGTCGTCCTCAAGCAAGTCGTCGAAGCCTCCGGCCACTTCCCGGTCCTCACGACCTTCGAGCCGTTCCTCGTCCTCCCGCTCCACCTCCCGCTCCACCTCCCGCTCCACCTCCCGCCCCTCCTCCCGCCCGTCATCGCGCGCCTCGACCTCGCGCAGCACGTCCCGGCCGACGGTTCGAGTTCCGAGTCGTTCGAGTCGCAGCGGCACGTCGCGAGCCCCCTCGCGTGCTTCGAAGTCGTCCATTTCGTCTCGTTCCTCGAGTCGCCCCACGGCCACCGCACGCACTTCGAAGGCGCCCTCGATTCGGATTCCGTCGCGAGGTGCCTCGGGCCGAATCAGCCGGCCCACCGCCCCCAATCCCAGGGGCTCCTCGGGCATCCGCCTGCCGGCTTCGAACTCCAAGCGAGGCGTTCGCACGACCCGGCCGGAGAGACCGAAGGGTCCCAAGCCCTCAACTCGTCCGCTGCCTTCGGGCACCAGGTCGAGCGTCCCCTCCAAGTCGTCACTTCGCGGCAAGACGGGGACCACCTCGCCCAAGCCCAGGAGCCGCGGGAACATCTTCTCACGCATCCGATCTCGCACCGGGACCTCCAGCACCCCGCTCCGCCCGAAGAGCTCCTCGGCGGTTCCTGGCCTCAGGCCCAAGGGCAACACCTCCGCCAAGCGACCGGCCCCGGTGTCGATCGTCGAAAAGAACGGCAAGATCCGTGCCCCCAGGGGCAAGGTCGGCTCTGCCGCCGGTCGGAACACCTTCGCCGACCGCCTGAAGTCTGGCAAGCTGCAGAACCTGTCCGAATCGCGTATCGGCCGCAAGCTCGACTTCAAGCGTCAGTTCGAGATGTCTCGACACGGCGACGTCGCCCGCCGGCTGCACCTGTCCCGTTCGCTCAGCCGCCACGGCGGCTGGCACTCGCGGATCCACCACGGCCACGTGCACAGCAGTTTCATCGACCTCCACTTCGGCAGCTGGTACGCAGGACCCTCCTGCTACCCCTCCCACTCCTGGATGCCTCACTGGAGCCCCTGGGTCTCCTGGAGCTGGTGGGATCGCTGCAACCCGGTCTATGACCCACGTCCGATCTTCTGTCGCCCGATCGTCTGCGGCCCCTGCAGTCCCTGGTCCCCCTGGAACTACCCGGTCTGGATCACTCTGCCGGTCGTCGTCAGCGGCACCTGGGTCGACGTGCCGGTGGTCGAGGTCGAGGATCGTGACCTGCAGCTGCTGGCCGTCCGCTTTGTCGACGCGGGGCACTCCGAGCAGAAACTCGGACCTCGCTACCGTGTCTGGTTCCGCAACAACAGCACCCGCAAGATCCGCAAGGACTTCAACGTGATGTTGCTCGCGTCAAACGACCGAGATCCTCGCCGGGACGTTCCGCAGGCGGGTGTTGAGATCGACAAGATCGACGCGGGTGCCATCCAGACGGTCGACATCCGACT
>CAUZJR010000087.1:0-15119 GCA_963580005.1 Planctomycetota bacterium
GCAAGGCCCGATCGACGTGAAACTGCCCCGCAATCCCACTCGACCTGTGACCATCGGTCGTATCACGATCGGCGACGGAAGACCGATCGCCATCCAGAGCATGACCGCCACCTCGACCCGCGACGTCAAAGCCACCTCCGCACAGGTCCGAGACCTCGAACAGGCCGGAGCCGATGTCGTGCGGATCGCCGTCGACAGCACCGCCGACGCCCACGCGGTTGTCGCGATCGCCGCCGAAACCGATGCCAACCTCAGCGTCGACCTGCAGGAAAACTACCGGCTCTCCGAAATCGTCGCACCCCACGTCGCCAAGCTCCGCTACAACCCCGGACACCTCTACCACCACGAACGAGACAAACCGTGGCAGGAGAAAGTGAAGGGGATTGCCCATCAGGCGGCCACGCACGATTGTGCGATCCGGGTCGGAGTCAATTGCGGGTCGGTCGACCCCGACAAGATCGACCTATACCCCGAACACGACTCGATCTCGCCCATGCTCGACAGCGCCTGGGAACACTGCGAACTGCTCGATTCGCTCGACTTCACCAATTACTGCGTCTCGTTGAAGGACTCCGACCCGCAAAAAGTCATCGAGGTCAACCGGCGATTCGCACAGCGGCGGCCCGATGTGCCGCTGCACCTGGGAGTCACCGAAGCCGGGTTGCCTCCCGACGGTGTCATCAAGACGCGGATCGCGTTTGAACAACTCGTCTCCCAGGGCCTGGGTGACACGATCCGCGTGTCGCTGACGGTGCCCAACGAGCGGAAGTTCGAAGAGATCGAGGCGGGACGACAGATCCTGGCCGACATCTCCGCCGGACGTGTCCGCAGCGTCGTCGACTACGGACTCGATACGCTCAACATCATCAGCTGCCCCAGCTGCTCGCGAGTCGAAAACGAGGCCTTTGTCGGGTTGGCCGAGCAGGTCCGTGAGATGACACAGTACGCCAAGGATCACGCGCTGACGATCGCCGTGATGGGCTGTCGGGTCAACGGACCCGGAGAAACCGACGACGCGGACCTCGGGCTGTGGTGTGCTCCCAACTTCGTCAATCTCAAGAAAGGCGAAGAATCCCTGGGTGCGTTTTCCTACGACGAGATCCTCGGTCGACTCAAACAGGAACTCGATCAACTGATCGCCGAAGGGGCACAATCGTGAGTGACCCTCACCTGCCCGATGGAGCACCTCGATGAGCGTCTACCTGGGCATCGACATCGGGACCAGCGGTACCAAGACGCTGGCGATCCGCGAGAACGGTCGGATCATCGCCGGAGCCACCTTCGAATACCCGCTCTCCAGCCCCAGGCCCGGATGGTCCGAACAGGATCCCCACGACTGGTGGCAGGCTTCGATCAAGAGCGTTCGCAAGGTGCTGCGGGACGGCCGGATCAAACCCGCCTCCGTCGCCGGCATCGGGCTCTCGGGCCAAATGCACGGCAGCGTGTTCCTGGATCGCAAACACCAGGTGATCCGACCCGCGTTACTGTGGAACGACCAGCGGACGGCCTCCGAGTGCGACGAGATTCACCAGAAGGCCGGGGGCCGAGCGGCCCTGATCCGGATGGTGGCCAACCCCGCACTGACCGGATTCACCGCACCCAAGATTCTCTGGCTGAGAAACAACGAACCCCGACGCTTCGATCGCACCCGCATGGTGCTGCTGCCCAAGGACTATGTCCGATATCGGCTGACCGGTGAGTTCGCCACCGAGGTCAGCGACGCGTCGGGGACACTGCTGCTGGACGTCAAGCGACGCAACTGGAGCCGCCGGCTGCTGGGAAAACTCGAACTCGAACCCGGGCTGCTGCCGCAGGTGTACGAGTCCGAAGATGTCAGTGGTACGCTGTCCCGCGAGGCCGCAAAGAAACTGGGGCTGCCGCGGGGAGTGCCGGTGGTCGGAGGCGGAGGTGACCAGGCGGCCGGAGCCGTCGGCAACGGGATCGTCAGGCGGGGAGTCATCTCGGCCACCATGGGCACCAGTGGAGTGGTGTTTGCCCACAGCGAGGGAATCGAGACCGACCCCGAGGGTCGTGTGCACACGTTCTGCCACGCCGTCCGAGACCAATGGCACGTGATGGGCGTGGTGCTCTCGGCCGGAGGCAGCCTGCAGTGGTACCGCAACCAACTGGGAGAAGACGCCGTCAAGGCGGCACGCCGCCAGAAGATCGACCCCTACGAACTGCTCACCCAGGAAGCCCAACAGGCACCCCCCGGATCCGAAGGACTGTACTTCCTGCCCTACCTGACCGGTGAACGCACGCCGCACGCCGACCCCCACGCCCGAGGGGCCTGGATCGGACTCAGCCTGAGGCACGGACGACCGCACCTGGTCCGCAGCGTGATCGAAGGAGCCACCTACGCGATGCGGGACTGCCTGGAAATCATCAAGGGCATGAAGATCCCGGTCCGAGAAATCCGCGTCTCCGGAGGCGGTGCACGCAGCGGGTTCTGGAGACAGATGCAGGCCGACATCTACGGCAACAGGGTGGCCACCATCAATGCCGAGGAAGGGCCGGCCTACGGAGTCGCACTGCTGGCGGCCGCCGGAACCGGAGCCTACAAGGACGTCGTCGAAGCCTGCCAGGCCACGATCCGGGTGGTCGACTCGACACCACCACACCCCCCCACCCGACGATACTACAATCGTAGCTACCCCCAGTACGGCCAGCTCTACCAGTCGCTCAAGGACGACTACGCCCGGATCGCCGGGTTGGTCGACTGAAGTCCGCCTCCACACAGGCCCGTCCTGCTGTCCCACCGAGTGTCATTGCGAACGCAACGAGGAGTCTCGACTCATGGCCACAGACGCAACGCCCGTCGAACCGCCGCTGGTCAAGACCAAGATTATCGCCACGGTCGGTCCGGCCTGTGCCGAGGCCGAGGCGCTGCGAGATCTGGTGCTGGCCGGCGTCGACGTCTTCCGACTCAACTTCGCGCACGGAACCCACGACTGGCTCGACGGAGTCCTGCAGTCGATCCGGGAGATCGAGCAGGAACTCGATCGGCCGATCGGAGTGCTGGGCGACCTGGCCGGGCCGAAGATCCGCCTGGGCGAAATCGCCACAGGTCAACTGCTGTGCCAGGAAGGGGCCACGGTGGTGTTCGTGAGAGGCGAAATCACCGATGACTCACAGGAACTCACCTGCACCTACGCACCGCTGATCGACGACGTCGAGCCGGGAGACCGCATCCTGCTGGCCGACGGGATTGTCGAACTGGTCGTCTGCGCCGAAGAAAATGACCGGGTGATCTGCCGCGTCGTTCGACCCGGAACCGTCCGCAGCCGCCAGGGAGTCAACCTGCCGGGAGTGGCCCTGAGTACCCCGAGCGTGACCGACAAGGACCGCAGCGACCTGGCCTGGGCACTCGATCATCAGATCGACTTCGTCGGGCTCAGCTTCGTCCGCAACAGCGCCGACATCAGGCAACTCCGCGAACTGATCGCGGCCCACCCCGGCGACCACGCTCCCCACATCGTCGCCAAGATCGAAAAGGGTGAGGCGATCGAAGATCTCGAGGCGATCATCGACATCACCGATGCGGTGATGGTGGCTCGAGGTGACCTGGGGGTCGAGGTCGACCTGGCTACGGTGCCGATCCTGCAGAAACGGATCATCCGCATGGCCAACGCTCACCGCGTGCCGGTGATCACCGCCACCCAGATGCTCGACAGCATGACCAACAGCGAGTTCCCCACCCGCGCCGAAGCCAGTGACGTCGCCAACGCCACGCTCGACGGTACCGACGCCGTGATGCTCTCGGGTGAAACCGCGATCGGCCAGAACCCCACCGCCGCAGTGGCGATGATGAGCCGGATTGTCAGCGAGGCCGAGCAGACCGTCGGTGGCGACGTGCCACGCCGGTTCGAACCCTTAGCACGGGCCCGGGCACTGGAAGTGACCGAAGCGGTCACCGTCGGAGCCGTCTCGATCGCCGAACAACTCGGGGCCAACCTGCTGGTGATCCCCACGCTCAGCGGACGCACCGCACTGGCCGTCTCCAAGGAACGCAGCCCCGTCCCCGTGCTGGCACTCTCGGACTCCACCACCGCCGCTCGACGCATGAACCTCTACTGGGGTGTCCGCTCGATGGGCTCGATCCGGACCGATACCAGCCCTCGCAGGCTGCTCGATGCCGTCTGCAACTGGGGACGAAGACTCGGAGTGCTCGAAACCGGACAACGACTCGTGCTGGTCGGCAGCTCGAACTGGTCCGCCGCCGGACACGACCTCGTCATGGTCCACTCGGTTCCACCCGGCGAATGAACCCGCTGCCGGGGGACTGGCTCGACACGCGGTCCGCCGCAGGCGGACGTGGGACGTGCCTGTCCCGGCCACCTGCACCCACCCCGCCACCTGGGCTCTTCAACGACTCGCAGCCTCAACCGACCGCTTCCAGTCGGCAATCCACAACTGGCTGGTCTTGTCCTTGGAACGGGCCGAGGTCCACATCAGCTTCTTGCCGTCGGGACTGAAGACCGGCAACACGTCAGCAGCGACATTCGAAGTCACCTGGCGGACGTCACCGACCGTGATCTTCTTCTTGCCCAACTGCAGGTCCAGCGTGAACAGGTTGAAGTGGGCACCCCGGGGTCCCTTCGAATAGTCGGCACGAGTCCAGATGATGTAGCCACCCGAGGGATGAAAATAGGGCGCCCAGTTGACCGTGCCCAGGTTGTTGGTCAGCTGCGTGTCATGCTTGCCATCCACGCGGATCGCGAAGATCTGCAGCATGTGCTCCTTCTGGCGGTCGCTGCGGTAGATCACCCATTTGCCGTCGGGCGAGAAGAACGGGCCGCCGTCGTAGCCGGGATTGTTGACCAGCTGGCGGACGTTCTTGCCGTCGGCGTCCATGATGTAGAGATCGGGATCGCCGTCGCGGCCCGAGGTGAACACGATGTGCTTGCCGTCGGCCGAATAGGAACCCTCGGCGTCGTAACCGGGCGAATTGGTCAACCGCTTCAGGCCCGTGCCATTGAAGTCGCACACGTAAATGTCCATGTGCTTGTCGAAGTCCCACTGGTAACGACGACGACCACCCTGGGCCGCCAGATCGCGAGCCTGACGCTCGGTCTGAGCGATCTGAGGGTCGGTGTGACTGGATGCGAACAGGATCCGCTTGCCGTCGATGGTGAAATAACTGCAGGTGGTCCGGCCGCGACCGGTGCTCACCCGACGAGTCGTCTTCTCGCCCAGCTTCTGCACGTAGATCTGGTAGAAGGGGTAACCGACCGGGTAGGCCTGGTAAACCACCCACTTGCCGTCGGGTGAAAAGTAGCCCTCGCCGGCACGTGGCAACCCGAAGGTCACCCGCTGGATGTTCCCCAGGTGACGCGACTCGAGTGCTGCTCCCGACTTGTCTGACGCCGCCGGCTTGTCCGCCGCCTGGGCCGCCGCAGCGGTCAACAGCAGCGCGAAACTCGCCACGACACTCACCAGCAACTGGACCTTCGACTTCACGGCTCACACCCTCTGGACTGTTCGGCTTGGCTCTTTCAGACAACCCCGCTCGAGATCCAGAGCGGACCAGTTGCCCATCAACCCCAGTATACAGCCCGGCCGGGGCGAACCGCCATCGACAGCAGATCGAGGCCGTCGCGGTGGCCAATCCTGTGCCCGGCTGACAAGATGGCGGCGGATTCAAACACTGGAGACCCCGCGATGACCTTCCCCACGGCCAAACTCCCGTCCCTGCTCTGCCTCACGCTCCTCACGCTCCTCACGCTCACCACCACAAAAGCCTCGGCCGACGACTGGCCGCAGTGGGGCGGGCCCCGGCGGGACCTGGTCTGGCGCGAACAGGGCATCGTCAAGACTCTGCCCACCAAGGGGCTGCTGCCGCGGGTCTGGTCGACACCCATCGGTGAAGGATACTCCGGACCATCCGTCGCGGGCGGACGTGTCTACATCACCGACTTCGTCCGTGCCAAGCGGATCGAGCGGATCCATGCCCTGAACGCCGAGACCGGCAAGATTCTCTGGACCCGGACCTACCCGGTCCGCTACAGCATCAGCTACCCGGCCGGTCCTCGCATGACCCCGGTCGTCGAGCAGGACCGGGTCTACACCATCGGTGCCATGGGCGACATGTTCTGCCTGAAGGTCAGCGACGGGTCGTTGATCTGGAAGAAGAACTTCGTGGCCGACTACGGCACCAAGCTGCCGATCTGGGGCATGGTCGCCTCGCCGCTGATCGACGGCAACCAGCTGATCACCCTGGTCGGCGGCGCCGACGGGTCGCTGGTGGTCAGCTTCGACAAGCTGACCGGCAAGGAACTCTGGCGAAGCCTCGAGGACGAACAGATCGGCTATTGCCCTCCAGTGATCATGACCTTCGGCAAGACCCGTCAACTGGTCGTCTGGCACCCCACCGCCATCAGCAGCCTCGACCCGAAATCCGGCAAACTGATCTGGCAGGTCCCCTTCCGAGTCCGAGTCGGCCTGACCATCTCAACTCCCCGTCAGGTCGGCAACCGGCTGTTCGTCACCGCCTTCTACAACGGGCCGATGATGATCGAAGTCTCCGAGGACGGGAAACAGGCCAAGGTGGCCTGGAAGGGCACCAGCGACAGCGAGGTCAAGACCGACGGGCTGCACTCGATCATGGCCACCCCGATCTTTACCGGAAAGCACATCTACGGAGTCTGCAGCTACGGCCAACTGCGGTGCCTGGATGCGACCAACGGCAAACGGATCTGGGAATCGCTGGCAGCCACCGGCAAGGGTCGTTGGTGGAACGCGTTCCTGGTCAGCCACCAGGACCGGCACTTCATCCACAACGAACAGGGTGACCTGATCATCGCCAAGCTGACTCCCAGCGGATACCAGGAGCTCAGCCGGGCCAAGCTGATCGAACCGACTCGGCGAGTTCAGCGGCGGATGACCATCTGGAGCCACCCGGCGTTTGCCATGAAGAGTGTCTTCGCCCGCAACGACAAGGAGCTGGTGCGAGTCAACCTGGCAGCGGGCAAGTGAGCACGCGGTACGACTGCGTGGTGATCGGTGCCGGAGGCTTCGGCAGCGCGGCACTCGATCACGTCGCCGACCGCGGAGCCAGCGTGCTGGGCATCGATCGCTTCGGAATCGCTCACGACCAGGGCAGCTCGCACGGTCACACCCGGGTCATCCGCCAGGCCTACTTCGAACACCCCGACTACGTCCCCCTGGCGGTCGATTCGTACCGGCTCTGGGACGACCTCGCCGCCCACAGCTCGCGGCCGCTGATCGACCGCTGCGGGTTGCTGCTGGCCGGGTCCCCCGATGGACCCGCCGTCGCCGGCACCCGCGAAGCCGCAGCTCTGCACGGCCTCGAACTGGAATCACTGGGCAGCGACCGACTGGCACGCGACTTTCCCGGGTTCAGCATCCCCGAAGAATTCGACGCGGTGTGGGAGGCGGCGGGAGGATACCTGTTTGTCGAGGACGCCGTGGCGGCGCACATCGACCGGGCGACCGAACGCGGTGCCGAGTTGAAGACCCACGAAACGGTCGTCGAGTGGTCGCGGATCGGCGAGTCGTTCGAAGTGGTCACCGACCGGGATCGCTACCACGCCGGGTCGCTGATCATCGCACCCGGTGCCTGGGTGCCCGACCTGCTGCCGGGCCTCGAGGTGGCCTGGGAAATCGTTCGCAAGCCCCTGTTCTGGTTCCCGACCTCCACCGATCACTACGACCGCCAACAGGGAGCCGGTGTCTTCTTCCTGGAAACTCCCGGAGGCGAGTTCTATGGTTTCCCCTCCCTCGACGGGCAAACGGTGAAGGTCGCCGAGCACACCGCCGGGCAGAGCATCGCCGACCCCCTGACCGTCGACCGTGACGTGCTCTCGATCGATCTCCCCCCGTTGGCCGAGTACCTCGGTACCTTCATGCCCGGCCTCTCGACTTCGCCCTCCCGACACGCGGTCTGTCTCTATACCCGCACCCCCGACCGGAACTTCATCGTCGACCGGCATCCCGAGCACGCGCGAGTGGCGATCGCCTGCGGCTTCTCGGGTCATGGCTTCAAGTTCACTCCGGTCATCGGCAGCGTACTGGCCGACCTGGCCCTCGAGGGCGAGACCTCGCATAGGATCGAGTTCCTCTCGGCAACCCGACCCGGCTTGCTGCGATCCGACTGACTCGAGAAGATGGTCCGCTTCGCACCAACACCTGGCGACCACGCTGCCCCAGGCGATCAAGGAAAGACACACCCCATGGCAATCATCCCCGGCTATCCGCTCGACGAGGGACAGGAACAGCGTGTGCCGATCGAGCCTCTGAGGCAGTGGGTGATCGACGTGCTGTGCCACGAGGCGATGATCCCGGTCGAGGCGGCCATCGGGGCCGACCGGTTGATCGAAGCCGACCTCCGCGGCATCCCCTCCCACGGCACGCGTGCCCTGCCCCGCTATCTCGAGGCGATGAAAGACGGAGGCATCGATCCGCGGGCGGTGATCCTGACCGAGCGTGAGACTCCGGCGATCGCGGTGCTCAATGGTGGCAAGGGACTCGGCCACGTCGCCGCCACACGCGGGATGAAACTGGCCATCGCCAAGGCCAAGCAAATCGGCAGCGGAACCGTGGCGATCAAGGCCAGCCAGCACTTCGGAGCCGCACAGGTCTACTCGATGATGGCCGCCGCCGAGGGCATGATCGGCTACGCCACCACCAGCACCGGCCCGGCCACCGTCACCGCCTACGGCAGCCGCGGACCGGCCGTGGCCAACAACGCCTTTTCCTGGGCCGCACCGACACGCAACGGACACCCCGTCGTGCTCGATATGGCCTGCGCCGTCTCCAGCTGGGGCAAAGTGCACTCGATGGGCATGTACGGGCAAAAGATCCCCGAAGGCTGGGCCGTCGATGAACAGGGCAACCCGACCACCAGCGCCGAAGAAGCCAAGACTCTGCTGCCGGCCGCCGGACCACGAGGATATGGTCTCGCGTTCTTCAGCTCGGTACTCTGCGGACCGCTCGTCGGAGCACGTATGCCGCTGAAGAAGACCTGGGAAGTCTCGACCGACGGATCCGAGCACTTCATGTACGCGATCGACATCAAGGCGTTCGTCGATCCCGACCAGTTCTACGACCAGCTCGAAACCACCGTGGCCGAGATCCGTGAACTCGATCCGGCCGAGGGCTTTGATCGAGTCTGCCTGCCCGGTGACCTCGAAGCCGAACGCGAACAGGCCTGGCGAGCCGAGGGACTGCCGATGCACGTCGACCAGATCGAGTCGCTGCAGCAGGTGGCACTGGCCAAGAGCATCCCGGGACCGTGGTCGCTCGATTGATGGTCAAGGCTGAGGATGCGATCCCAGGGTTTCCACCCTGGGATCACAACACATCACCCGCCGCCGGTGGGTCGCCTGTCGACTACTTGCTACCAACCGACTCGATCAACGCCATCGTCGCCCAGCAGCTGGCCGACATCGAGATGAACTGATCCGGGCCGTGCGGGAACCCGCTCTCGAAATAGGTCTGGAACGGCTTGCTGCGGCTCTTGACGTACCAGGACCCGTCCTGCTGTTGGGTCTTCAACAGGTAGGATAGCCCGCGACGATACGCCGGGTCGGTCATTTTCAGGGCCCCGGCATGGTGCAGCGCGACCAGTACTGTGCCGGTCGCATAGGCGTCGCTGTCGAGCTGATCGGTCTGTGACCAGCCTCCATCCTCGTGTTGTGATTCCAGAAGCGCCTGGACCGTGGCCGTTCGCGAATCGCCACCCTCCTTGAGATAGGTCAGCGCCCGCAGCCGAAATACCCGCTCTTCGGTCTCCTTCGATCCCGATTCGACCAGCCACTTGAGAGCCTTCTTGCTGCGTACGGCGACCGTCTCGGTCTGTTCGTCGGTCGCGAACGTCCCGAGTCCGCGGAGCACGAGGTAGGTCGTGGTGAAATCGCTGGCCTCCGACGGAGGCCGATTGCTCGAATGTTTCCAGTAGTCGCGGTCCTCACTCCAGGTGAGCATGAAGTTGGTGACCGCGGCGGTGACCTCGTCGGGCTTGCGACCGGCAGCCTCGAGAGCCCACAGGGCGTAGCCGGCGGTGTCGGCCTTGCCACCCTGGCCGCGTCCCTCGAGGTAGTTCTTCTGTCCCCCCTTCAGGTGATTGGCGGTCCGGTCGACCTGTTGCTTGAAGTTCGCCTCGTTGATCTTGAACCCGTGTTCCCGCGCCATGGCCAGCGTCACCGTCGGCAAAGCCTGGTGGTGGCAACTGAAGCACCGGCGTTGCTTGAGATATTCGGTCGTGCTTCGCTCGATCAGACCCAGCGACCGCTCGATCGCCGGCCGCAGCAAGAGTGCCACAGGCTTGTCGGTGTCGGTGGAAATATCGAGCAAAAGGCGATGAGGAGTCTGCTCGACGTTGCCGGCCGTGTCGGAACCCCCGGCCACCAGCCATCCATCTCGCGGCACCGGCAATTCGACCTCCCAGTCGACCACTCCCGCGAAACTCCGCGTCAGCCTGGCAACCGCCCCGCTGACAATCACCCGCCTGATTGTGCCGTTGTCGTGAGACACACCACGGACCAGCACGCGACCAGCGGTGCGGTGGGCCGAGAGGATCGAGGTGGCCGGCGGCAGGTCGTCGACGGGATCGAGCAGCTTGGGGAACTTGATGTCGCTGACCTCGGCCAACACCGATTGGTCGCCGGTCAAGGGAGGCTGGCGGCGGTAGGTGTGACCATCCTCGAGCAGGTGTTTCGCCTGGGTGCTGACGATCTTCGCGTGGCGGCCGGGTCCAAAATGATCGTGAATGAAATACGGCACACCCAACTCGACAAACGGATCGACTCGCACCGACCCGCCACGGTTGAAGACTGGACGACGCGGATCACATTTGCGAATCACCACGTTGCGGAAATGGGCTTCGGATCCCCCCGTCAGATCGTTGTCGGTCATGTGGATGATCGGGTGGTTCTGGCTCGAGTTACCCATCTCCTCGAGCGTCAGGCCATCGACGGTGAACGATCCGAGTTGGGCGCTGACATCGTCCATGCCCCGGTTGAACGGTTCGGGGCCGACTCTCGAGATGTGCAGCTTGCGATACACGTGGTCGACGAAGTACGGGCGATAGACCCCGTAGGCCGCTCGATCGATCCGCAGGCCGTCGAGCAGCATCGAGGGCGACTGGAAGCGGACGGCGTAGTGAGTGTTCCAGACCGTGAAGTTCCTCAACACGTGCGGGTGACGGCGGTCGGGACCGGTCCAGTCGATC
This sequence comes from Planctomycetota bacterium, assembly GCA_963580005.1. GTDB lineage: Bacteria > Planctomycetota > Planctomycetia > Planctomycetales > Planctomycetaceae > UBA8437. Next base: position 11,192 of record CAUZJR010000087.1, read on the forward strand.
CCCTTGATCCGCTCCAGAAATTTCTGGTCGCGGATCGGCGAGTCGGGTTGCCGACCTCCGTTGGCGGCGACGACCATCCCCGCAAAGTTCGTGTGCGACTCGTTGTTCTCGAACCGCCAGATGCCCAGCGTGCGGATGTCGACAACCCGCTGGGGGCCCTTGGCCGTGCGGATCGGTAGCCGCGGGTCGAAGCGACTGGTCTTCTGCACGTCGTAGCGGAACCCGTAATGATCGTTCTCGGCGGCGACGTTGCCGACCAGGGTGTTCAAGCCGTTGGGCCACCAGAACCCGGCTCCGTCGTTCTGGTCGAACGACAGCACCTGGTCGGGCAACCGCCGGCCGCGGTAGGCCTGCACGGCCAGGTTCCGCTCGAGCAGGTTGAAGACCTCGGTCCCGTCCTCGAGAAAGAAGCCGTGCCCGACGCTCTGGTACCCGACGCAGTCGCGAACCACCAGGTACTGCGTCCCGTGGATCGTGATCCAGCGGTTGTGCGAGTCGACGATCGCGACACCCGTGACACTGCTGCCACGCATCGTATCGCCGACCATGTGGAAATGAATGGCATAGCGACCCAGCAGGCCTTCCTTGCCGAGGTGAGCGAAGCGGGCGTGGCTGATGCTGCCCCGGCTGAAGCGGTGAAAGACCGTGTGCCCGCGGACACCGCCGGGATCGGCACTCTCGATGACGACGTTCCGCGACAGGTTGGCGACCTCGCAGCGAAATTCTCCCGAGCCGGGATGGGTTTCGGCCAGTGGGCTGTCGAGTGTCAGCCTGCGACCGTCGATCGCCGTGATCCGCCGGACTTCGGTCGTGGCACTCTGGGGATTCCCGCGGTACGTGCGACCGGCCCGACGACGCTCCGACCCGGTCACGATCAGCTCGTCACCGATCCGCCACCCGCTGACCGCCTCGCCGAGAACCAACTGGCGGTCGCCGGGCCCGGCGTCGGCCCCGAGCTCGACCCAGGATCGACTGAGCGGTGACCCGTGAATCTCCATCCGGGCCGAGCAGCAGGCGATCGCCGGAGCGGTGTTGCGATCCATGCCCTCCAGAAAGTGAAGCCGCACGCGAGCGGTGTGCTCGGCGGGAATCGGCGACCTGGACGTCCCGATCAGCAGTGCCGGCCGCGGACCCTTGGGCGCTGCGTGAGGTTCCCCCGCGTCGTTGGTCCCATGAAAATCGCACGCGAATCCGCTCTCGGAACAGACCTGGCTGTCTTGCACCTTCAGCAATCCGACATTCAGCTCGGTCTTGCGATCGCGAGCAAACTCGAGCGTGCCCACCACCTGTATCAAGCGGATCACGGCCGTGGAGGCGACGTCATAGGTCACTTTTGTCCCCCGCGTGACCAGCACACGGTCGCCCGCCCTGGGCACCCGAGCCGGCCGCCAGGTCTTGGCCTGCGACCAGCGGCCATCGGCGACAGACCGGATCGTGAAGGCAATCGCGGCTTTGGCGCTTTTAGGCTGATCCGCCGCCTCGAGCATCGTCGAGCCCGGCAGCAAGCAGAACGCGACCACAACACGGTTCAGTAAACAACTCATGACCGCTCCCTTGTCGAACCTTGTCGAAGAAACAACCGCAGGCAGCAACTCGTACGATGGTACCGAGAACTCCGGCCCAACTCTCGGCCCCGATCGCCCCATTTCGACGGCACCAGCCTCGGCCCGTATCGTCGGTCCGATGGCCAAACCGGCAACGATCGTCAATAATCGGCGCCAACCACCTGCACCCGTAGCTCAACTGGATAGAGCAACGGACTTCGAATCCGTAGGTTGGGGGTTCGAATCCCTCCGGGTGTACTTCCCCTCCGTCGCCGTGGCAGCCGCTTGGCCTCGAGACCGCGGACAGGTCCGCCGATTGGCGAAATCGCAGGCGGACCGGCCGGCTGGCAACCTGTGCCGATTCTGAGGGTTGAAGCGATTGTGCCAAATGTTCCGATTCACTGTGTCGATCACATTCCATGGGGACGCCCTCGGTGTGCGCTGCCGCAACTCGAGGACTTCCCGGTACCTGGCTCCCGTTTGAGTACCTGACCCCGATCAGGGTCCATCGAATGTCCCGGCGCAACTCGAAACTCAATATCACCGGTTTGCCTGGCCTGCGGATCCTGGCCGTCCTGGCCACACCGCTGGTCGTGACGATCGGCGGCTGCCAGGCGACAGACAGCCGGGCAGCTCACAGCGAAGTCTCTGATGAGATCTCGAATCGCTTCGCCGCTGGGCTGGGTGACGAGAATCCCGCTGAGCAGACACCGGTCCCGTCACTTCCCCCCGACGTCTCGCTCGAGGACGGCATCACCGAAGACGAATCCGTCGCCGTGGCACTCTGGAATAACGCCGCGCTCTACGAAACGCTCGCCGAACTCGGTGTGTCCAAGGCCCAACTCCTCGACGCTCAACTGATCAGTGACCCTCAGTTCATGACCTTCCTTCCGGTGGGCCCCAAGCAATTCGAGATGACGACGCAGCAGGCCGTGGATGCGGTGTGGCTGCAGCCGATTCGGGCCCGAGCCGCCCGCCTCGACCTCGATCGTATCAGCCAGTCGATGGTGTAAAACGGCCTGGACCTGATCCGAGATGCCCGGGTCGCTCACTCTGAACTGGTCCCCCAACAAGGCACCCGACATGAAGAGCTCATCGTTTGCCATTGTGATCGCCGCGTTCCTCATGGCGATCACCCCGGTCGGAATCTTCGCACCGAAAGCCTACGTCGAGGGCTGGCAGGCGTTCGCCAAGTTGACTCCGCTGTGCCACGCGACTGCCCTCGTCTGGGTCGTGATGGAACTGTTGGTACTTGTGAGGCCGGCGGACAGGAAGTCGCTCACCGAGCGGTTTGTGCGAGTGCTCGCCTGCCTGGGCCTCATCAAATCACTGGCCATGCTCTGGGTTCCCCAATTCCTGCCCACGGCAATCGGCTGGCTGACATCGCTGCCGGGTTGGGCCTTGAGACTGGGCAGCCTCTGCGACTTCAGCTTCGGACTGCTGATGCTCTGGACGGCACGACTGCTGATTCGGGCAGAATCCCACTCCAAAGACGACTCCGCCGACTGATCCATTGGCCGAGGTCCGATGCCGGAACGCCTCCCGGTCATTTCCACGGTAGGCTTCCCCCATTTCGCACCACGCACGACGGCGTCTCGGCATCGACTGAATCCTGCAGCGGCCACTTCCGTTCTCAGCGGCGCGAGTCGATAATCGACCGGCACGCATGAGCGAGTGAATGCTGTCAACGAGGACGAGGTTGCCGATGTCGAAGTCACTGATGCTGTCGGGATGGCTGCTGCTGCTGGGTGTCTCGGCCGCACCAGCCACCGCACCAGCCACCGCACCAGCCACCGCACCAGCCACCGCACCAGCCACCGCACCAGCCACCGCACCAGCCACCGCACCAGCCACCGCACCGGCACCCGCGGCCAAGCCCACCAGCGGTCCGCTCGTTACCAGGTGCTGCCGCGAGGGCAACGTGGCCTTCGGTCGGACGACCAGGGCCAGCAGCCAAGAGACCTCCAAGAAGAACTTCGCCCGGCACGCCGTCGACGGGGACCCCACGACCCGCTGGTGTGCGGCCGATGGCCAGAGTGGACAGACCTGGCAGGTCGAACTCGGCAAGGCTCAGCACGTCAAGTCGCTGAGAATCCACTGGGAACTGGCCGGCTCGGCCTACCGCTACCACGTCGAAAGCTCCGCCGAGGGAACCCGCTGGCAGAAGATCGTCGACCACTCGAAGAACAAGAAGGTCGCCCGCATCGTCACTCACACCGTCGATGCACCGGGAACCCGGTTCCTGAGAGTCCGCTTCCTGGGCTCGAGTACCGGCAAGTGGGCCAGCTTCTGGGAATTCGAAGCGGGCACCAAGACACTGCCGCCGCTGCCCAGGGCCCTGACCCATCCGGCCGCCGCAGGCCAATCGTCGCTCGCCGATGTCA
>CAUZJR010000088.1:0-15037 GCA_963580005.1 Planctomycetota bacterium
CCGCCCGCAGGAAGTTCCCGGCTGTCGTGCGGGTCGCATCTCCGGCCGACTTGCCACGTATCGAATAGACCCCCAGGCGACTCCGGCTCCAGTTCCCGACCACGCGCCGTATGCACTCGCGACGGATTTCCCAATCAGGATCCCAACGGTGATCACGAAAATGACAATGAGCAGCTCAAGGAGAGTCCACCCCTGACGGTTCACGCTGCGATCCTCCTGACCTTCTTCCCGTTTCCTGATCCACGTGGAGTGTGAGTTTTCCGGGTCACTTGCTCTCTGGAAATGGGGGATCGGCTTTCGGGTGTTGAATCACTCAGGTTGCCGACGGTCAGCAAGCCGATCATCGGCCCTTCACCGAACGCCGGAAGTAGAACACCGGACCGAAATCGGCACCGGTGATCACCTCGAATCGCCCGTCACCGTCAAAGTCGCACGGCTCGGCCATGCGGTAATGGCCGCCGGGGTGGTTGGTCAGGAATCCGGGGCTGCCGGTCAACCGGAACAGCGGTTTCGAGCGGCTGCCGACGTTCTCGAACAGCCTCAGCCCGTGACCTCGGTTGCCCACTGCCAGGTCGAGATCACCGTCGGCGTCCCAGTCGAACACGCTCAACTTGATCCTCGCGTTGAGTCTCTGGCCATAGCTGCCGTCGTTCTGATCGCCGGTGTGTCCCGAGACGAAGATCGCGTTGCCGTTCTCGAGGCTCAGCCGCACCGGCTTGTTCAGCACCAGACGCCCTGAGTCTCGCCGTCGACGGTGCAGAACCAGGTAGCCCTCGATGTCCGGAGCGATCAGGTCGAGCAAACCGTCGCCGTCAAAGTCGACGGCAGCCGGGCGTGACCGCGCACCGGCAAAAACCAGCTTGCCCTCTCGCCGGACTTCGACGCCCGCGGCCAGCTGCGGCTTCGTCCGGCTGCCGACGTTTTCATAGTACGACACCGTGGCCCCCTGCCAGCCAAGCAGCAGGTCCAGGTCTCCATCACCGTCCCAGTCGGCGACCTCGGGGTTGGTGTAACAGAAGTGCACGCCGAACGTGACATCGGTCATACCCGACATCGTCCGCGGCTGCACCAGGCGACCGGCCGCCCGCAGCATCACCGGTGTGGCGAATTGAGGAATCTCACCCTTGCGGCCCAGGTTGCGACAGAAGTGAACATAGCCGGCCTGCGAGCCGAGGATCAGGTCCGCATGGCCGTCGCCGTCCCAGTCGGCCACCTTGGGAATCGTGAAGATCCCCGTGGTCAGTGGTCCGCCCCGGGTCACCCACGGGGTGAACTTCTCGTAGACAGGCTTCTTGAGCGTCCCGCGGTTGGCAGCAAAGTACAGCAGCCCATATCCCTGTTCGCGAAACACCAGGCACTTGCGGTGCTCGGGACACCAGTCGACCACCTGCAGCATGCCCGGGTCCGCCAGGGGCTCGTCGTGCCCTCCGAACAGGATCTGTTCGGGCTCGGACAGCCGCGCCCGTCGGTTGTCATAGACCCGCTGGTCGACCGGCCGGCCGAGGTTTCGATACAGGAACAAGCCCATCGAATTGTGAACCAGCAGGTCGGGGTCACCGTCTTCGTCGAAGTCGGTGACCGTGGAACTGACACCGCCCCAGTGCATCAGCAACCGATCGTCACGTCCGGCCGTGACGATCCGGCCGGGATGAAACACCGGCTTCTCCCGTGTGCCCAGGTTTCGATGCCACCAGACGGTCCCGTAGATCTGGCCGGCCAGCAACATGCCCTGGGGGTCGTTTCGAGGCCAGAACGATCGCTTGAACCCCCAGCCCAGGAAGGGCTTCCAGCCGACCTCGTACCCGCCGGGAGCCGGATGACCCGAGCACACCAGGTCCAGGCGGCCGTCGCCGTCCCAGTCGACAACGTCGATCGTCTCATACGGCCATGTCCTGGTCAGAGCCTCAAGTGCCCTGTCGCTGGGGTCCGAGAGGGTCACCACCTTGAGTGTTTCGAGTCTCGTGGACGACCACGTCGGGGCGGTGTCCGACGGCCGAACCAGCTCGTGACGGGTCATCGTCATCGGAGGCTTGTCGCGGGCCGAGATCACCTCGAGTACACCGTTGCCGTCGAAGTCCCCGATCGCTCGTCCCAGCACCGGAGCCGGCCTGTCCTGGAACCGGGCGAAGATCGGCACTCCGTTTCGGTACCTGCCCGTGTTGCGGTAGAACCGCTTCTCGGTCCAGATGTCCTTGTGCCCGTCTCCGTCGAAGTCATGGATCAGGGCATCGGGGAAGAGGTTCTTGTAGGGCGAGGGATCGATAGCCCCGAGTTGATCGTCGGGCACGAACAGCTGCACGTGAGGCTGGAAGTCTCGGGGGAAGTTGCCGAGGTCTCCGGTCGGGGTCATGTTGAATCGTGGGCGGAGGGGTGCTGGCTGAGTCTTGGGGCGGACCGCCTTGATCCGGGCCATCACGGCGGCAGCCCTGCTGGCCGCAAGGATCGTCTCGGGCGAGGTGCCCCCGGTCCTGAGAAACTGCGTGGTCTCGAGCGCGTCGTCGCTGACCCGCACGAAATCGATCGCACCGACCCAGCCCCGAGTGATCTCGAGCTTCCCGCCAGTGCCGCTACGCCGCAGGCCTCCGATCGAGGTCCGCGCCGAGATCTTGATCGGGCCGAGATTCACCGGCTTCTGCTTGCTCGCCACCGGCTTGCCGTCGACGTACAGCACAAGCTGACCGATGCCGCCGGCACCCTTCACTCGCCGTACCAGCGCCACGTGATGAAACCGGCCGTCGGAGAGGGCGCGGGGACCCGAGACGATCAGGTCCAAGCCCCGGTCCGACTTGATCAGCGCGGCAACCGCCGCATCTTGGCCACGCTTGACGTGTTGACGAATCCAGATCTCACCACCGGGCCCATTGCGGATGAAGATGTACTGACTGCCGCGACTCTTTGTCCGCACCATCGCCTCGATGGTGAAGTCGGCTTGGAAATCGAAGACATGAGCATCGGGCACTTCCAGAAGCCCCGACCCGGACCATTCGATCGCTGTGCCGTCGGCCCTCGAGCCCTTGACGTACTTCGCCGTGCCCAGCAGCCGGCCGTGGTTGCCGAACCCGCTCGCATCCCGGATCGGTCTCTCTGCCTCGGCCACCTGACCGGCCGGCTGCTCTGCAAACCGCCAGAAACCCACCGTGTCGGCTTGGGCCACGGCGGGAACGACCGCCAGGCACACCAGTATGGACAATCGCTTCATGGGCTTTCTCCGCTCTCTGCTCTGGATTCACCAGGACGGCGCTTTGCCCGCTGCCGACCCAAGTCACGACGGTGACGGAATTCCAGTCTAACAGCCCGTCGAAGAACTCGAAGTCCGGGGTCAGACACCAGAACTTGGCGTGATTCAGCAGACTGATAGGACCGTGTGGCCCGCAGATCCATGAAGTCGGCCAGCCGAGGCACGGTCCGGTCCTGCCGGGGGGTGAGCCCCTACGGCTGCTCGAAGGCAGCGCGACGACTCGGCAACTCTCATCCGGAGTGGTACAACAGCCGGAGCTCGTCCCGGGAACCGTGAAGGAAATCCAGCATGCACCTCAGTTGGCCCTTGCTCGTGGTTGCCGGTCTGCTCGTCGCACAACTGCCCACAGGGGCCGTCGCCGAATTGCCCAACAGAACCGCGACGGTCACAGTCGCGGCGGCCGACAGCCTCGATCGCCAACAGGCCGACCTGATCGCCGACGGTCGCGACGATGCCGTGGAACTGCGAGCCGCGATGGCACGGCTGGGAAAACTGGGCGGCACCGTCCGACTGCTGCCGGGTCACTATCGCCTGGACAATCCCGGGTCGCTTGTCGATGTGCCCTCCAACACGACGCTCGACGGAGGCGGTCATGCGGTCCTGGAATGCCTGGTCAGCGGTCAGCAGGGTCCGCTGCGGTTTAACGACGCTCACAACGTCGTGATCCGCGGCATCCGATTCGTCTCCAGCAACGACAAGCAGGCGGCGATGTTCGCCATGATGAACGTGGGCACCGGCCAAAGCCGCGACATCACGATCCGCGACTGCCGCTTCAGCGGATTCACGAGCTATGCCCTGAGGATGAACATGCCGGGGACCCGGTTTCGGTTCATCCACAATCACCTGCAGCAGATGGGCCGCATCGGCAAGGGGGGCAGTGCGATCAACGGCGCCCGCATGATCGACTCGCTGATCGGTTGGAACACGGTCGAAGGCTGCGGGGTCGACGCCGGTGACTGGGGGATCTACATCAGCGGCGGCGGAGCCCGCAACCTGCAGGTCGTGGGGAATACGATTCGCAACTGCGCCGCGGGCATCAAGGACCTCGGCGACGGCTCGGACCGCAAGATCCTGATCGCCCGGAACCTGATCGAAGGGATCCGTCACGGACGAAGCATCGCACTGGGAGGCTGTCGCGACGTGCTGGTGACCGGCAACATGATCACGATGGGCAATGGAGCGGCCGGAATCGGGACCGAAACTTCCATCCACCACATCACAATCTCAAACAACATCGTCGACATGAACGGCCTGGGCCGACAGGGCCAATCGGGAATCAGTATCGCCTCGGACGATTCCAGCTTCGTCAGCATCACCGGCAACCAGGTCTTCGGCGGTCACCCCACTTCGATCTGCCTGCACGTGTCGACCCTGCTGCACGGGGTGATCTCGGGCAACCTGCTGCGAGTCAGCAAGGGTACGGTCAAGGGCAGCACGTTTGGAGGCTGCGGGATCCGGATCGGCCGACCGGCATCGCCCGACGCCTGGCACCTGCTGGTCAGCGGCAACCGGATCCACTCACCCATCACCCGCAACGTCGGAATCCAGCTGGTGGCCGGTGGGACCGGCTCGGTCAAGTCGCACATCCAGTTGCTCAACAACACCCTCGACGGATTCCAGTTCGCCATCACGCTGGATCGGCAAAGCGGTGGCCGCTACCGCGATGTGGTGATTCGCGGAAACACCAGCACCCGGTCGCCACTCATCGGGAAACTCAGCAGCTCGGACCAGCGGATCGTGATCCAGGACAACACCGAGCCGGTACCGCCGCCCACCGGGACCGGCCGATGAACCGCCTGCTTGTGCTGCTGATCCTCTGCGGACTGCCCGCAATCAGTTCTGCCGCCGAGCCCCAATGGAACCAGTTCCGCGGCGGACGGGGTGACGGTTCTTCCTGCGCGGCCGGGATCCCGTCGACCTGGAGCGAATCGCAGCACATTGCCTGGAAGACCGCGATCTGGGGCAAGGGGTGGTCGTCGCCGGTTGCCTGGAAGGACCGGGTCTGGCTGACCACGGCGAGTGTCGATGGACGCCGGCTGGCGGTCCTCTGCCTCGATCGCAAGACCGGCAGGATCCTGCACGACCGGACCATCTTCACTCCTCGCAAACCCCAGTACTCGGACCCCTTCAACAGCTACGCGTCGCCCACCCCCTTTGTCGAAGACAAGCGTGTTTACATTCACTTCGGCAGCCTGGGCACCGCATGCCTGGACTCCTCCACCTGCCAGGTCATCTGGAAACGCGACGACCTGCCGTGTGACCACTTCCGAGGCCCCGCCTCCAGTGTCTCGATCCACGGCAACTCGCTGTTCCTACCCTTCGACGGCTCGGACCGGCAATACGTCACCGCCCTGGACAAGCGCACCGGCAAGACGATCTGGCGGACCGACCGCGATGTCGATTTCGGAGGCCTCGGCGGCGCACACCGCAAGGCGTTCTGCACCGCACGGGTGCTGACTCACAAGGGTCGCACCCAGGTCGTGATCCCCGCCGCCCTGGCCACGATGTCCTACGACCCTTGCACCGGCAGGGAATTGTGGCGAGTGGTCCATGGGGGAGCCAACACCGCCTGCCCGCCGATCTTCAAAGACGGCGTGGTGTTCTTCAACAGTGGCGATGTCACCAACCGATTGTACGCCGTCAGGCCCGATGGCAGCGGCGACGTCACCGCGACGCATGTCGTGTGGTCGACCAAGCGAGGTGTTCCCTCACGGCCCTCGGTACTGCTCGCCGGGGACTCGATCTACATGATCAGCAACGCCGGAGTCGCCTCGTGTGTCGACACCGCAACGGGTAAGACTCGCTGGAGCAGTCGGATCACCGGCAAGTACTCCGCCTCACCCATCCTGGTCGACACGCGGATCTTCTGTTTCGAGGAGGAACGGGGCAGGTGCCACGTGTTTGCCGCGGACCCCAGGGGCTATCGCCCGCTGGCCAGTAACACGTTGGATGCGAGTTTCATGGCCTCGCCGGCTGTCACCGACAGGCTACTGCTGCTCCGCACCAAGACCCATCTCTACGGGATTTCTGCGAATTGACCTCTACAGCAATTCGCGGATCGGCGTGCCGTCGGGGATCAGCGGAACGGGGCGACCGCTGGTGTCGGGAATCATCGCGTCGTAGTCGATCCTCATCGGCCGCCTACACAGCTTGCTGATGCACTGGTCCCCACTGTGACATTTCCTGGCCATCTCGAGACTCTCCTTTACGGTTCTCGCCCCGTCCGGGACTGGTGTGTATCGAGGCGAGCGAGCGGGGTGTCGAGGAAGGGGTAGGGGTGAGTTAAACTGTGACGGTCGCCGCGATTCGAACGATTCCGCGTGCCAACCGCCCGTCAAAACAGGGTTGATCGTCACAACACACTTCTCCGGTGCATGTAAACCAACCGATGAGTGCTGTACTGCGACCCTCGCAAGGCCGCGGTTTCACTCATTGAGAATCGATCCTGGTTCCCGGGCACGGCCCGCCAGGTTCACCCACAGTCCTGAACACTCCCTGAGGACCACGGACCTGCCACCGGACCTAACACCGGGCCGGGCACCTCGCCGGGCCCATTCGGTCGCGCCGCCTCGATCAGATCAGAAGGAGCGAGCCCCATGTCTGCACACTCACGATTCCGGCACATTGTGCGGATCCCGCTGGCAGTCACTTTCCTCGTAGCAGGATCAGCGACCCACCTGTTTGCCCAAGCGGCTCCCTTTGCAGGGGGGGCTCCCGTCGAAACAGCTCCGGCGTTCGAGAGTCCTGATCTGAGCCCCAGCCTACTCGATTTTGTGACCGGCTTGCCGGTCGCCAAGAAGGTCAAGGAACTCTTCACCCCGAAGCTCTTGCGTGAGCCGTTTGCCGGCGCCCCGGTTGATTCAGCCAAGGGTCTCGCTGCCAAGATCCAGGCCGAACAGATCGATGTCGAGAACCGCATCGCCGCCGCGGAGTTCCTTGCGGAAGTCGACTGCCGAGCCTATCCCGATGCACAAAAACAGCTGATCAAGCTGATCCTCGAAGATCCGTCCGAGGAAGTCCGCCTGGCGGCGGTCGAGGCGATCCAGGTGCACTTCTCGCGTGGACTCGATTGCGAGAAGGCCAGCAAGCGAGAGAAACGCCGTTACGACACCTGCCGCGGCTGCTGCACTCAGGACGGCATCGATGCAGTCTACAAGGTCGCCTACGAGATGGACCCGGACTTCCCTGACTGCATGTACGAGCCGTCCAAGCGAATTCGCAAGGAGGCGGCCAAGGCGGTGGAGATCTGCAGGGACCTCTGCAAGCAGAGGGGCATGGACCAGGAACCCGAGGCGACTCCGCGGAAGACTGAAGCGGCTCCGGCCAAGAAGACAACCGACGAGGCCGTTCCCGAGAAGAAGCCAATAGAGAAAGACGACAAGTCGGCCAAGAAGACGCTCGACGAGTCACCGTTTACGATCACCGAGTAACGCTCGAGCAGCCAGGCGGGTCGGTTCGACATCTCCGCCACCGTGGCTTTCGTCTCACCTCTCAGACGCCCCGGATCATCCTCCGGGGCGTCTTTTTTTTTTTTGCGCCGCATCCGACCAATAAAGATCCAGCAGAACTGCTACAGAGCCGATAATCGTCGTAGTTGATACAACTATCAGGTGCCCTCGTACCCGCACGCTCGTGTCGGGAAGAGGGAGGAGTCCCGATGCGGACGCAGTGGATTTCAGCACTCTGCCTGGTCTGCCTGCTCTCTCTGTGTCTCGGGCAGTCGCTCGTCGCAGACGACCCGACCCAGGACGACATCCAAGCCATAGAATTCCTCGGCGCGGCCGACGCGGCCTGGTACCCCGAAACCCAGGACGTTCTGATCAATCACATGCTCAAGGACCCTCGCGAGGAGGTCCGTTTTGCGGCGGTCAAGGCGATCACGAGGCAACTCCAACGCGGCAAACCGCCATTGGATGTCACGGCGCTCTACGGCTGGAGAGACCTGCCGGATCCGCTGATCTGGGACCAGCTGGGCTTGCTGCTGACCTTCTCGACCCCCGATCCCCTCGAAGGACTCCTCGAATCGTACCAGGAGCGGAAGTTTCAGAAGGACCAGCAGAGGTTCCAGCACCGCCGCGACACTCACCGCGATACCGCCAACGAAAAGGTCAAGCGGGCGCTGCTGACGACCCACAACCAAAAGGTAAACGGCCTGTTCGTGGAACCTTCGGCCCGCATCCGCCATGCGGCCGGTCGAGCACTGCTGTTATGCCAGAACGTGCAGATCCGCTACGACACCGAACCGACACCCGAGGAACTCGAGGAGACGTTCCAGCGTTCGAGACGGAGGCGGATCACGCGACCCGGTGGTCGAGCCGACACCGCCAACCGCCTGAATCTCTTCGACAACATGTCGGCCGAACCCGAGACTCGGGCTTGGCTCGGATTCCAGCACGTGGTCGGACAGAACAACGCGATCGTAATCACACAACAAAACGCCCAGCTCTTTTCCATCCTCAAAAGAGAAACCGGCCGTCGGCTGTTCATTGGTTACACCGGCTTCGGCAGTGGCGATGGGACCGCTGGCGGCGGAGGTGACGTCACGGTCAATCCGGCCGACCCGGGCTCCGAAACTGAGCTCCAGGACCTGTACCTCCTGCACAACGCCGGCCGGACGTCCGCATTCCTTCGAAACCCGAACACGAATCTGTACCGAGCCGGTTTCGAGTACGCCGTGACATCGGACTTCGGCGTCGCCGTTCAGGCTCAGTACGTCACTCCACTCGACGACGTCGAACAACCCGACATGTTCTCGAACCCCATCGTACAGATGAAGCACGTCCTCTACCGGGACGACGAAACCATTCTCACCGGCCTGTTTGCCGTTTCTCCTCAGATCCCCACCCCCGACTTCGCCATCGCCGAGGACACGACCCGCCTGAGCCCTGGACTGGGTCTCAATCACACTCCCAAGGAAGACTGGTTTCTCTGGGCGGTGACCGGGTTCAGCTTCCCCACCGACAGCGATCAGATCAAGACGTGGGACTACGGCCTGGGACTGGGACGCTGGATCTACAAGCACGAGAGCCTCGAGCCGTGGTACGACGGCGAAGACTCGAACGCGCTGCTGCTGGGCGTCGTCCCGCAGTTCGAGGTTCTGGGCAAGCACATCATCGGCAGCAACACCGTCACCGGACTCTTCGACCTCTCGTCCGGTACACCTCAGACAGCACTGGGAACATGGAACCCGGCTGACGGCACGCGGACCATCTACCTGCCCCAGGACCTCCCGCTGTTGACTCCCATCGAGGAAACCGTGCTCCTGTTCGAGGAGCCGCGTCACGTGGTCGACCTGACCCTATCCGTCACACTGCTGTTCACTCAGGATATCGACTTTTCGCTGGGGATCTCGGTGCCGGTGACCGGAGGCAACAGCCGGGCACTGGAGTTCCTGACCTACCTCAATAAGTCGTTCTAAGCCTGTGAACGCCGCCGCCCCGCCGCCAAGTCTCAAGGCGTGCTGAGCTTCTGGAGGTCCTCGGCCAGGGACTTATAGTCGCGGCGTTCAGGAAACTGCACTAGCAACTCCTTGATGTGCTCCACCCCCTCCTGTGCAGCCTTGACCGCGGCGGGCCGGTCTCGGTCGTTGAGCAGGTCGGCGAGATTGAACAGGGTCCCGGCGAGTCCAAACCGGTAGCGGGCCAGGCCCTGGTACTGGCCGAACAAACGTTGCCGCTGCTTCAACGCAGCGTCGAACTGGTCTCGAGCCTGCGTGAGTCGCTTCTGGGCTCCCACCTGTCGTGTCGGTCGCCAGTCCTGGTAGAGAATCCCGAGATTGTCTAAGGCGTCGGCCAGCAGGCTCCTGTGACTGGGAACCTGGTGTTCCTGCACGATCGCCTCCAGAGTCGCAATCTCCGCCTGGTACAGCTTCTCGGCCCTGGTGTTCCCGGCCTGGTCTCCGGGAAAGAGACCGGCCCGGATGATGCGGGCGTAGATTCGGTCGACCTTGTATTGCGGGTTCTTCGGAGCCTTCTCCACAAGCGTCTGGCACAGCAGGATCGACTCGTCGACATCCTGGATCGCCCGGTTCATCCGCTCACGCTCGAGCGCCGAGTCCCTGGGCGCGGCCTCGGCATATCCCAGCCAGCCGCTGGAGCGGACCTGGAGCGTCTGAGCCAGTTCCTGGATCACCGACAGTTTCAACTCGCGAGGCTGACCGGACAGCGCCCGGAGAGACTCGAGCCGCGAGGCCGCCTCGTTGAACGCGTTCAAGACCTCGTTCCAGTCGTCGGTGATCCCCTGCGAACACCGCCGATCGTAGCCGCGGCCGAGGTTGTAGTAGGTGCGAGCCAACTTCCGCTTGTATCGTGATTGACTGGCCTTGGGTGCCGTGCGGACCAGAGCGATGTACTCGTCGCGGGCCTGCCCGAGATGATCCAACTGTTCTTTGAGACGTCCTTGAGTCTCGAAGACGATCGACTGGCTGTTGAGCAGTTGTGCGCTGGAGAACTGCACGGCTTCACCGTTGGGATCGAGTCTTCTCAGCTCGACAATCGCCCGGGCGGCCTCGTCATACCGCTTGGTCGCGTCGGCCAGTTCCTCGAAATCGGCATGCAGATCACCCAGCAACCGGCTGCTGTTGGCCAGGTCCAACAGTGCATCACGTTGATCAGCTGATCCGCGTGTCTGTTCGACCAGCGCCAGGCTGGCGGCGATCGAACTCACAAAGGCCAGCCGGGCCAGCTCCTTCCGATCCAGTGTTCGGTGTGTTTCGCCCAGTTCCCGTTGCGACTTCGACTGTTCGACAAGCTGCTTGCGCTGTTCGACCGCGAGCCTTGCGAGTTCTTTTTCATTATCGAGGAGTTTCAGGGCGTTGGCTTTCAACTTCAAATTCGACTGCGTGACCTCCTTCTGCTTTGCATCCACTTCCTTCTGCTTCGCGTCGACTTTTCGCTGGGCCACCACGAGATAGGCGGTCTGGCGTTTGAGTTGCTTGTTGCTGGCAGCCAGCTTGGACTTGAGCGGTTTCAGGCTGGTCCGGGCGATCGTCAACTCGGCGTTGGTTGCCGTCAGTTTCCGGTCCGCGTCCTCGAATTTCTCATCGGCCGCCACCGCCCGTCGTGAGCTCTCCTTCTCCTTGAGTTCACTCGCGACCGCCAGCTTCTCGCTCGTCGCGGCCGCCTGCTTGCTGTCCCTGGCCTTCTCTTCGAGCCCCACCACTTCGCCGCCCAGTCGGTTCTTGTCGTCCTGGAGTTCGCTGACCGAGCCGTGCATGACCCGAAGCTGCAGGTAGAGCGTCGACATCACTCCCGAGGTGCCCAGCAGGATCAACACGATCACGACGGCCAGACGGGCCACGGCCGGATTGCGGCGGGACCACTTGCGGAGCCGGATGACCAGGGGGGGAGGCAGCGCCTCGGTTGGCTCGTCGCGGAGATAGCGACCGAGGTCGTCGGCGAGTGCCTGGGCCGAGGAGTAGCGGTCCGAGGGGTTCTTCGCCAGGCACTTCAGGCAGATCGCTTGCAGATAGCGGTCCACAGCACGGTTAAACTTGCGGGGCACCGCCGGCTGATCCTCGACCACCTGCATCAACGTCGTGAGCACGTCGCCTCCACCAAAAGGCGCAACCCCAGTCAGCAGGAAGTAGAGCGTCGCGCCCAACGAATAGACGTCGCTGACCGGCCCGATCAGGTCGGCTCGACCCTGGGCCTGCTCAGGCGGCATGAAACTCGGAGTCCCCACCACTTCGCCATGCACGGGGCTGGTCGCGTCGTCCTCGATCCGAGACGCAATGCCGAAGTCGGCCACGTGAGGCTGATCGTTTTCATCGATCAGGATGTTGCCCGGCTTCAGGTCCCGGTGCAGCACCCCCATCGAATGAGCGTACTCGATCGCTTCGGCCGTCGTGCGGATGTACTGAGCGGCACGGCGAGGATCCATCGTCTCGCCAGCCGGAGTGATCTCGTCGAGGTTCTGGCCCTCGATGAACGCCATCGAGAAGTAGTGCTGACCGTCGATTTCACCCGAGTCGTACACGGTAACGATATGCGGGTGCCTCAGGTTGCCCGCGGAATTCGCCTCGGCGTAAAACGTCCGAACCTGCTCAACGCTCGCCAGCTTGCCCTTCGAAATCGTCTTCAGCGCGACCGGCCGATCGGGGCGCAGCTGCCGAGCACGGTAGACGATCCCCATCGCTCCCCGCCCCAGCTCCTCCTGCAAATCGTAGTTGCCGAAGTTCCCCATCACCGGTTCCGCAGCAGTCCTCCGGTCCGAGCGATCGGCGGGGCGCGGGTCGACATCGGTAGTGGGCTCAGAACCCCCGGCACGAGGCAGCAACGTCCGATTGGTATCTCCGGCCGCGAGAAGCAGGCCCGGAGCGGTCGATCCCTCGCGAGTCTCTCGGAGTTCACACTCGACCTCTTCGAGCGACGTCGCGAGCGGTTCGCCGTGGGTCGGGAACCGGGTTTCGTATTCCTCGAGTCCGGGGCGGTCGCCAAAACGGTGCCGAATCTGGTACTCGTGAACAATCAGATCGATGTCCAGGCTGTCGTTGGGTCCGATTTCGGGCCACTCGACCACATACCGCTCGACCCGCGGCAACTGCAATGTTCGCTCGGATTGCTCCGAAGCGGCCGCAATATCCCCACCCTTGGGAAGCGCACGCTGCCAGCGGCTGGCCAGGTCGATCTTCACCAGTTCCAGCAGCAGTTGGTGACGCACCGTCTGGTCGTCAACGGCCGAGGAGGTCAGAAAGTCGCTGATCTCCGGCTCGCCCTGGTACTCCCAGGACTCTTCAAAACGCGACAGAAGTTCCGAAAAATCGCGGCGAACCTGTTCGACGGAGCCTGGCTGTGAACTCATGGCTGGCCCTGCGGATGCATCGTCGTACACTCTGGCACTGACATGCTACACGCCGTTTTGCAGTCGTGCCAGCCGTGGCACCGGCGAGCGGTCCCGGCCGCTGTCGCGGATCCCCCAGGCCTCGACGGCCTCGATCAATCAGGCCGCCGGAATCCAGTCGAGATACAACTCGAACGCTTCATCGATCCGGTCCAGGCCGTCGGGGTCGAAGATCCTGTCGTCGCCCTCGCCGCCGGAGATCGTGTCGCGGCTGCCCCCCTGGCCCTTGACGACATCGTTTCCGCCGGACCCCATTGCGATGTCGCGGCCGGCACCGGCCAGCAACGTGTCGTCGTCAGCTCCACCGACCAGCGTGTCGTTGCCCTGGCGTCCGTTGAGCCGGTCTCGGCCCTGCGAACCGGCCAGTCCATCGTCTCCGGCTCCGCCGTCGAGCGTGTCGTCACCGCTGCCGCCATCGAGCGTATCGTTGCCACCCTCACCGAGAAGGCGGTCACGACCGCCGCCGCCGAGTATCCTGTCGTGGCCCTCACCTCCAACCAGAGTGTCGCCACCGCCCTGTCCCTTCAGCAGATCTCGGCCCGCGCCGCCCTCCAGCCGGTCTCGGCCTGAACCGCCGAATAGTCGGTCGTTGCCGTCTTCTCCGTACTGGGTGTCGTTGCCGGCACCGCCGTTGAGCGTGTCGCTGCCGGATCCGCCACGAATCACGTCTTCGCCTCGGCCGCCGTAGAGTCGGTCGTGGCCGAGATCACCCCGCAGCAGGTCGCTGCCGTCCTGGCCCTCGAGTCGATCCGGCCCCCCCTGCCCCTTCAGCAGGTCATCTGCGTCACCGCCTCGCAGAGTGTCCCGGCCGCGGCCTCCCAATAGTGTGTCGTTGCCCGCGTTGCCCAAGAGCAGGTCGTTTCCACCTCCACCATTCAGCTTGTCGGCTCCGCTGCCCCCGTCGATCACGTCCCCGAACACACTGCCGATCACCAGGTCGTCCCCGGCCCCAGCATCAACCTGGACACTCGAGAGACTCGTGAAGTCGGCGGGTCGCACGGCCGAGAGATCGATGCGGTTGGCTCCCCCGCCCCCGATCACGACCAGCGATCGGACGAGTGCCGGATCGAGTTGACCGATGCCACCGATCACGGCACCGTCGTCGAGGACCTGGACCACTCCAGAGGATACCTGGATCGTGATCGCATCGTCGCTGTCCGATTCGGCCCTCAACTCGCCGCTCTGTGCATCAAACGAGGCTGTGACCGAGTTGTTGAAGGCAGGATTCACAAGCAGCGGTTCCACGAACGGATCCCTGAAGGTGATGATCGCATCCTCACCGTCCCGGATGCCCACGGCAAAGTCACCCAGCCCGAACATGTCCTCCCAGAACACCTTCATTTCTCCGGTGAAGTCACCGTTGTCCTCGGTCGTCGCGTCGTCGGCCTTCCACAGTTGGGTCCGAATATGAGTGGCCCCGTCGGGATTCGCATCGACGAATGAGAAGTAGGCGGTGGCCGTGTCTTCGGTGTGATCCGACACCGGGTTGTTGTTCGGATTGGTTGCCATCGCAGTTCCCGTATCGTCACATCCTCCTGCACCAGTATCGAGCAGATTGCAGCTCGTCGAATTCAGGACCAGGTAGAATCCGATCTGTTCCTGGGGTCCAAAGACCTGAGTGGCACTCCCCGAGTCGAGCGGCGGGAACGGCGCCACCGGTTTCAACAAAACGGGGTCAAATACGTAGGGCCCACTCTCTCGCACGATCGAGACCAGTCCCGAGGCATCCGGTGCGAGCGGAGTTGTCAGGGCAGACTGTGCGTAGATCGAAGCACCGCCAAAGCCGGGTGCCACCGAGTTGACGTCGCCGTCGATGTTGTCGACACGGTAGATCCCGAGTTCGTTGTCCATGAACGATGGCAGGACCCCGGTCGGGATGTCGTTTCCGAGAACCGACCACTCGAAGTCAAAGGCGGGCATTTCCAGGGGGTCTGGGGCATCGGGCCCGGGAGTGAAGAA
>CAUZJR010000089.1:0-15008 GCA_963580005.1 Planctomycetota bacterium
CATAACAGGACATAAACTCGGCCGCAGGGCAAGGTCAAGCGGATTCGCGCGAAGACGCTCGGTGCGTTTGCCGAACATCTGTGCGTGGCGCCCGAGGAACTCGCGACGTTCTGAATGATCTCACCGAGGATCCGTGACGTTGCGTTTCGGATTAGACTTCACACAAGAGTTGAGAGTAGGTCAGTCCACCTGAGGCCGGGACTACTCCAGCCCCGGCGTTCAACCCGCCAGATCCGGACCACGCCCCCAGTTACCGGGCGAGGGGCGAACTCGTCCTGCTCGAAAATAACAATGGGATATGAGAGACTCTGTTCTGGCCGAATTCTCCTCGTTGGTCACCACAACTCGACACCGCGTTGATAAAGGAAGTCGTCATGCCTCGGAACCTACTGGCAACAATCGCACTTTTAGCCGTGACCGGTTGTGGGAGTGATGACCAGACCGAGCAGATCGACACGGCCAAGCAGACGGTTCAAGCCGAACAGCTTGTCGAGTTGCCTGAGGCCCAGACCGACGGTTTTGCGTCCCCGAAGGAGGCATTTGAAGCGTATCAGGCCGCCAGGGCAGCCAATGATGACCTCGCCGCTCTCAGGTGTCTGTCTCCGAAATCACAAGATGACATGGCCGCTCTCATCACCATGTCAATGGGACTCATGGCCGCGGTAGAACCGGCCAAGAAGAAAGAGATTGTAGCGCTCCTCGCCAAGCATGGCATCCACTTGAGCAAGGAACTCGATGTGGTTGCACGATTTCCCATCGAAGACCGGTCGGACAAGCTGGCCTACATCGCGGAAGTGACGCAGTGGATGAGAGACCACACAACAACCGCTGTTGGCGGTCACATTGCAGAAGGCACCCTTGGTCCGATCGCGATCGATGAGGACTCGGGACGTGCAGCCGTCACCTTGAAATCGGGTAAGACAAAGGACGTTGAATTCCTCCGGCTCGACGGTCGCTGGTTCTTGCACCGGTCCATTAAACTGGCGGCTCCAACAACGGCCGAAGCCGTCGAGCTCAAGTCGCCATCCGGTGAGGGCGGGTTCGGCATAGTGAGCATCGGAGAGGACGGCTGGCCACAGAACGACTCTGGTAGCTCGTTTGCCGCGGAGAGGGAGGGCATTGTGCCCCTCGATTCAGAAGTCCTCCGTCCTCTCGAAGCGGTCACTCTCGATCAGGTCAAGTCTGCATGGCTGACAACCCTGAAGATCGAGAATCAGCCGGCTGGTGAGCTGCTCGAACGGCTCGTCGGAGAACTCGGATTGGAGTTCATTGCTGACAAGGAGCAGACTGCCTCGCTGCAGAAGAAAGTGTCACTCGCGATGAAGGTCCGTTCACGGTTTGAGGCCATCGACGAGATCTGCAGGCAGATCGAAATGACACCTGTTTACTCAGAGACAAAGATGCGGCTCCAGTTGGGAACGAGAACGAGTCGAGTAGTCTTTTCCGGACCCTTCCTGATTGAAGCCGGCATTCGCGAGACACGTGCGGAAACTGCGTCAGGCACGTTGACGGTCTACGTCTTTTCCGCTGGCCTGCCCAGGGCCGTTGTGAAACAGCCATTTAGCCACACAGTTATCAAAGTCGCGAATTCAGACGAAGACAGCCTTCAGCGACAAAACCGGGAGACAAGTAGGAGCCGGAAGTGGCCAACGGTGTTCGCTTCCCGGAAGCAGGTCCCGCTGAAAAACCTGCTGAGTAGCGTCAAGGCCATCAGTGTTCTTAAGGGAAAAGTCAGTTTGCAGGTTCCAACTGGCGTAGCACGATTCACTTTCGACGAGTTCGAGACGGGAATCGAAAAGAAATCCGGTAAGGCAAGCGTCAGGCTAACGAAGGTTGACGGCCGCGAGTTCACGTTCCAGTCCAAGGGCCTCCAGCTACGCGGCAAGCAGATAGTTGGCTACGACAAGAACGGTAAGCGGGTCGAGGAGCTCGCTGGATTCGGAAGTAATAATTCATTTCACAAGATTTTCAGAACCCCACCGGCCAGGATTGAATTTCGGGTGATCACTTCCTGGGTGTCCATCGCGTACGAGTACGAGATGAACGACATCGTGATCCCGAATTCCGCGAAGATGCGTGAGCGGCTTGCTGAACTCAAAATCGAAGGCGATTCACCCGTGACTGTGAAGTTCGTCAAGCTGACCGGCGACAAGGGTTTTCGCAAGATCCTCTTTGGCGTGACAAACCACACGAACAAGCTGGTCGAAGAGATCGACCTTGAAGTCAAGTACTTGGATGCCAGTGGCAAGGTGCTGAAGGAAACTCGGTCCTCACTCCGCGATGAGGTCCCAGTTGGAGACGAATTGGAATGCGAAGACACTGCATTCTTTATGCCGATGGAAACGACAGCCGTAGAGGCGACGGTGAGCAAGATCACATTCGCAGACGCCTCGGTTTGGCAGATGCCCAAGTAAACTACTGGCCAGGGTAGGCCCAACCCGCCAGATCCGAACCACGCCACCGTCGAGGCTCATCGAAGTCACGTGGTTTCCGTCACACATCGTGTTGCCAGTTGTCGCTTGACCCTCAATGAACGCAACATACGAGAATCAGGTCCGCATCGAGTACGTCCGCGTCTCCATGCGTGACGGCGTCGAACTGTGCGCCAAGATCACTCGCCCTGACAACGCCGGATCGTTTCCGGCAATCATGGAATACAACCCGTATCGGCGACTGCGAAAACCGCTGCCCGACTACCGCGACGAATACCCGCCGGCGGTGCCTTACTTGGCCGAGCAGGGATACGCGATCGTGCAGTTTGATGTGCGAGGCACGGGGAATTCGGGTGGCTTCACAACCGACATCTACAACGACGAGGAACGGCAGGACGCTTACGACATGGTCGGTTGGATCGCCGATCAAACGTGGTGCAGCGGCAACGTCGGCATGATCGGCAAGTCCTACGGCGCGGTCGTGCAATGGCAGGTCGCGGTGGAACATCCCCCCGCACTCAAGGCGATCATCGTCCGATCGGCCAACGACGACGTCTACACCGAATGGGTTTACCCCGGCGGCTGCTTGCGGCCGTACATGTTCGACAGCTACTCGGCCAACATGAACACGTTCAATTTCGCGCCGCCGGATCCCGATGTCGTCGGTGAACAATGGGAGACGCTGTGGCAAGAGCGGCTCGAGAACAGCGCACCGTGGGGGATCGGCTACATCTCGAATCCGCTGCAAGGACCGTATTGGCAAGACCGCTCGTTGTCTGCAGACTTTGGGCGAGTGAAGTGCGCGGTCATGGTGATCGGCGGATGGTCCGACTGTTATCCCACCGCGCTGTTGCGAGCTTTCGAGAACTTGCAGTGCCCCAAAAAGGCGATGGTCGGACCCTGGGGCCACTGGTATGGCGAGGAACCGGTCGCGGTGCCCGGACCGCGAGTGGACACACGTCCGATTTATCTTCGTTGGTTTGATCATTGGCTGAAGGAGATCGACAACGGCGTCATGGAGGAACCGCCCGTCACTCTGTTCGTTCGCCGATACAGCCCACCCGCCGCTCGCATGGCTCTCGAAGAGCCCGGTGAGTGGCGAAGCGAAAACGAATGGCCCCTTGCCCGTCGCGAAGACCGCCTGCTGTATCTGGATGAGGCGGGGCTGGATGAGTCGCCCGCAGAAACAAGTGACCGGGACGACTTCCCCTTCCTCGCGAGTTCTGGAGTCTCATCGGGGATTCACTGGGGCGGTGGGATCATGCCGTGGGGAACGCCACTGGATCAGCGACTCGATGACGCGAACTGTGTTGCCTACACTTCCGCTCCGCTCGAGGAAGACGTCGAAGTCACCGGGACTCCGATCGCAAGACTGTTCGTTTCGTCAACCGCTCGAGTGGCTTACTTCCGCGTCAAGTTGATTGACGTCGCACCCGATGGAACGGCAAAGCTCGTGCGTTACGGCGGTGTGAATGCCACGCATCGCCAGTCACACGTTCAGCCAGCCCCCCTGGTGCCCGGGGACATCTACGACCTCGAAGTCCCCCTGAAAACGATGTCGTACGTCTTCGAGCGGGGACATCGGATGCGGGTCAGCATCGCCGGAGCCGATTTCCAGAACGCCTGGCCCGTTGCCGAACCAGGAGTTCATTCCATCCATCGCGGCGGCGAACATGCATCGCACATCGTCTTGCCCGTCATCCCGCGACAGTCCCCCCAACTGCCACTTCCCAACCTGCAACAACTCCCACCCGCCGATCCAGAGAAGTTGCCGAAATCAACCGAGTACTCGGTCACCAGGGACATGGTTGAACAAACAGCGACGCTCCACCTGGGCGTGGAATCGGGCGACGCGAACAACCGGTTGGAGCTGAAGTCGGCTTTCACGGTCAACGACCGATCGCCTGCGACCGCCATACTCGAAGCCGAAGGCAACTGCCGCGTCCGACGCCCTCAATTCGACGTGGAAATCCACTCCGAAGAACAGACACGCAGCGATGCCGAGTCGTTTCATCACGCCGTCCACGTTCGTATCACTCGCGACGGCAAGCTGTATTTTGAAAAGGACTGGTCTGTTGTCATCCCCCGCGAACTGAATTGACCTGAAAGACGGGGACGTCGAACAGGCAGAAAGCGAAGTGGCGGGGAGCGAATTCATCATGCAACAAACTGCGGACGCGGTCGTGATCGGCGGCGGGATTCTGGGCGCGAGTACGGCTCATTTTCTGGCCAAGAAGGGCTTCGGGCAGGTCGTCCTGCTGGAACAGCGGACACTGGCCGCGGTGAGCACCGGCCATTCGGCGGCAGCGATACGGACGTTTTATTCGAATCCGGTGACCGTGCAGCTCGCCCGACGCGCCGTGGAGATGTTTTCGCATGGAGAGGCAGAACTTGGCGGCGACTGCGACTTTCGACAAATCGGTTACCTGGCTTTGCTCGACGAGCCTGGAATCGAGGCGGGAAAACTTGTGGTCGAGTTGCAACGCGAGCACGGGATTCGGATCGAGGAGTTGACGCCGGGCGATCTGTCCGATCGACTGCCGATGGTCAACTTTGACGACATCTCGTACGCAATACTGGAACCGGATTCTGGATTCGCCGACCCGAAGAAGACGACGCGGAACCTGGTTGAGAGCGCGAGTGCCTGGGGGCTCACGGCACACGAGGGTATCGGTGCCCGATCGATCACACTCAAGAACGGTCGCGTGTCGGCTGTCGAAACCGACAGGGGACCCATTGAAACGCCGGTCGTCGTCAACGCGGCCGGAGGCTGGGGTCGGCAACTGGGATTGACCGTCGGGCTCAACTACTCGTTTCGGTGGAGCCGTGAGTACGACATCGTCATGAATGTCCCGTTCGAGACCGCCGATTACCCCTGGCTGACCGATCCGCAACTCTGCGTTTACAGCCGGCCGGCCGGACCCCGACAATTACTGGTCGGCCTCGGATTTCCCAAGGAAATCGAACCACTGGACATCGACAATTACGACCAGGAGGTCGACGACACATCACGACATCGCGTCGAACAGAAGATCTTCCAGCGAGTCCCCTCGACGCGCGAAGGCAGCTTCGATCACGGCTGGGCGTCGATGTACACGATCACCGACGATTGGCATCCGCTGGTCGGACCGGAACCGGACGTGCCCGGTTACTTCGCCTGCCTGGGGGGCAACGGTCATTGCTTCAAACTCGGTCCCCCGCTCGGTGAAGCGTTGGCCGATATGATCTCGGGCGAAACCAGTGACATCGACATCACCGGGTTGCGGCCGAGTCGATTCATCGAGGGCGAGTATTTCACCTCTGCCTGGGGTTCGGGAAATCGAGCATGAGCGTGATTGATCCCATCAAGTTCGAAGTGATTCGCAACGCGTTCGTCGAAGTCACCGAAGAAATGTCCGCTGCGCTGCGTCGCTCCGCCTACTCGACGAACATCAAGACTCGCTGCGACTTTTCGTGTGCGATCTTCGATTGCAACTTGAACGTGCTCGCCCAGTCATTCGCCCAGGCCAACCATCTCGGCTCGCTGGTTCGCATGGTTCCGCTGGCGGTCGAGGCCTACGGAGCAGACAACTTCCAGCCGGGGGATGGGATCGTTCTAAATGACCCATTTCTCGGCGGCGTGCACTTGAACGACATCACGGTCATCTCGCCGGTGTATTTTGAAGGCGAGCTCTTTGGCTACGTGGCCAGCCTCGCCCATCACGTCGACGTTGGCGGCGGGGCACCGGCCAGCATTGGTGCGTTCCAGGAAGTTTACCAGGAAGGCGTGATCATCCCGCCGGTCAAGCTGATCGACAACTGGACGATCTGCGACGACGTGTTTCGCCTGATTCTGTCGCAGGTCCGAGCCAAGCGGGAAACTGCCGGCGACTTTCGGGCCCAGATCGCGTCCAACAACACGGGCATCCGCCGGCTGACGACGTTGTTGGAGCGACACGGATCGAGCGTCGTCTCTGAGTACGTTGGCGAGTTGATCGAATACACCGATCGGTTGACGCGGGCGGAAATCGCCAAGCTGCCGCACGGCACGTTTTCCGCCGAGGGAGTTGTCGACAACGACGGGTTTACCGACGAGCCGGTCAAGCTGGCGTGCTCGATCGTCATTGACGACGACGGCGTGCTGTTTGATTACACCGGCAGCGACGTCCAGCGACCGGCACCGGTCAACATGACCTTGTCGATGGCGTACGCGGGTGCGGCGTATGTGCTGCGGTGCATTATCGACATCGACGTGGCGATCAACGCGGGCTTTTATCGCTCGGTGCGAATGGTCGCGCCCGAAGGCACCGTCGTGAACTGCACGCCGCCGGCACCGGTTGTCGGTGGCTGGGAAACGCATACGCGGATGGTCGACGTGATGTTCAAGGCGTTGTCGCCGGCCATTCCCGACAAGGTTCCCGCCGGGACGAAGGCGATGATCTGTCACGCGGGCTTCGGCGGTGTCGATCCACGCAGCGGCGAATTCTATTGCTTCCTCGAGACACTCGGTGGCGGCTACGGCGGCCGGATTGCCAGCGACGGGCCGGATGCCGTTCAGGCTCACGGACAGAACACCGAAAACGCTCCGATCGAAGAAACCGAGATGAGCTATCCGGTGCGGATCACTCGCTACGAACTGGTCAACGACTCCGAGGGACCGGGAAAGTTTCGAGGTGGCCTGGGACTCCGGCGCGACTACGAATTCCTGGACCACGAGGCGTCATTCACGGTTCTCTCGGACCGCGATCGCTGGGGACCGTGGGGCCTGTTCGGCGGCGACGCCGGTCAACGAGCCTCCTACATTCTGAATCCCGACGGCGAAGCCAAAGAACTCGGATCGAAGGTCACGATCCCGCTGAAACCCGGTGACGTCGTGAGTTACCGCACGTGCGGCGGCGGAGGTTATGGCAGTCCACTCGAGCGTGATCCGCAACGTGTCCTGCAAGATGTTCGCGAGGGCAAGGTCGCCGTACAGCGTGCCGAGGAGGTCTATCGAGTCGCCATCGATACCCGGACGTGGACTGTCGATGAAACCAGGACGGCCGAGTTGCGATCACCATGAGTTTTTCACACCGACTGGGCGTCGACATCGGCGGGACGTTTACCGACGCCACATTGATCGACGAAGCGACCGGCGAAGTCCGCATCTGCAAGGTCTCGTCGACGCCCGACGATCCGTCTCGCGGATTCCTGGAAGCAGCCGAACGCATTCTGCAGGAAGCCAAGTTGGCATACGCCGACGTCGGTTACGTCGTGCACGGCACCACGGTTGCCACCAATGCCATCATAGAAGGTCACCTCGCTCCCACCGGATTCGTCACGACCGACGGCTTCCAGGACATGCTGGAGATCGCCCGGCAGATCCGGCCCTCGCTGTACGACATTCATTTCGAAAAGCCCAAACCGTTGGTGCCACGACACCGGTGCTTCGGCGTCCCGGAACGACTCGACGCTCGGGGCGACGTCGTCGTCCCGCTCGATGAGGACGCCTTGCGAAGGACGGCCGAAGAGTTGCGGGGTGAAAACGTCGAATCACTGGCGGTTTGCTTTCTGCATTCCTACGTCAATGCTGATCACGAGCGACGTGCCGGCGAGATTCTCCGCGAAGCTCTGCCCAACGTTCGCGTCTCGCTGTCCTCTGACATCGCGCCTGAGTTCCGCGAGTACTTCCGGGCCAGCACCACCATCATCAACGCCGGCATTCAACCGATCGTCGCTCGATACCTCGATCGGATTGAACGTCGATTGCGGGAAAGCGGCCTGTCGGCCCAGTTGCTGATCATGCAGAGCAGCGGCGGCGTGTTCACGTTCGCAGCCGCGGCCGAAAAGCCGGTCTACATGGTCGAATCAGGGCCCGCTGCCGGAGTGATCGCGACGAGTTTTCTCGGCGAGACGTTGGGACACAAGAACCTGATCTCCTTCGACATGGGCGGAACAACTGCCAAGACCGGCTTGATCCAGGACGGCACACCCGGTGTGACGAAAGACTACGAAGTCGGCTCGGCTGCGAGTTCTTCCGAACACGGTGCGAAGGCAGGCGGATACCCGATTCGCACACCGGTGATCGACCTTGTCGAAATCGGAGCCGGCGGCGGATCGATCGCCTGGATCGATGGGGGCGGCGTGTTGCGAGTCGGACCACAGAGCGCCGGAGCTGATCCCGGCCCGGCCGCCTACGGCAAGGGCGGACGCGAACCCACGATCACCGACGCCAACCTGGTCCTGGGTCGAATCGACCCGCAGACCTTCCTCGGCGGAGAACTCGAGCTCGACGTCGAATCAGCGCGAACGGCCATCGAAGAACGGTGCGCCAGCCGCCTGGGCATGGACGTTGTCGAAGTGGCCCACGGAATTGTCGAGATCGCCAACGCAGCCATGACCGGTGCCTTGAGAAGAATCTCTGTCCAACGCGGCTACGATCCTCGCGATTTTGTGCTGGTGGGATTCGGCGGTGCCGGGCCGTTGCACGCCAATCGACTTGCCGACGAGCTGGCGATTCCCCAGACGCTGATTCCCATGAGTCCAGGAATCTTCTCGGCCATGGGATTGCTGTCCACTGACCTGAAGCACGACTACAGCTCCACATTCGTGACGCGACTTGATGACACCGTGCCAACCGACCTGGTGCAGGAATTCGCGAGACTCGAAGCCCAGGGACGCGCCGCACTCGATCAGGATCAGGTCGCCAAACAGCGGATGCACTTTGTGCGTCAACTGGATCTGCGCTACCTCGGTCAGAGCTACGAGCTGACGCTGTCGATCGAAGATCCCGACTTCCGCTCGGACGAAATTGAACGCCTGGCCGAACGGTTCCACCGCGAACACGAACGCGTTTATGGCTTCAGCGCCCCCGACGAGCCCATCGAACTGGTGAACCTTCGACTGAGCGCCATCGGCACCATCGCCAAACCCAGCCTGCGGCAGATCGCCGACGGCGACCCGGACGCGAGTTCCGCGGTGCTGACAACTCGGTCGGTTTACTTCGCAGAAAGTGGCGGGTTCGTCGATTGCCCGATCTACGACCGTTATCAGTTCCGCGCCAACACCAGGATTGACGGCCCGGCCATCGTCGCGGAAATGGACTCCACGACGCTGATTCACCCGGGCTACAAGGCCTCAGTCGATGACATCGGCAACCTGCTGATCGAGAAGAGGGATTGACGAGATCCCAGCCAACAGCACCGCCAGATCCAAGCGAACTGGCGCAGGCGGGCCGATCGAGGTTTTGTCACTTCGCCTTCTTGGGCGGGGCGAATTGCGCCGGTTCACGAAGACACCTGACCTTCAACACATAGTCGATTCGGTGAGTTGGACCATTCGCGTCAGGCTGAACAGTCCACACATCAGAAATCAATGTCGTCGCGGACCCTGACTGCCTGCGGCAGACTCGCGTGTAAGGCGTGGCCCTCTTCGAGGCGGCCAGTTGGAATTTTGACACCGCCTTGTCGGCCGCGTTGTTGTCGTGACCAACTTTGTCCCGGCGCGATCAGAGATCTGCCAGCCGGCGATCGCTATCCCCGAACTGAGGCAGGGCCACTCCCATGCGGTCCATCAGCGAGAGATAGAGACTGCAGGCTCGTCGGTCCTTCACCGGACGGTCCCTGTAATCGAGCAGCCTTCCGGGAGTCACCGAGCCACCGCCACCTCCGGCCAGCACCATCGGCATGCGATCGGCCTGGTGCTTGTCGCCGTCGAACAGATTCGAGCAGAACAGCAGCAAAGAGCTGTCCAGCAGCGTCTGATCACCCTCATCAATTTCCTTGAGACGCCGCAGCAGGTAGGCGA
Organism: Planctomycetota bacterium; assembly: GCA_963580005.1. Taxonomy (GTDB): domain Bacteria; phylum Planctomycetota; class Planctomycetia; order Planctomycetales; family Planctomycetaceae; genus UBA8437. The sequence goes on from CAUZJR010000089.1 coordinate 10,197, forward strand.
ACTGAGCAACATGAAATTGGTTGGTCTTGAGGTACATGGCCTCCCGCGCAGGATCCCGTCCATTATGTGTCAGGTCCAGGTGCAGACTCCCTTGCACCCCCTCCAGGAAGCCGAAATTCATTTGCGACAGGTCGTTGTTCAACATGCAGGTGGCGATCCGTGTCCGATCCATGCGAAACGCCAGGACGATCAGATCCAGGATCAAACGCATATGATCTGGCACGTTCTGGGGAATCTCGTCGGCGGGGCGCGGCATATCCGCTTTCGCCAACGTCGGCCGCCAGCCTTCGAGCCGCTCTTCGTTCCCAGCGCGGTCAATCCGCCGCTCGATGTCGCGAATGGACTCCAGGTACTCGTCCAATTTGACGCGGTCGCGGACCGCCAGCTGTGGGCGGAGAGATTTGGCATCTGCCAGGACCTGGTCGAGGATCGTCCGGTCGAGACCGGCTTGACGGCGGTTGCCGACGATCGCATCGAAGGCCCGCGACGGGTAGATTTCCTTGGTGGTGGGCCGCGTCGGCGAACTCCAGGAAATGCATGATCCATAGAGCATCGAGAGGCCGTCTTCCAGCCGTAGTTCGGTCGGCTCGATACCGAGAACCAGGCTGGGGAGAACCGTTTGTTTCCCGATACGCTGCGCCAGGACCTGGTCCATGGTGCGGCCCACACGGAGGTCGTTCTGGTCCAGGCTGACCCAGGCTCCCGAGAGCAGGTTGGGCATGCGGCCCAGGTGGGCACTCGGATTGGCCACCGACTGGGCGTTGAACAATCCTTCCAGGACGCACAAGTCGTCGCGATAGGGGAGCAGGGGCTGCAGCACGGGTCCGAATTGCATACCGCCGGGCGAGGGTTTCGCCCACCAGTGTTCTGGCTCTACCCCGTTCGAAAAATAGACGCAGGCAAATCGTCGCGGAGGTTTGCCTGGGGTGTCGGAGACCCGTTTGCCGTAGGCGCTGCGTTGCGGGAGTGATGCGAGCCACGGCAAGGCCAAGGTGCCGCCGGCGGAGCGCAGGAACGCGCGACGAGAGAGGGCTTCGGACCAGTGTGTGCGCGGAAGTTGCATGGCATCAGCGTGAAGCAGGAGCGGTACCCGCATGATAACGGAATTGGCGACTTGTCACGATAGATTCAGCCAGTTCGGCGAGCCCCGCGCCATCGGCCAGCAGGGTGGCCATCTGTGCCAGCAGCGCGGTGTCGCCAATTGTCTCGGGTCGCCCCAGCGCGTATCCCAGCAACTTGGCAGCGAGCGTACGGTGGAACTGGGATTGCTTCGACCGGAGATAGCCGTGCAGCGCAGTGGCATCGGCGATGGAGGTGCCGTCGCGGAGTTTTCCAGCGGTTTCGATCGGTTTTCCATCACGATAGCGATCGCGCCAACGGCCCAGCGAGTCGTAGTTTTCCAAGGCAAAACCGAATGGGTCAATCCTCGCATGACAGTTGACACAGGCGACATCGCGACGGTGTGCTGCCAGGCGTTGACGGACAGAGAGTCCGTCTGCTGGTACGTCATCGGCAACAATGGAACCTGCGTCAGCGGGCGGGGGGGGTACGGACTCACCCAGGACCTGGCGCAGTACCCAGTCACCGCGGCGGACGGGACTGGTTCGCAAAGGGGCGGAAGTCACCGTCAGCACGGCTCCCAGCCGGAGCAGTCCACCGCGGTGGGAGGGATGCATGTCGTTGAAGCGGCGCAGCAGTGTGGTACTGGCCTGTTGGGGACCGGCGTTAGTGGGTTTTGGGAAAGGCACACCGTAATGGGACGCCAGGGGACGATTGAGAAACGTGTAGTCGGCAAACAGCAGCTCGGCGGGAGGACGGTTTCCCCGGACGATGTGAGTGCACAGCGCGATGGCTTCCTGGTACATCGCTGACTGGATCGTCTCGCTCCATTCCGGGAAGCGACTTGTGTCGACACCTCGATACTGATCGAAACGGTAGAAGCCAAACCACTGGCCGAAGAATTCGGTGGCAAAACGGGTCGCCTTCGGATCCTTGAGCATGCGGCGGGCGTGGCCGGCGAGGACCTTTGGGTGCTGGAGTCGTCGTCCGGCGGCATCCTCGCGGAGAGCATCATCGGGGAGAGACGACCAGAAGAGATAACTGAGCCGCGACGCCAATTCCCAGTCAGACAGAGGAGCGGAGGAAGCGTCGGCGGTGACGCGTTCTGCCCGATAGAGAAAAGCGGGAGAGACCAGGATCCGCGTCAGCAGCGACCTCACCGCGGCGGTGTGGTCAAAACGTTTTTGCGTTCGCAGAGACTCGTAAAAAGATCGCAGCCGCGTGGCCTCATTTTGAGTCAGCGGCCGGCGCCAAGCTCGCGTGGCGAACTGAAGCAGGTCCTTGAGATGGCCTTCGCGGGCCGATTGCAGAGCCCGGCGATCGGCCTGGTACTCAAGGTGGAGTGGGACGAGGTAACCACGGGCTTCATCAGGCAGCTGTTCAAACCACTGTCGATTAAGATCTTTCATACGCCGGTCGCCCAGCGCAAATTCAAACACTTCGGATAACATCCGTAACCAGGCATCGTGGTATCCAAACGAGGTCCGCAGGTCGATCCAGGCCTGGTCCAATCGATGTCGCGTGGCCGCGTCCAGCATGCGTTCCACCAGGAACTGGTCGTCACGCGCGTACTTGATTCGAATATGAAATGCGTTGCGTTGCGGATTGTTGTAGGTGGCGTCGAAGGGTTTGGGTATGGGATCGCGATCGGACGGGGCTGGTTCGCGCTGGGAGACCTGGGGAAGCAGGCGGGCGAATTGAAGCACGCCCTCTTTCCAGGCCTGGAAGGCAGGGCTACCCGGGTTGGCCAGTAGCGCGGAGATCGATTTTCCCTGGTCGGTTTCTTCCCGCTGTGTGATGGAACAGCGAATGATGCAGTCTGCGCCGCGATCGACATCCAGCTCCGCATCGACCAGCAGCCGTGCAGAACCGGCATCTTTGGGGATCGGTATCGTGAAGTGAACAGGTTGCGTACCGAGCGTGGTGAAGTCGTCTTTCGTGATCTTGCCCCGGCGGTGATGTTTGCCGAAACGAAGCCGGCTGACCCCGTCCGCGGTGACAACTTCTCGCAGAGGATGAAAAGGTTGTTCGCGCAGATCCGCCACCCGAAATTGAACACGGGGATTCTTCCAGATCACCAGCGCGTCGGGTCGTTGGTCGGGAAGGGCCGATTCCACGGTCAGGATCAGGTTGGCGGTAGTCGTTTTGGGCGGCCAGTTGATGTTCATTTCGAAGCGTTGAACGCGGGTTACCCGGAAAAGATCGGCCCGCAAAACAGGGGCTTCTTCCTTGGCGTCAGCATTGGCTCCAAACCGATTTTGCCAATGCCAAACGCGCTCAGCCAACTGTTGGCAGCGTTTCTGGATCTGCGTGCAGAACGCCTGCTGTGCCGCGGCGCCGGCGGCGCCGGCGGCGACGGGTGGGGCGGGAAGCTGCTGCCAGGCGCGAACGATTTCGGAGGTGGGGAAGCCAAGATCTCGCTGTTGAAGAAGCTGGTGGATGTACTTGAGAAACGGCGGGTCCAGGCCTTCTGCCGTAGCCAACTGGGAATAGTCGGCTGCCCCAAGCCCCAACGCGTTGCGATGGGAAAACAGCCAGGCCGCATAGAAGACCTTCGGGTATCTCTCCAATCCAAAGGGTTCGCCACCTTCGCCTGCTGCGGTACGAAACCCGTGGTTGCGGTAGATCGATTGAATCCGCGTGATGGCGGACAATTCGAACCCGGTGTTACCGGGGTCGCGGTGGAAGGCCAGCGGACCGGAGCCGATAACCGCATGGTCGGCAACCTGCCGCGCCGCGTCCAGATAACGCTGTAAGGTTGCGTCCTGTATGAACTGGACGCCTCCACTATTGGTAAATCCGGCACCCCCAACGGCATCGCTGACAAAGCTGCGGTGGGCATCAAGCCGAAGGCCGGTCAAGTCGCGAATTGTGTAGTCATATTCAGCGCTGGTCAGTCGGCGCATGACGATACGCCCGGGGTCTCCCGCATGCCGCGCCACCTCCTGTTGCAGGCGTTGTTGGACCCACTCACTCAGCCGCTTGCGGTCTGCGGCGGCAGGTTGTGCAGCGTCGCGCGGTGGCATGCGTCGGCTGCGAAGCTGGTCGGCGACCTTCCTCCAGCCGCGGAAATCGCGGGCGAAGGAATCCCGGGTGATGAGCGTCTGGAGGCTGAGCCCACCCTCGGGGGAATCACCGCTATGGCAATCGAAACAGAATCGTTGCAGTAACGTGCCAATGGGATCCGGCGTCTTCGGAGTCTCGTCGGCGCGGACAGCCGTGTGGACAACGAACAGCAAAACAAGTCCGGCAAGAGTGGCCCCCCGGGGCGGCTGATGGGACGACAGACGGATCAATATCAGCACTCCTGGGTGGACACAGAGGCAACTTGCAGCTTTTCGTCGAGACACCTGAACATGACCGACTTCCGTCCCTAATCGAACCACCCCAGTCTCCCCACTCCAGCCCCGGCGTTCAACCCGCCAGATCCGCATTCTGGGGTCACACTTCAGGTAACACCCCCGATGTGATCGCGCAGCAAGATGGCCCGCCAGATGCCGTAACATCATGACGGGCCACGGGTTTGCGAAGTCGGGACGACAGGATTTGAACCTGCGACCTCTTGACCCCCAGTCGTCCAGTACCTGCGGTCAGCATGCGATAGCCATTCGATTGGCGGTTTTACGTGGTTCCGTGAACCTACGTTGGTGCCCTATTGGCCGCGTATCGTGGCATTCAGGTAACACTTCAGGTAACACCTCGGGATTTCCGCTAGATCCGAACCCCGCCCCCCGGCATTGCTCGGGGACGTCG
>CAUZJR010000090.1:0-14968 GCA_963580005.1 Planctomycetota bacterium
GTGCCAAGCCGGTGACCGGCAGCAAGAGCAACAACGGATTCCAACAGTGGCAGAACATCGTCAGCTCCTTCGCCGAGTACCAGTCGTCGAGCTTCGTCGACGACAACGGCGACTGGAACCCCGTCGGAGTGGTCGGCTTCTCCGACATGCTCGGCAGCGGTGCCACCCAGGGACAGAGGGCTCGCGACGCCGGCAACTTTGCCCGCTTCGCCAACCTGATGCGAATCAACCCCGGCGGCTCCGGTACCAACATCGAACCCTTCGGCAAACGCGGGCAGGCCAACTTCAACCCCGTCGTGCCCAGGCAGTAACCACTCTGCACCGGCCGAAAACCAGCCGCACGTGCCAGGTCGACCTCGCGTCGGCCTGGCACGTTTCGGTTCCGGTCCGGCCGGCGTCACAAAACGGCCCGTCACTTGACCGCTGGTCCCGGCAACTTCACGGGAACCCGGCCGTCGAGGTACCGCCAGTTCTTCAGGAAGCTCAACAGGTCAGACATCTGGGCCAGCGTGACGTTCTTTTCCAGGCCCTCGGGCATCAGCGACACGCCGTTGGATTTCAAGACCTCGATGTCGCCGCGCAACACCCGCACGCTCTTACCCTCGGGCTGACGCAACGACACCGCAGTGGGCGTCTCGGAGGCCACCAGGCCCGTGTGGACCTTCCCCGAACTGGTGACCAGGCTGTACGAAAAATAGTTGCTGTCCACCGCCCGATTCGGATCAAGAATCGAGAGCATCAGTTGCTGGGGCGTCCATCTTCGCGTATCGGAGATGTCCGGTGCCACGTCGACTCCAATACCGTCGACTTTATGGCAGGCGGTGCAGTTCTTGCGAAAGACCTCCCGCCCACGCCGCGGATCACCCTTGGCAGCCAGGGCGGGCTGGTACTGCCTGAGCACCGTGCGTCGCGCCTCGGGGACCAGTGCCGCCAATACCACCTCGGCACGACGACGCACACCCGCGTCGGGGTGACGCCGCAGCTTCTCGACTCGACCAGGATCCAGGTCGGCTCGGGCCACCGCTCCGCGGCCAATGGCCTCGATCAACAGTGCGGCCCGCGAAGGCCTGGCGATCAGCACATCCAACGCCGCACGCCGGCCGGTGGCGGTCAGACTGGCATACCTCTCCAGGACACCACGGCCAATCCCCTCACCCTCGAAACCCGTCAACGATCGCAACGCATCCAGATCACCTCGAGCAAACTGGCTCATCAGCGGCGGAACCACCACCGCCTGGGGCCCGGAACGCAGCAGGCGGGTCGCCACCCCGGCCTGGGAGGCCACCGGCGGCTCGTTGGACCACTTCACCAGGCTTCGCCACAGAGCCGCCAGACGAGCGGCCTGGAATGCGCCTGGTGGGTTGCCCAGGGATCGGCCGCCACGCCGCAGGCCGGTGTCCAGACCGACCAAGCCGGACAACTGAACCGCAGACCACTCGCGACCCGCGGCAATCGGTTGAGACGGATCAAGCAATTCCAGTGCACCCTGGACTTCAGCGGGATCAGCACCGCTGCCGATCAGCTCGGAGATCATCCCCACCACCTCACGCACTTCCTCGAACCGAACCGATTTCCGACTCGACCAGCCGCCCAGCACCTCTTCAAGCAGGACCAGTCCGTGGCGACCACAGCCGGCGACCAGCGCACGCCGTGTCCAGCGGTCGCACGGTCTCGCCAGGCAGGCGGCCACCGCCCGACTCGCCAACCCGCGCGACGTGGCCAACTTCGACCAGCCCGGATGCCGCGACTGGCTCAGCAGCCACTGGAATCGCAAGGCCGCAGACTCGAGCCGTTTCGCGCCCAGCCGGGCCAGCATCTGCGGATCGGTCCCCAGGTGCGGTTCGGCGAGCTGCAAGGCATGAATCACCACGCGATCATCCGCGGCCCCAATCGCCTTGGCGATCACTCCAGGAGCCAGGGCATCCAGGCCCCTCAGTGCCCACAGGGCATGGATCCGGCCGATCACAGCCTGCTCATCGACCGCCAACTGCCCTAGCGGCTCGACCACCGCCTGGTCCTGCCGCTGGTAGATCAACCGGGCGGCCGTGTCACGCCTCCAACCGTTGTCAGAACCGAGCTGCTCGACGAGCTGAGCCGAACTCAGCAGGCCCAAGCCCGGCGCAGCGTCGTTTCGGTCGCCGGTGGTGTGGTCAATCGGCACGATCCGGTAGATCCGACCCCGGTCGTTGCCGGCGTAGTTGTCCGGACGCTCCTTCAACTCCTGCGGCACCCACTGGGGATGTTCCACCACCGCGCGGTACATGTCGACGACATACAGTGCACCATCGGGGCCCACTTCCATGTTGACCGGCCGGAACCAGCCGTCACGCGAGGCGAGAAATTCGACGCGAGGCCGACCGGGTCTCCCCTCAAGGCTCGCACCCCGAGCGCTCAGCACCTCGCGATGTACCAGGTTGCCCGTCGGGTCACACGTGAACACGTTGCCCGCGAAGTCCTTGCCCAGCAGGCCGCCACGGTAGACCGTCACTCCGCAGGCGGCGGTGAATTGACCCTCGTGCAGGTTCGAGGTGACCCAGATCCTTGAGATCGGGTGAATCCGCGAGGCGGCTCCAGGAGTGACCACGTCGTGCATCACCTCCGAAATCGCCAGGTGCGGGTTGGCCGCCAGGTACTCGCCGGGCAATACCACATGGCGACATGGATTGCGGTTGCTGCAGACAAACCGGCGGCCCATGTCGTCGAACGTCAGCCCAAACTGGCCGTTGCCGTTGACCGCCTGGCAGACGCCGCTGCGAGGATCAAAGCGGAAGTCCCGGCCACTGATCGCAACCGGTTTCGACTTCCCCGCCCATACCGCACGCTTGGCGGCCACCACGCCTCCCCTGAGTCCGTTGGCGACGTAAATGCGGTTGTCGATGGCAAAGGTCGGATGATTGGCCCGCAGCTGAGGGTTTTCCTGCTTGAAACCCGCATACCAAGTCTCTCGACGGTCGGCGACTCCGTCGCCATTGGTGTCGACCAGGTACAGCAATTCTCCGGCGACCGTCACCAGTACGCCCCGATCCCACGGCTGGATGCCGGTGGCGAACAGCAGCCCGTCGGCAAACACTCGCGATGTCTCGTATCGCCCGTCTCCATCGGTGTCCTCGAGCCAGCGGACCCGTGACAGCGGACGGCCGCCCGCTGCCGGCCCATTCGGGTAGTCCCCCATCTCTACAACCCACATCCGACCGTTTTCATCGAAACGCATGGCCACCGGGTCGATCACCTGGGGCTCGGCCGCGGCCACCTCGATGCGGAAACCCGGGTGCAACCGGAACTCCGACAATGCCGCCACACTGCCCAGCGGACTCGCGGGACTCTTGCCAGGCGGTTCAGCCGAAACGCCCGGCCGCTGGGACAGGACCACCGCCGCCACCAGGCTCACCGCCAACCACACGCGCCGCTTCATGACTGCCCTGACCCGTTCGACGATCGGCTCGATCCGGGGGGCAGCATACCAGAATCGGCGATTCAATCGCGGATGTGGAACAGCCGCCTGAGTGCCTCGAGGAGCCCGTGAGGCGTCCCGTCGCGGGCTTCGTCCTTGAGAGCCTCCAGAGGAGGATGCAGCAACTTGTTGACGATCCGCGAGAGGCTCTGCTGGACCTGGTCCATGTCGTCGTCGTGCAGGTGAGAGAGCTTGCTCCTGAGCCTCTCCAGCTCCGCTCGACTCACCTCCGACCACTGCTCGCGGAGCCGCTTGATGATCGGGCCGGTCGCACGGTGATAGATATCCCGCATGAACCGCTCGGACTCCTCGTCGATGATCGCCAATGCCTGTTCGATCTCGCCGGATCGCTGGCTGCGGTTACGATCGCAGGTCTCCTGCAGGTCGTCGACATCGTACAGGAAGACGTTTTCATCCACTCCGGCCACCGCCGGATCGACATCACGCGGGGCACCCAGGTCGAGCACGAACACGGGCCGGTCGCTCTGACCGCTGCGAGCGCGGGTGAACATCTCGAGGTCCACGACCGGACGATCCGAACCGGTGGCCGCCACCACCACGTCAGCCCGGGCCAACATCTCGTCGAGATGCTCCATGCCGTAACCGCGGCCGCCCCACTGCTGTGCCAGGGCCTCGGCCCGGTCGGGACTGCGGTTGACCACCAACACCTCTTGCACCCCGTCGGACTTCAGATACTGCAGTGTCTCCTCGGCCATTTCACCGGCACCGATCACCAGCACCGTCTTGTCGTCGAACCGGTCGAAGATGCCGCGAGCGAAGTCGCCCACCGCCACGCTGGCAATCGACACGCGACCCTCGGCCAACCGAGTCTCGGATCGGACTCGCTTCGAGACGCGGATCGCACCCTGGAACAACGCGTTGGTCAGAGGACCACACGCCGCATTCTGCTCGGCCAGCCGGTAGGCTTCCTTGACCTGGCTGACAATCTGAGGCTCACCCAACACCATGCTGTCGACGCTCGAGCAGACTCGAAACAGATGGCCCACCGCGTCGGGACCACTCTGCAGCAACAGGTCGCCCAGGAATTCCTCCAGCGGCACGCCGTGGAAGCTCGACAGAAAACCGGCCAACTCCTGCTGCGTCGGCGAAGCCCCGTCGTTGTCCTGGGCCGTGTACAGTTCGACCCGGTTGCAGGTCGACAGCACCACGGCCTCGCTGCCGGGAAATGCGTCTCTGAGCTGGGAATAGGCCTCAGCCAACTGCTCGTCGCCGGTGAACGCGAGCCGTTCTCGCAGGTCCAGGCTCGAGGTCTGGTGGTTGCAGTAGATCACCTGCAGGTTCATCGGTGCCCCCCCGTCGCCACCAGGCAACGCTCGGGGAACTGGGGCGACCAGGATGCGTGCCGCGACGACACACTGCCGCTGCTGGTCAATACGCTCAGACCCACCACCGTCACCAGCAACAGGCCGCAAGCCAACAGGGTTCGCCAGGCCACCTGCTTGCCGGTGGCACGAGGCCTCAGCAGCATCCAGCCAAACAGCCCGGCCAGGCCCAGCCACGAGAGACCGTTGATGATCACCACCGGATCGGCCAGTGTCAGATCGTCCGGCGCGGCAGACCCCGAAAGCAACAGCACCAACCCCGTGCCCATCCCCACCGTCAGCAGGGGCACCGAGACCACCACGCTCCACCAGTTCATTCTCGAGAGCCGTTCCAGGCTCGGCAGCCGCAGACCCGGCGACGTGCCGCTCTTGTGACGAAGCCGTCGGTGCTGCAGCAGGTACATCAGGCTCAGCACGATCCCCGACAGCACCCCCGCTGAACCCAGCGCCAGCGAACTCACGTGCAACATCGCCCACCCGGACCGCGCACGGACGTCCGGATCGAGCAACTGGCTGGGACGGTCCTCCAGCAGATACGACGAGCCGACCAGGACCAGCACCAGAGGCAACAGGAAGACCCCGATCGAGAGTCGTCGGTCGCAGCAGACCAGGAACAGGTACAGCCCCGTAACCAGCCAAGCCAGGACCAGGATCCAGTCCTGGCTCGAGCTCAACAACGGAGGCAACTCGGCTGAACGACCCTTGTTCCACAGGAACAGGCTGTGCGCCAGGAACCCGGCCACCAGAAACACGATGCCGGCCAGCACACCCAGCCGCCCCGGCTTCTTCAGCCGCAGCAGCTCCAGCGCAAACGCCACCGTGTAACTGGCCAGAAAACAAAAGATCGCAACGTCGGCCATACCCGCCTCCAACGGCCCCACATCCATCGTAGTGGCTGGAGAAACCACCGGCCAGAGACGGCCGCCCGGGCAGACAAAGACGGCCCTTACCAGGGCCCACGCGGTCCGGTCGTAACGGTTCCTCTCAATTCTCCACCGCCTTCACGCCGATTCTGAACTGTAGCGGGCGTTCCGGGACCACGGGAGGCAAGGACATGCGAGGGGCGAGATGGCTGATCCCGGTCGTCCTGTTCAGCCTCTCGGGACCGACACCGACCTCGCAATACGATGCCCCCCTGCCAACACACCAGGCCGCCGCACCCATCGGGGTCCGCGACGGAGTCGCCCAGTTCCGAGTTCCAGCAGTCTCCCAGGGCCGACTCGTCGTCGTCGTCTCCGCACTCGGTGACTCGCAGCACGCCTACCCGGTCTCGATCCGGCTGACCGAGCCGCCACACGAACTGGCCCGTGCCGTGTCACCGCCACGCCTGGCGATCAGGCCCTACCGGCCGTCCCGACAGGGACCCGCCCCGCAATTGTCCCTCGTCATCCCCGCCGCAGCCTCGCAACCCCTCCCCGGACCTCCACGTTTCTTCGACGTACCCCTGCTCAATAAAAAGCCGCTCAACAGAGGCGGCAGTATGCGGGTTCACGCCCGCCCGATCGCCGCCGGGACTCGCAGCGTGGTCTATCTCGATCAGGCCGCTGCGAATGACCCCGGACAGGTCGAGTTGGCCGAGGCGATCGTGGGCCTGCTCGAATTCTCGATCATCCCTTCCGGAGATCGACTGGTGGGGCCAGCCGCGGATGTCGACGGCGATGGCAGGCTCGCCGTCCTGCTCACGCCCTTGCTGGAACACCTGCAGAACGGCCGCGCCAGCGTGGGCGGGTTCGTTCGAGCCGACGATTTCCGTCCCCACCTGCAGAGGCCTCGATCCAATCGCTGCGACATGATCTACCTCAACACCAGCCTCGCCCCCGACCAGGGCCTCGCCGATGTCTTGTGGCACGAATACCGCCACGTGCTGGCGTTCAGCCACCGAGATGCACTCGGACACGACTCCGAAGAGGATTGGCTCAACGAGGCCATCGCACACCTGGCCGAACCCGGACCTACCAACATCAAGCACCGCGTCCAGGCCTACCTCGCCGAACCGTCACGATTTCCGCTGGTCGTGCCCGACTACTACCGGGCCGGGCTCTGGAGATGCGATGGGGTCCGAGGCTCCACGTTCCTGTTCCTGGACTGGTGCCGACAGCAGCACGGCGAGAGATTCGTCAGTGGGATGCTCACTTCGCGCAAAACCGGAATCTCCAACCTCGTCGCAGCCACCGGCACACCGTTCTCGCGGCTCTTCCGCAGCTGGAGCCTGGCGATGATCTCCGGACAACGATCCGCCCAGGAATCGCAGCCCGCCATCCTGAATTGGAACGCCGGCGAGACGCTGCAGATCCGGGTGGCCGGGACAGCGACCTGCTATGTCGCGCCGCAACATCTGCCCGCGGGAGCGATGGTCCGGATCGAGGCACCCGTCGAGGCCAAGCTGCAGGTGACCGCAGCCCTCTCCGGACCTACGGAGTCATCTCCTCGCCCGAGTACTTCAGACGCTCCTTGAACAGCTGCGTCAGGCGTCGGATCGGGTACATCTGCACCACCTTGCCCTTGTAGGTCACACGACCCTGGCTGTCCTTGTCGATGTGTTCCTGGACCTCAGTCGCGGCCAGGCCGGCATACAGAGCGGCAAACGTCTCGGGGTCCACGCCGCGTCCCTTTTCGAGATCACCCTTCACGTCCAGACCGCCCACGCTGACGGCAAACAGGTTCAGGCCTCGAGTGGCCGGATCGTAACGACCCTCACGCTTCAACGAAGCAGCCGCCGTCTTGATCGTGTCGAAACTGCTGGTGATCTTGTCGACGGAGTCCTCCGAGGGACCCTGCGGAGCGGCAGCACCCTGGGCCGAAAGCTCCTCGGGAGTCAGCAGGTCGACACTGCCGGCAAAATATCCCATGCCCAACAGCGTCAGTACCACGAGGCTCGTTCCCAATCTCTGCATCTGGCTCTCTCCCAGTCGGTTTCCGGTCCGCCTCAACCCGACGCGGACTGTGCAATCGTCTCACCCGCTCCGTAACACTGCAAGAGCGGTTCGCCACTCAGGCGACTTCCTGGTCCCTCGTCTTTGATTCCACCGGCCGCGACACTTCGCCCCGCACGCGGCCCGGCACAACAACTCGCCCGCGTCCCGACCCACTACGACCGAACACCGATCCGGAAATCAGCATCAGACCCAGCGACCCAACCATCGCCGTCAGGCAGCCGATCATCGCGATCTCGTTGTCGCTGGCACCGTTCAAATAGTCCATCACGGCCTCGCCTCCATCGGTGTCCCGGGGTCGATCTTGAGTTTCCGTGTCGAGCGGTTCGACAGGCCGCAGCGAGCCACACAAGCGGCTCCATCTGTTCGGACTTCGGACAGATGGCCCGCGACTCTGCAGCAACCCTCCCCGTAACCGGCTTCTAGCGAATGGTCCGGTTGTGAGGTGGGTGCCAAACACTGCGACCGATCCACCTTGACCCCCGCAGGCTCCTTGCCATATAGCCCTCGGCTACAGGACGCTCAGCTGACATACAGGAATCTGCCGCAAAGCCACCGTGCCGCTGCTCCAACGCCACATCCTCGGCCAACTGATTCACGTCTTCCTGGGCGTGCTGGGGGTGCTGACGGTGCTGATGATCGTGGGCGGCGCCTTCCAGCAGATTAGTGAGCACGGCCTGGGAGTCTTCCAGACACTGCAGATCCTGCCCTACATCATCCCCAGCCTGCTGCCGTTCTCGATCCCGATCGCGGTGCTGATGACCGTCTGCATTGTCTATGGCCGCATGGCCGCCGATCAGGAAGTCACCGCGGCCAAGGCGGCCGGGATCCCCGTGCTGTCGCTGCTGTGGCCTGCCCTGTTCCTGGGCGGAGCGCTCAGCGCCGGCTCGCTGATGCTCACCGACCAGGCCATCCCGTGGTCAGTCGGCAACATCCGCCGGGTCGTGGCACTGGCGACCGAGGACATCGTCCTCGACATGCTCGAAACTCACAACGAACTCGCCCTGCCGCAGGCGGGAATGTCGATCTCGGTCCGCGGCGTCTCGGGACACACCCTGCAACGCCCGATCGTTCGCTTCAACTCCGCCGGCGGAACGGCCGTGACCGCCCAGGCCCGCGAAGCCACGCTCCAGGTCGACGCCTCCCAGGGACGGATCCTGCTGAAACTCACCGACTGCCACCTCGATATCCCCGGACGTGGCTCGATCTGGCTGGCCGAGGAGACTCGGGCACTTCCGCTGCCGGGAGGACTGAACCGGGCCAAGCCGCGGCATATGAGCATCGAGACGCTCAAGCAGAAACTCCACGCTGAAGAACTTAGACAACGGGATCTCGAGGACCATAGGGCCATCAAGGCCTGCTTCCTCATGACCACCGGAGACTTCGCGGGCTGGGATGCTGACGAACCCACCTCCAAACGATCACAAATCTCGGTGGCCACTCACGCCAAGCTGCGGACCGAAATGCACAGCCGGATTGCCTTCTCCAGTAGCTGCTTCTTCTTCGTTCTCGTCGGTGCACCCCTGGCCATCTCACAGGCCCAACGACAGATCCTGACCAACTTCCTGGTCTGCTTCCTGCCCATCATCATCCTCTACTACCCCATCGTGATCCTGTGCATGAGCCGGAGTCGAGCGGGGTCGGTCGACCCGGCCTGGGCCATGTGGAGCGGCAACCTGCTGCTACTGCTCGCCGGAGCTGTGCTGCTCCGCCGCTGCGGACGACACTGATAAGAAAAAACCCCGCATCGTCTTGATGACGACGCGGGGCTTTGAAGTGTTGAGGGACTTGATTCTCGAGACTCAGACCAGGCTCGGAATCGGCTCGCCGTCCTCGATCATGTAGACCGGACGACCACCCTGGTCGATAAACTGGATCCGGTGGTCGATCCCCAGCACGTGGAAGACCGTGGCCATCAGGTCCTGGGGAGTCACCGGGTCGGTCTTGGGACGGTAGACCTTGGCGTCGGATTCGCCGACCGTCTGGCCCATCTGCAACCCGCCACCGGCCAGGGCCAGCGTCGAGAGCGGTGCCCAGTGGTCGCGACCCTTGTTGCGATTGATCTTCGGCGTACGACCAAATTCGCCGGTGATCACCAGCAGGATCCGCTCCGAGAGACCTCGCTGAGCGACGTCGTCGACAAACGCCGAGACCGCCCGGTCGACAACCGGACCACGACCATTCATCGCGCCCTGGATGTTGCCGTGCATGTCCCAGCCGCCGTAGGACATCGTGACGAAACCGCAACCGGCCTCGCACAAGCGTCGAGCCATCAACAGGCTGCTGCCCAGTCCACCGCCGTACTTGGCCACGGTGCGAGGATCTTCTCGCTTCAGGTCAAACGCCTGAGGTGCCTTGCCCAGGACCAGGTTGAAGGCCTGCTGCTCGAAGGCGTTGAGACCCTCGACCACTCCGCTGCGGTCCGCCGTGCGACGCAACTTGTCCAGACCGGTCAACAGGCCGCGACGGTCCTCGAGGCGACCAATCTGAGTCTGCAGGGTCATGTTGCTGCGGGCCGGGCCGCTGGTGCTGAACGGGGCGTAGGGGGTGCCCAGGAACGCCGGGCCATCAGAGCCGATGCCGCCGACGCGGATGTAGGTGGGCATGCCCGTCTGCAAGTGGTTCGGGCCGCGATGCTTGGCCGCGATCGAACCGATCGAAGGCCGAGAGGGCAGGCCGCCGTTGTCGATGCCACGGTTGTTGTAACCGGTCATCACCCAGTGCGTGCCGCCACCGTGACCACTGTTGCCGTGATGGAACGAACGGACAAACGCCATCTTGTCGGCGACCTGGGCCATCTTCTCGAAGTTGCCACCCAGCGCGACGCCCGGGATACGTGTCTTCACGTCACCGGTTACGCTGCGATACTCGACCGGAGCACTCATCTTCGGATCGAAAGTCTCGACGTGAGTCGGTCCACCGCCCAGCCAGAGCCAGACCACGGAGGTGTGCTCGGGAGACTGACCGGTCTTGGCCGCGACCGCCGAGCGGGCCTGCATCAGGCCACCCAGGCCCATCGCACCCAATCCTCCCACTCGAAGGAAATCTCGACGAGTCGTCCCGTCGCAGTCTCGATATCGTCGGTCGGTTTTCACTGTCAGCATGGCTTACCTCCGTCAAGTGTCCCGGCCGCTACGCTTCGCAGGATCCCTCCCACGCACCCCAATTCCGGTCGCCCGAACTCGAGAAATCGCAACAGCCCGTCGTGGCAGCCGCAACCGGCTGAATCCACCACTGATCTATTTCGGAAATCCTATCCGGCAGCCCTTTTTGAGTCAACAACTTCCATCAGTGTTCCTCGATATGTCCCCCTCTTACTTATCGGACACCAGCGCCCGCAAGGGTGACCTGTTTTGCCCAACCCAACCCCCTCATGCCACCGATCGACAGGACTCCCGGCCGTTAATCGACGCTGAAAAGTACGGTCATATCCGTGTGGGATCGCCGAGTGACCCACGATGCCCGGGCTTCAGGCTCACGACGAGCCTCCCCGAGACTTCAGCCACCTACCGGGAGTCCGTATAATGTCGCTTCCTGTTGCTTCCCACACCGTTTTCAATGCCGAGTCACCTGGTCGCATGAGCGAGACGGGGTCCATCGATCCGAATCGAATCCGAATCGGCGCGGTGAATTATCTGAATTCCAAGCCGCTGATCGAAGGGCTCGGCGACGAACTGGCCCGGGTGGCCCCCTCGACCGAGTTGGTGCTCGACTACCCCAGCCGCCTGGCCGACGATCTCGAGGCCGGTCGCCTGGATGTGGCCCTCGTCCCCTCGATCGAATGCCTCCGCGATCCCGACTACGAAGTGGTCACCGACGCCTGCGTGGCCACTCATGGCCCGGTCCTCTCCGTCAAGCTCTACAGCCGTGTTCCCGTCACTGAGATCACCTCGCTGGCCCTCGACGAGGGTTCTCGCACCAGTGCAACTCTGGCACAGGTCCTCTTGGCCGAACGGTACGGCCTGCAGCCGGAACTGGAGCCTCTGCCACTGGGCCGATCCGTCGACGCCAGCTCCGCCGACGCGGTGCTGCTGATCGGCGACCGCGCGATGCATCTCCTGGATGAGCCGTTTGTCGAGACCTGGGACTTGGGCGAGGTCTGGAGCGACTGGACCGGCTTGCCGTTTGTATTTGCCCTGTGGGCCACCCGTCGAGGCACGGACCTGGGCCGCGTCGAAGAGGCACTGGCCACCTCGCGAGACCGCGGGCTGGAACGCCTCGACCAGATCGCCCTGCGAGAAGCCGCGGAGCTGGGCATCCCCACATCGGCCGCCGCCGACTACCTGCATCACAACCTCCATTTCCATCTCGGCCCCGCCGAACGCCACGGGCTGGAGCTGTTCCAGAGGCTGGCGGTGGCTCAGGGGCTGGCCAGCGAGACGGTTGAACTGGTCTTCCGAGACGCCAACTCCACCGGCCAACCCCTGCTGCATCAAAGCTAACCCCGACCCCAACATGGTTCCCGACCATGACAACCTGCCACGACCTGCTCGAAAAGGCCGTCCACGGCGACCGACTGACTCCCTCAGAGGGTCTGGCGCTGCTGGAATCTCACGACCTCGCCGCGCTGGGATCTGCTGCCGATCGCGTCACTCGACGGATGCACCCCGAACCGTTCCGCACCTACAACATCGACCGCAACGTCAATTACAGCAACGCCTGCACCGCAGTCTGTGACTTCTGTGCCTTCTATCGACCGGCCAATCACCCCGAGATGTACGTGCTGAAGCCCGAGGAGCTTCACGCGAAGATCCAGGAAACACTCGATCTGGGCGGCGACCAGATCCTGATGCAGGGAGGCTTGCATCCGACTTTGAGCCTGGAATGGTACGAGGAGATGCTGCGAGAGATCCGCCGGCGGTTCCCGACCATCAACATCCACGCCTTCAGCCCTCCGGAAATCCACCACTTCAGCAAGATCAGCAAGCTGCCACTGCAGACGGTCCTGGGTCGACTCAAGCAGGCCGGACTCGGCAGCCTGCCCGGCGGCGGGGGCGAGATCCTGGTCGACCGAGTCAGGAAACTGATCACTCGAGGCAAGTGCCTGACCGACGAATGGCTCGAGGTCCACCGCGTGTGGCACTCGCTCGGTGGTCGCTCTTCGGCCACCATGATGTTCGGTCACATCGAAACGCTCGAGGAGCGAATTGAGCACCTCGAACGGATCCGCTCGCTGCAGGACGAAACCGGCGGGTTCACCGCCTTCATCTGCTGGACCATGCAGCCGCCGGATACGCCCCCGTGGTTCGGCAATCGCAAGGACGGCGTCGACATGTCAGAGATCCCTTCGGCCGGTGGCTTCGAATACCTCAAGACCCAGGCCGTCGCCAGGCTCTACCTCGACAACGTGCCCAACATCCAGTCGTCGTGGGTGACCCAGGGCGAAAAGATCGGGCAACTGGCACTCTCTTTCGGTGCCAACGACATGGGGAGCCTGATGATCGAGGAAAACGTGGTGGCCGAGGCGGGCACCGTCCACCATCTTTCGCTGGAGACGATCCGCCGTTGCATCGAGGAATCCGGGTTCATTCCTCGCCAGCGGAACGTGTTCTACGACTACATCGACGAACCGCCGCTGGTCGACGCCGCCCTATGATCGAAGTCCGCGAACTCTCCAAGCGGTTCCCCGACCTGCATCAGGGCGAAGTGGTCGCCTTGGACGGGGTCAGCTTCGAGGTCCGTCCCGGCGAAGTCTTCGGATTGCTGGGACCCAACGGGGCCGGCAAGACCACCTGCCTCAGGCTGCTCTCCACTATCCTCAGGCCCACCTCCGGCACCGCCTCGATCGATGGCAAGGACATCGTCGAGGAACCCGACGAAGTCCGAGCCCGCATCGGGTTCCTCTCGGGAACGACCGGACTCTACGACCGCATGACCGCCCGGGAAACGGTCGAGTACTTCGGACGCCTCTACGGGATCCCGGAAGACCAGCTCAACGAGACCATCCAGCAGATCTTTACCACGCTCTCGATGCACGACTTCGCCGATGTGCTCACCATCCGGCTCTCGACCGGCATGAGACAGAAGGTCTCGATCGCCCGCACGCTGGTGCACGACCCCCCGGTGCTGATCTTCGACGAACCCACCAACGGCCTCGATGTGCTCGTGGCCCGAGCCGTACTCGACACCGTCGCGCAACTCCGCGACCAGGGCAAGTGCATCATCTATTCGACCCACATCATGCGCGAAGTCGAACGGCTGTGTGACCGCCTGGCCATCATCCACCGCGGCCGCATCCTCGCCGCAGGCTCGCAACGCGACATCATGGACGCCTCAGATCAACCCGACCTCGAAGAACACTTCTTCGACCTCGTCTCGCGATTCGAGAGCACGCTGGCGGAGGTGACCGCCGAGATCGGGGAGGAACGCGAGAGAGACGCCGGCGAGGTCGCCTCGTGAACACGCCAACAAGACCGAGGCTCGACTTCCGCAAGATCCGGATCGTCTTCGGCCGGGAACTCAGAGATCAACTCCGAGATCGCCGCACGCTGTTCATGGTGATGGCGCTGCCGGTCCTGCTGTACCCCGCACTGGGCATCGGCATGCTGCAGATGGCCGTCGTCTTCAGCGAACGACCGCGGACGGTGGTCGTGCTCGGATCCGAATCGCTTCCCGAGCCGAAATTGATCGAGGGCCCGGCGTTTGCCGCCCGCTGGTTCGCCGATCCCGGTGATGCGCTGAGATTGAGGGTCGAGTCGGTCGAGCAGTTGAGAGACGACCCGGAGATCGGCACACGGCTCGAAATCGCCCGACGCGTCCATGACCTCTTTCGCCAGAGACTGAGGCTGATCGAGTCCGCCGGCCGGGACCCCGACCGACTGCCTTCTGAGTTCCAACAGCCGCTGCAGGAACTCAACAAACAAATCAACGCGATGCTCCGCGAGGCACAGATCGACGTGCTGGTGGTGATCCCCGACGGATTCGGGGACAATCTCGCTGAGGTCAACCGATTGATCGCCCAGCGCGAACGAACCGCCGAGGATCCCTCGGAGTATCCTCGACCGGTGATCCTCGTCAGCGGTGACGAAAAGTCGCTGATCGCCTCCCGCCGAGTCGAACGGGTGTTTGATTCCTGGGAGGAGGAACTGCTGCGGCTGAGACTCGAGGCCGCCGGGCTGCCCAGGTCGCTGCCCTCACCCGTCGACGCCACCGTGGTCAAGGTGGCCGGCAGTGCCCAGGAGTCTGCCTTGGTCTGGAGCAAGCTCTATCCGGTCATCCTCGTCGTGATGACCGTCACCGGA
>CAUZJR010000091.1:0-14953 GCA_963580005.1 Planctomycetota bacterium
CAGCTGATGATCGACCGCGCCCTGTCGATGATGAGCTCCGATCAGCTCAAGGCCTTCCAGATCGACGAGGAACCGCGGTCCCGGGTCGAGCTCTACGGCGACAGCCGATTTGGGCGAGGCTGCCTGGTGGCTCGGCGACTTGTCCAGTCCGGGGTGCGGGCCATCGAAGTCACGCTGCCGGGCTGGGACAGCCACGGGGACAACTTCGACACCCACCGCGACTTGGCCGGGGTCCTGGACCCGGCACTCTTCGCGCTCGTCACAGATCTCAAGCAACACGACCTGCTCGATTCGACCATCGTGATGGTGTACGGAGAATTCGGCCGCACGCCAACCGTCAATGGGCTCGACGGACGAGATCATTGGCCCAGTGGCTTCAGCGCCCTGGTGGGTGGCGGTGGCCTGGCGGCAGGACGGGTGCTGGGTGCGACCGATCCCAGCGGACGCAAACGCAAGCCCGAACAACCGATCCCGATCACCGACCTGCTTGCGACCGTGCTGTCCCGGATGGGAGTCGACCACGAAAAGAAAGTGGTCACCCCGATCGGACGACCGATGGCCTACTGCGAAGGCACCCCGATCCCGGGCCTGATCTAGACGTTCCGCGGCAGTAAAACAGCCCGGGACACCTCTCGCGATCCCCCAGAGCCGAGACCACGACCATGTCGACTCAGCCACGGACGAGCATCGCACTGTTCGTCAATCTCAGCCTGATGATGTTCCTGCTCTTTTTTCTCTGGGGCGCCTGGTACGTCACCATGGGCTCGTTCATGGTCGAGCGGGGGATGACCGGCTCGCAGATCAGCTGGGCCTACTCGGTCGCGCCGATCGCCGCGATCCTGACACCCTTCCTCATGGGTGTCTTCGCCGACCGCTTCGTCAATGCCGAGAAACTGCAGGGCATGCTGCTGCTGCTCAGCGGCGTCTTCATCTGCCTGGCTCCGAAGTACGCCGCAGAAGAGTCGGGGACGATCTTCGTCTGTCTGCTGATGGCCCACACGCTGTGTTTCATGCCGACGCTGGGACTGTCGAATACGATCTGCCTCAAGCACCTGGCCAACTCCGAGAAGGACTACCCGATCGTCCGCGTCTTCGCGACGCTGGGCTGGATCGTGGCCGGTCTGATCGTGAGTTTTGCGTTCAAGGCCGAAAGGACCGAGGTGCAGTTCTACGTGGCCGGTGCGGCCGCGTTTGCGGTCGGCGTGTACAGCTTCTTCCTGCCCGCGACTCCACCGCCGGCCCGTGGCAAATCGATTCGGATCAGCGAACTCTATGGCGCCGACACGCTGCCGTACTTCAAGAAGCTGCCGTTCTTGGTGTTCATGATCGCGTCGCTGCTGGCCTGTGTTTCGATGATGCCCTACTGGGCGCTGGGAAGTTCCTTCATCAACAAGCTGGGCATCGAACGCTCGGGCGCGTTTCTGACGATGGGACAGATCGCGGAACTCTTCGTGCTGGCACTGGTGCTGCCACTGTTCATCCGCAAGTTTGGCATCAAATGGACGATGCTGGTCGGGATCACGTCCTGGATCATCCGCTTCGTGCTGTTCTCGAGCGCCGCGACCAGTTCCGGGTCGACGATGATGACCATGATGGTCATCGCCGTCATCCTGCATGGCTTCAGCTATGACTTCGTCTTTGTCTCGGGGTACCTCTACGTCGACGGCCACGTTCGCGAGGAGGTCCGTGCGCAGGCTCAAGGGCTGCTGGTCGTGTTCACGCAGGGAATCGGGTTCTTCCTGAGTTCGCAGATCTTCGTGAACCAGGTCTTCACGCCCATGATCGCCAAGGACGACTCGCTCGCCACATGGAGTGCATTCTGGATGACGCCGGTGTGGTTCCTGGTCGTCGTCCTGATCGGGTTCGCCGTGCTGTTTCGAGAGAACAAGACGGTCGACGAAGAGCCTGCCAACGGTTCACAGATCACTGAATAGAGGGACTGGCTCGACACACGGTTCGCCGCAGGCGAATCGAGGGGCGTGCCTGTCCCGGCACATCGAGCGCCCCAACCGTCTTCGACAAGTAGTTCCCAGGCCCAGAACGCAGGTTCACCGAGTCAGTTTCCAGCCCGTCTTCTTGACCTCCAGCCCGGTGTGCCCGGCGTATCGGTCGTAGACCTGCTCCATCTCGGCGATCGAATCGAAGTAGCCGACGATGAACGCCGCCTGAAAATGGCCGCCCGCCTTGATCGGTCGCCCGCCAAATTCGTGGATCATGCAGACGTAGCCACGCTGATGGCACCACGCCTCGTGGACGACCGATGGATCGAGTGTCATGCCGGCCAGCCACGGACCCGACTTGCCCGTCTTCGGATCTCGCAACCGATACGCCCGGATGAACCGCTTCGGCGGCTTGCTTTTACCAAGGCCACGGCGGTAGTTGAACTTTTCATCGGGTGCGAAGTTCTGGAAGAACTCACTGGCCGGGATACGGCCGTGATAGCTGAGGTAGATCTCGCTGAACGAGTCGCCCTTGTTGTGCTTGATGTGGCCCGGCATGTCGAGCCTCAGGAACATCGCCTCACTGGAATTGACGGCATCGATGCGGTCCATGGAGATGAAGTACCGCGTGTTGGTGGGAAAGACGATCCGTTGAGTCCAGAGCGACCCGGTCTTCTTGCCCGGCGCGGCGGTGCGGTAGCGAAACGTCTGCTCGATCGCCACGAAGTCGCTGCCGCGGATGACTCGAGGCTTCAGCTCCCTGGCCTGGGTGCAGATCTGCGGCCCCTCGATACTCCGCTTGGGCGTCTTGCCGTGGTAGGCGTTCCCGAATCGGTAGATCAGTTCCTTGTCGAGCCGATCGCGGTAGCCGGTGTCGCTGCCGGGCTCCATGATCCAGTCGGCGATGTCGAGTCCGTATCCCGCATCGCGAAAACCCGTTGTGCGGTCGAGGAACGTCTGGCGGTAGACACCGCTGACGTAGCCCTTCTTGCGGATGCTCGCTTCCAGCAGCACAGTGGAAACCGTGATCTGATCGGGGGTTTCGCTGACCGTGTACTTTTCCGCCGACACGACACCCTCGTTCAGCAGGATGACGGCAATTGTGCAGGCCAGGAACTTCATCTGGGTGACTCCGATGCGAGGCTGCCGAGGGTCCGAAATGGACTCACATGACGCCTCTCGATCAGGGAACGACGCCGGGGTTGCCGAGCTGGTTGAGGACTTCGAAGGCCGGTTCTGTGGAGCCTTCACGCGTGATCAGGAAATTGAACAGGTAGATCCCGTCGGCCCGTTCGCTCCAGATGTGTCGGGCCGCGCGACGGTATTGACGGGGTGTCAGGGCCTCGCCGGTCTTCTTCTCGACGATCTCGATACACCCGTAGACGGGTATGTTCGTGATCAGCTTCTTCCAGGGGGCCACCGGGAGATCAAACGTGACACTCAGGAATCGTGACACCGTCAGGAAGTCGATCCAGCCGTTTTTTGCCCACGCGACCGGGTCGCATCCGACCTTGAGCGAACCTTGGTAGGTCGCCGCGACATCGTAATCTTCCGTCGGAGCCCGGACACCCATCACCAGGTGCCGCTTTCGTTTCTTGCCTTCGCGGTCCAACATGACACGCAGACGTTTGACGAAGCTGTTCATCTTGGCCACCCGCTCGGCAGTCGTGCCGCCCTTGAACAGGATCGGGAACCGGTTGAAATCCAGTTCGATGCCGTCGCAATCGTAGCGGCGGACCGCTTCCTGGATCAGCAGAAACATGTGGTCTCGCACCGCCTGGTGACCGTAGTCGAGCGTGTGGCCCTGGTCGGGCTTGAAGCAGTGATACTCGGGGTGCTTCCGCCAGAAGCGGGTTTCAAGGTGCGTGCCGTCGTGGCCGTCGTTCATGCGGAACGAGAGCAGGACTTCCTTCTTTTGCCGCTTCGCCTCGGCCACCATCACCGCCCACGGGTCGATGCCCCGGTCGAGGAAGTGCTGCAGATTGTCACACCACTGGCGGGTCCGTGACGGCCACTTCTTCTTCTGTTCTGGCGTGGCCAGGGTGCCCAGCATCGTGCCGACCTTCGTCGGGTAGTACATCACCTGGGCGTTGACGCACAGCAAGAGCGTATCGACCTGGCTGCCCGGCAACGAGACTTCGCGAACGGCCGTCTTGAGATCGTCGACAGTGGTGCGGACAGGACCCTGGCTGCCCTTTCGCGAAAACAGGGTCGAACAACCATCGTAGTTGACCAGGATCCGCCGCGAACGAACCGGCTTCCCGGCGTGAGTGGCGGACGTGGGTGCGAGCACGAGAGTGGTGACGAGGGTCAGCAGCCAGAGTCGACTCATGAACGTGCTCCCGGTACGTGATCTGGAGGGGTGTCGCTGGAAATGACAGGCCACGACTGGTGTAGCAACAGGATAACGACTGATGATCGAGCCTCCAAAGACAGGGACCTCTTCACCGGACGTGTCACCGGTTCTCGTGACATGCCAACCGGATCGGCACCCTTTTTTGAGCAGCTTGCGAAAGCCACAGCCCGCTGGTAGGACGACGGAGTGTCGACACGCGATTGACAACATCATTGACGTATTTCCGGACGAATTGACATGACCACGTTCCCTCTCCGAGTCTCCCGTTTTCTACTGGTCATGCTGATCCCGACCGTGGTCCCGGCTGCCGAGATGGAGGCTGCCTGGCCGAAGACAGCAGAACTGGCCGCCCCGGAAGCTCACCAGGCGTCTGCTGCCGACGAGCATTTCGTGTACGCGATCAGCAGTCGGCAGGTCGCCAAGTACGACCGCGCCACCGGACGACGGATCGCCATCAGCACCGGACCGGCTCAGCACCTCAACAGCGGCTTTCTCTGGAAAGGGAAACTGCTGTGTGCCCACTCGAATTACCCGAAGACGCCCGAACGGAGCGAGATCAAGGTGCTCGATCCCGGTTCGATGAAGCTGTCCACGTTCAAGGACTTCGGCAACATCGGAGGCAGCCTGACCTGGGTCCTGCGACGTGACGGACACTGGTGGTGCAACTTCGCGAGATATGGTGACAAGAACGCCGAGACGTTTTTCGTTCAGTTCGACGACGACTGGAAGGAACTCCGTCGGTGGACCTACCCCCGGGCACTCATCAGCCAACTGGGGCAGTACAGCCTCTCCGGAGGACTCTGGTACGGACAGCACCTGCTGGTCACCGGTCACGACAAGCCGGAGGTCTACCGACTGAGGCTGCCTGGGACGGGCACCATCCTGGAGTACGTCGGCAAGCAACCGGTACCGTTCACCGGACAGGGATTCGCCAAGGATCTTGCGACAGGTGGGCTGGTCGGAATCAACCGGGCCCGACGCCTGGTCGTCTTTGCCGGCACAATCAGCCCGGTGGCTCCGATCACGCATGGACCCTTCGTCGGCCACCTGTCCGACAACCAGGCATCCGTCTGGGCGAAAGCCTCCCGGCCTGGCCGGTACGCGCTCTCAGTACACAGCCTCGAGGGACACCACGTCACGGCCGCGGCCCAATCGAGTCCCCAACGGGACGGCTGCCTGCTCTGGAGACTGCAGTCGCTTCGGCCCGGCACCCGTTATCACTACGAGATCACGCTCGAGGGCAAACGGCTGGTCAGCGGTGATGACTATTTTCTTGAGACCACCGGATCGAAACGGCCGGCACCGGTTCGCCTGGTCTTCGGTTCGTGTGCCAGGGAAGACGCAGGGTCGTCGGCCGTCTGGCGACAGATGCGAGTTGCTGATCCCCACGCGGTCGTTCTGCTGGGAGACACGCCCTACATCGATTCCACCGAACTGGCCGTGCAACGACGGCGGTACTCGGAGTTCTCGGCCGTTGGCGAGTTCAGGAGATTGCTCCGCAGTCGCTCGCTGTACGCGACCTGGGACGATCACGATTTCGGTCGCAACGACACGGACGGCAACCTGAAGGGCAAGCAGACCTCGCGACGCGTCTTCATGGAATACCGCCCGAACCCGTCGTTCGGAGACGGCAGCGAGGGGATCTATACGAGCTTCCGACGCGATGGTGTTGAGGTCTTTCTGCTGGACACTCGGTTCTTTGCCGGAACCGAGCCATCCCCCTTTGATGAGAAGCGCCCCTCGCTGCTTGGCAAGAAACAGTGGAAGTGGCTCCGCCGGGAACTGAAGGCCTCGACGGCTCCGTTCAAGGTGCTTGCCTGCGGCATGATCTGGAATGGAGCCGTTCGACCGGGGAAACTTGATCACTGGGCCACCTATCCCCACGAACGGCAGGCGCTGTTTGAGTTCATTGGAAAAGAGAAGATCGGCGGCGTCATCCTGGTCGGCGGGGACGTGCATCGGACCCGATACCTGAGTCACAAGACCGGTGATTCGGCGGGCTACAAGATCCCCGAACTCATCACGTCTCCGGTCCATGACGGAGTGATCGATAGAGCCAATGCTCCTCACCCGGCGCTGGTCCACGACTCGGGCCAACCCAATTCGTTCTTACTGATGACCGTGCATGGCCACACCCGGCCCCCGACACTCAACGCCAGGTTTCTGGACAAGAAGGGGCGGACGGTTTTTGAAGTGACGTTCACGGAACAAGAACTCAAAACGGCGATGCGGAGCGTCGAGTCGCCGCCGCCTGTGCGGGTACGATGCCCCTAGGAGCCCTCCACAAGATGTCACGACCCCGGCACAATCCTGTTCTGGTAACCGCAGTTCTGGTCGTCCTGATCGTCTCGGGCGATCGTGCGATGGGATCGGAACGCGTACAGGTCGAGGTTCGGGAGACCGGAGGCTGGTCGCGTCCGGTCTATCCCTGCACGCTGACACTCGATCAGCCGACCACTCGCAAGGTGCTCCGATTCCGACTGCTCGACGAGTCGTCTCGTCCGGTGGTTGTGCAGGCCGATGCTGAGATCCGGGGGAAAACCACTCGATGGTGGTTGGCATTCCCGGTCAGCCTGAAGCCATTTCAGCGGCGCGTGATGACCCTCGAGTACGGACCCACGGTGACGGCCAGTCCACGTCGTGCTCGAGGCCATGTGCTCGAAGCTTCCGCAGAACAATTCAAGATCGTCAACGCTCCGTACCTGACCTGGACTCTTCCAGCCCGAGTGGGCCCGTTTCTTCAGTCTCTGGACTTTGGTGGGCACCAGCATCTTGCCGGCCCCACCGCGCGGCTGGTGATCAAGACCCGATCGGGACGAACGCTACCCGTGGGTGGTCCGCAGGCGGCCCGATGGGTTCCGATTCGACGAGGGCCGCTGGCGGTCACCCTTGCGGGTCGACAGTCAGTCTCGGTCGGAGACTCGGCCACCATCGACAATCGAGTTCAGCTCGATTTTCCCGTCTCTCGAAGCTGGGTTCGGCTCGACTGGCAGCTCGAGGATCCCGATGACCGCGTTGCGGAGATTTCCCTGGATGTGAATCTGAATCTCGACGTACCAACTGCGCGGATTCCGAACCTGGTCGATTTCGGTGCCGGGACCTGGGTGTATGCTCGGCTGGGACCCGGGCAGGTGGCGTCCCTGGAGTCACGACGTGCGGTGGGTGGGCGTCCCGGCCAGGCCGCTTCCTGGAAGGTGTTGCGAGGCACGGCCAAGGGGTCCGAGCCGTTTGTGGTTTCGAAACCGAAGCGGCCGGTCCGAGCCGAGGGATGGGTGCACCTGATGGATCGCCAGAGGTGCTTGGCATTGGCGGTCGGTGCGTTTGGCCGCGAGCAGTTCGAGTCGATCGAGACCACGGCCGAGGGAGGCGTCCGCATCCGGCGGGTGTTTGCTGCCAGGGAGTCTGGCAGGCCCAAGTCGCTTGTGACCTGGCTCCACTTCGTCGGCTTCCCGCCTCAGCAAAGCGCCGCAACCAGCCCCCGCCACATGCAGACTCCCCCCGTGGTCCGCATCATCCGTTGACCGGACCGAAGCAGGCCTCTGGTGAGCTGCTGGGCAGGGTGCTTGGAGTTGACCGCTGCTTGTGTTCCAGCAACGCTGCACCCGAAGTGTCTCAACGATCAGGAGCGAAAGATCACTATCAGACGTCGAGTACTTGCCGGAGGAAGGGTCGTGATCGCGGCCGCGGTCGTCATGGGCATGCTGATCGTGGGTCCGATCGGACTCGCGGCCGAACAACCTGGCCCTCGCCTGCGGAACATGCTGGTGATCAACGAGGACAACAGTCACTTCTTTGGGTCTCGCAAGGCTGAAGAGATGACCGTGAAAGGCCTGCATGCGTGGGTCGACCAGTACGCCGGAGGATCGGTCACGCACTTGTTCCTGTGCACCAACGCGATGCGATCCAGCTTTCGCAGCAAGTCGCGTGACGCGATCTGGGATCCGGTCAACGGCAAGGAGCCTCAGCATCCGTGGCCACAGAACGCCCGGCGACTGCACGAGGCGGGGATCGACCCCTACGCCGTCTGGATCGCCCGGTGCCGCAAGAAGCAACTGTCTCCCTGGCTGTCGATGCGGATGAACGACGTGCACAACACCTCGGACCGGAGCAACTTTCAGCATTCGACATTCTGGCGGACCCATATCGATCTCTGGCGTGAGCCGAACCACGAACACGGGTCGGGCCTGAACTACGCCTACGCCAAGGTGCGCGAGTACCAACTGGCCTACGTGCGTGAGTTACTCGAACGGTACGATCCGGACGGGCTGGAGCTCGACTGGATGCGGTTTCCCAACCACCTGACTCCCGGCAAGGAGCGTGAAGAGCGTCAGATTCTGACCGGGTTCGTGGCCGACGTGCGACGCCTGACTCGCCAGTGGTCCCGGAAACGCAAGCACCCGATCCTGCTGGGAGTGCGGGCTCCGGCTCATCCCGATGCCGCGGCCGGACGAGGCATGGACGCGATGGAGTGGGCCCGGCTGGGCCTGGTCGATCTGATCGTCCCCTGCCCCTTTTACTTTTCGTCCGACTTCGACATTCCGATCGAAGTCTGGCGTGAAGGACTGAAAGCCGCACCACATCGCGTCTCGGTGGTTCCCGGACTCGAGAGCTCGGTTCGTCCCTGGATCTCGGGCACACCGGTCGGGAACACGATGGAGACGCTTTACGGCTTCGCAGCCTCGGGCTCTCACCGCGGCGCCGACGGGGTCTACCTGTTCAACTGGATGGACGTCAACGACTGGCCGATCCAGGCCAACGACTACAGGCTGCTGATCACGCGGGGTGTCGGTGCGAAGGTCACGGCACGAGGTCCGCGGAGACACCCGGTCTGTTTTCGAGACACGGTGCCGGCCGATCTCTCGATGAACACTCAACTTCCGGCCGACGCACGAGCCGGCAAGTCGTTCCGAGTGCACATTGGTCCGAGACCGAAAACGGGCCGAGCCTGGATCATCGCGGGGCTGGCCAAGCGAGACCGAGTCGCTGATGCCCGTTTCGTGGCGTCGGTCAATGGCCACAAGATCAAGCCGACCTCCGACCTGGCCAACACGAAGCTCATCGGCGGAGACGCCGCGCGGGCGGTCCGATTTGACTGCCCGCTCGGTGCGCTCAAAACCGGCTACAACCAGATCACGCTGAAACAGGCCACCGACACCTCGTCTCAACAATTCGTCTGGGTGGAAGTCCGCCTCAGTCCAACTGACTAGCCGTTCAACCGTCGCGGTCAGCACCAGGGCACCGAAAACCTCGGCCCGCAGCAGGCCTCTGCTGAGCTTCTTGGCTGGGTGTCTGGAGTTGACCGCTGGTTGCGGTCCCGCAACGCTGCATCCGAACTGTCTCAACAACCAAGAGTGACTCATGAAGCGCATGCCACTGACGTATTACATGCTGGGACTGGTGACGCTGGGCCTGCTGGTTGGCTCGAGTCTGCCCGTAGAGAATGCAACGGCGGTTCGAACGAGAGTGACCGACGCGGCGAATTACGGGGCCGTGGCCGGTGACGGCCGAGATGACACCGCGGGCATCCTGGCTGCGATCAAGGCCTGCCGCGACTCAGCCGACAAGACACTGCTCATCGGAGGCGGCACCTACCACCTGGGGTCGATCACGTTTCCGCCTGAGATCCAGGTCGAGATCACTCCGGGAGGGCGGCTGGAGATTCGCAAGGGGGCGGCCTTGCGATTCAACGGGCCATTCAAGGCTCCACGGACCCATGTGTTCTCTGGCGAAGGCCTGGCACGGTTCGGCCCGGGTGCTCTCAGCGAAGTTTTGCCGCAATGGTGGGGAGCCTCACCACGCTCAACCGACTGCAGCCCGGCGATCAACAAGGCGATCCGCAGTGCTCCGGATCTGCCTGGGATCATGGTGCGGCTCTCGGGACTCTTCAATTGCCAAACCACGATCCACGTCAACCGCCACCGGGTCCGGCTGCAGGGCGATGGCACCTACGCCACACAACTGACTTTCAATCCGGTTCGGCCCGCGTCGCTGTTCAAGTTCGCTCATGACGACAAGAGCGTCATCGCTCAATGCGCCCTCCGGGACCTGGGCATGGTTGCCCAGGGCCGCTACGCCGACACATCGCGCGTCAAGAAAGTCGGGATCCAGGTCGTGGATGCTGACATCATCGAGATCCGCAATATCGCGATTCACAACTGGGGAGGCAGCGGCAGCATCGGGCTGCATGTGCAGGGACGCGAATTGGTGTTTGTCGAGAACATCACCGTGCTGGCCGATTTGCCGATCCTGATCGACAAGAATCCCGAGATCGACTGGATTTCGATTGACCACTCGACCTTCCGAAACACATACCTGCTGCCGATGGACCCCAACGGCCCGTCGGTCAAGATCGCCTCGGGCGTTGCCCTGCACAACGTCGTCTTTGACGGCACCAATGCCTGGGTGAAAGGCAAGTACGGGCTGTTCTGGGAAGATCGCGAATCGAAAGGTGTCAGCATGAACCTGTCGATCAAGAACGTCCGCATGGAAAACGGGACGGCTCATGGCGGGGCGATGATCCACATTGATCACAACTACAACCTGATGAACCTGGTCATCGAGAACGTCTACGGATGCGGAGGAGGGGTCGGCGGTCTGTTTCTCAGGCGGTGCACCAACGTCACCACCAGCAACCTGTTCTACACGCCGGTTCGCGGCCAGGCTCCGGCCGACTATGTCCCGACTGCTCTCGACATCGATGAGACGTCGGCGAACCTGGTGTTCATCAACACCTATCTCAGCGGTCGGTCACACGTACGAACGGGCAAACTCATCAAGACGTTTGGATCGCACACGAATCCCGCGAAGTTCGGCAATCGTGTGATCGAAAGCTACGACCGCCCGGGCAACGACCAGGGCGAGGGGTTGGTGCTCTATGGCACCAAGACCTGGAGCCACAACGGCACCCTGGCCGACGGTGCTCGGCAGTCACTGCCGGTCGGTGCCCGAAACCGAACCCGAGTGGCCACAGTGACCGTCTCGGCTTCAGACGGGGCCGACATCAACGAGTCGGCCCAGTTCATGGTCGGGGGCCATGGCAAGACGATCCGTGTCTGGGGCACGGATCGAACCGCTGCCGTTCCCGAAGCAGGCAAGTTGAGCCTCGTTGGAGGCGAGACCGTCAGGATCGACAATCAACTCGGCAAGGAAATCGACCTGGTTGTGACGGTGTTCTGGAGATAGTGCCGGCCGTTGCGGTTTTCTGAGGGTGCGAGATGGTCCAGCGTCTCAACGATCCCCGAAGGCAAGCTGACCTGTGCTGACTTATATGACTACTGTGGTAGTATATTGCTACAGCACGGTGTCGCATGGCGTTTCTGCAAATCGTTTCGGATCTGGAAGGGGACTCGAACGGCAATGTCCAACACATCAGAAGACGCCGGTTGACCCGTGAAGAGATCGAAGACGTGCTGATCAACCCGGACGGGGAGGAGTTCAGC
This sequence comes from Planctomycetota bacterium, assembly GCA_963580005.1. Classification (GTDB taxonomy): domain Bacteria; phylum Planctomycetota; class Planctomycetia; order Planctomycetales; family Planctomycetaceae; genus UBA8437. The sequence goes on from CAUZJR010000091.1 coordinate 11,736, forward strand.
CATTCCAGCAATCAGCCGATCGCATTTGGCCACACTCGGCACGGCGAACTCATCGCTGTGGTGTTTGAGCAGATTGACGAGGACACGGTCTATCCGATCACAGCTTTTCGCGTTGAGGATTGATCATGCCAAGAAAGCAGATCCGTGGGCAGATCGAGTCCGAACGACCTCAGGTCAAGTCCCGAATCCGCAGGCGGGTCGCGATCCACGAGGCGTTTTTTGCTCTGAGACAGGTACGACTCGCACAGGGCAAGAGTCTCGCTGATATGAAGGAACTCACGGGAATGGATCGCTCGGCGCTCTCGAAGCTCGAAACCGGCAAGCGCCAGAACCCTTCCATCGACACACTGATTCGATATGCCGATGCGCTGGGAAAGACCATCCTGATCGAAATCGCCGACGACCCGGTCGGCTTGGGAACCGATCTCGCGAAATGACCCCCCAGGCTGGCCAGGCCCCTCTGCCCTCGATGGCGGTCTCCGGGTTCCACGGAAGGGGTTTTGTTGGCTTTGTGGATGAAGCAAGGACGAAGGATGTGTTAGGGTTCTAGAGGCCCAGTCGCCAATTCATGGTCTCGAGCGGAGTTGCCGGTGTCTGAACAGGGAACGGGTTTTGGAGTAGACAACCTGGGACGTCGAGACGTTCTCCAGGTTGGGTTTTCGGGGCTACTCGGACTGGGCCTGGCGGATGTCCTGGCCGGCCGCTCGGAGTCCGCGGACCGGGCACCTCGAAGAAAAGTCCGCTCGGTTGTGCTCCTGTTCCTGACCGGAGCCCCTTCGCACCAGGACATGTGGGACCTGAAACCCGACGGTCCCTCGTCCACCAGAGGCGAATTCCGCCCGGTGGCCACGAATGTGCCGGGCGTGGAGATTGGTCCTCACATGCCGGGCCTGGCCCAGCTGGCCGATACCTACGCGATCGTGCGATCGATGCGTCACTCGCTCCCCTCGCACGAACACGGTACTCATCGCATGCTGACCGGGATCAACAAGCAGCCTCCCGGCTCGACCCACATGGCAAGTCGCAACGACTGGCCCTGCTACTCTGCTGGCCTGCAGTACCTGAAGCCTCATCCCGAAGGCCAGCCCCAGGGCATCATGCTCCCGACCTACCTCAACAACGGGTACGGTTTCTGTGGCCAAACCGCCGGATTCCTCGGGGCCGATTACGATCCCTGGCACGTGATCCGAGACCCCAATGGCAAGAACTTCCATGTCGACGAGCTGGAATTTCAACCCGGCCTCAGCGTGGGGCGGTTGACCGATCGTCAGCGTCTGCTGCAGGGGATCGACTCGCAGCGGCAGGCACTGGCAAACAACCAGCGGGTCAGCGACCTCTCTCGTCGCATGCAGCAGGCCCACGACATCCTGGTCAGCGGTGGACTCCGCGAGTCGTTTGACATCGGCCAGGAATCGAAGGAAACCCGCGACCGGTATGGGCGGCACATGTTCGGGCAGTCGATGCTGCTGGCCCGGCGATTGGTGGAATCGGAGATGCCGATTGTCCAGGTCAACGTGGGCAGCATGAACCGCTGGGACACGCACGGCAACAACTTCAAGCGGCTCAAGTCCGAGCTCGTCCCTCCGTTCGAAAAGGGACTCTCGTCACTGGTCACCGATCTGCGAGACCGGGGGCTGCTCGATGAAACCCTGATCGTGGTGACCGGAGAATTCGGCCGCACGCCCAAGATCAACAAGACTGGAGGCCGGGATCACTGGTCACGAGTGTTCTCGGCATTGTTCATCGGTGGCGGAGTTCAAGGTGGCCAGGTCATCGGGGCCAGCGACCGCATGGCGTCAGACCCCGTCACCCGGGCCTATTCTCCCGCCGACATGGGAGCCACCATCTATGCGGCATTGGGAATCGACCCGGCCAGCCAGGTGATCGACCGCCTCCGCCGACCTCATCAGTTGAACATCGGCGAGGTGATTGCCCCGCTGTATGGCACCGCCTGAGCGACGTGCAACTGTCGTTCTGCTGGCCGTTGAGACTTGAACACTTGAGGACACGCGGCAAGGATGGCCCGGTTCCACATCGATCAACAGGGGAGTGATGATGAAGTGCAAGGCCCCGATTCTCTGTGTGCCTGTACTGGCCGTCCTGTTCGTCTCGATCCTCTCGGGTGCAGACGACAAGAAGCCCGCCAAGGCTGTGGCTCCCGAGAGCCGGCCTGACAAGTGGTGGAGCGATCGACATGCCGAGAAGCTGAAGCAACTCAAGGCCACCGAATCGGTTGACCTGTTGATGATCGGCGATTCGATCACTCACGGCTGGGAAGGCCGGGGCAAGCAGGTCTGGTCCGAGTACTACGCGAAACGCAATGCCTTCAACATCGGCTACAGCGGTGACCGAACCGAGCACGTGATCTGGAGGCTGCAGCATGGCGAGGTCGACGGGATATCTCCCAAGCTGGCCGTGATCATGATCGGGACCAACAACACCGGCCACCGGCAGGATCCGCCCGAGCAAACAGCCGCCGGCATCAAGATGATCCTGGACGAGCTGAAAAAGAGACTGCCCAAGACCAAGGTCCTGTTGTTGGCCGTCTTTCCGCGTGGTGCCACCACCGACGACAAGCTGCGGAAGATCAACACGGGAATCAACAAGATCATCAAGGAATTTTCCAAACGGAAGAAAGTCCATTTCCTGAACATCAATGCGAAGTTCCTGGATGACGATGGAACACTGTCCAAGGACGTCATGCCCGACCTGCTGCACCCTCATGAAAAGGGCTACCGCATGTGGGCCGAGGCGATGGAATCGAAGATCAAGAAGCTCATCGATGACTAATCTACGGCTTCTTTGAGCGAAAACAGCGCCGAGAAGAGTCCGGGACCAACCGGTTCGCCGCTCTAGCTGAACAGGCTGTCCAGCGGCTGGCCACCGCAGATGGCGAACGGCCGACCGAGCGAATCTCGGGCTTCGCCGGCGGGGTCGATGCCGAAGAGCGTCAACATGGTGGCCTGAAGATCGGCCGGTCTCACCGGGTTGTTGGCCGGGTAGGCACCCAGCGGGTCACTGGCACCACAGACGTAGCCGCCCTTGATCCCACCACCGGCCATCAGGGCGGTGTAACAGTTCGGCCAGTGGTCGCGACCAGCCGCCTTGTTGATTCTCGGTGTGCGGCCGAATTCCCCGACGGCCATCACCAGAGTCGTCTCCAGCAGCCCTCGCTCGTCGAGATCCTCGATCAGTGCCGCGAAGGCCTGGTCGGCCGA
>CAUZJR010000092.1:0-14864 GCA_963580005.1 Planctomycetota bacterium
CCTACACTTCAGCCAACGGGAACACGGAGGACCCTTCGTCCCCGGTTTCTCTTCTTAGCTGCCACCACGTCGCGTGGCGCACGAGCGACTCTCTGCGATCACCGATCGCACCACCCGGAAGAACGATCCCTTGACGACATTTGCTGACCTCGATCTCATCGCACCCCTGCGACAGGCACTTGCCGATGAGAAGTACGAGACCCCCACGCCGATCCAGGCCCAGACGATTCCCCCGGCACTGCGGGGACGTGACGTGCTGGGCTGTGCCCAGACGGGCACCGGCAAGACCGCCGCCTTCGCCGTCCCCATCCTCAATCGCCTCGGCTCTCACAACCGCAAGGCACCTCCCAATCACCCCTTCGTGCTGGCGCTGGCCCCGACCCGCGAACTGGCGATCCAGATCGGCGACAGTTTCTCGACCTACGGGGCTCACCTGCACCTCCGCCAGTCGGTGGTCTTCGGCGGAGTGAACCAGGCGAGCCAGGTCAGGACGCTCAATCGGGGGGCCCACGTCCTGGTCGCCACGCCGGGCCGACTGCTGGACCTGATGAACCAGGGCCACATTCACCTCGATCAGCTCGAAGTCTTCGTCCTGGACGAGGCCGACCGCATGCTCGATATGGGCTTTCTGCCGGATCTCAAGCGGATCATCCGCCACCTGCCGAAACGGCGCCAGTCGCTGTTCTTCTCGGCCACGATGCCACCGAGCATCATCAAATTGTCCGGGGGACTGCTCTCGGACCCGGTCAGTGTCGATGTCACTCCCGATCAGATCAGCCTCAAAGAAATCGAGCAACGCGTTCACCTCGTCCCCAAGCAGGGCAAGCAGGATCTGCTGCAGCAGATCCTCGGTGCTCCCGAAGTGGTCCAGACGCTGGTCTTCACCAAGACCAAGCGGCGAGCCAACGACGTGACCAAGAAGCTAATCCGCACCGGCATCGGCGCTGCGGTGATCCACGGCAACAAGTCGCAGGGTGCCCGCCAGAGAGCACTCAAAGACTTCCGCGACGGGCGGGCCCGTGTGCTGGTGGCAACCGATGTTGCCGCACGTGGCATCGATATCGAAGGCATCACACACGTGATCAACTTCGACATCCCGATCGAACCGGAAGCCTACGTGCACCGCATCGGGCGGACCGGCCGCGCCGGCGCAGAAGGAGTGGCCCTGTCGTTCTGCAGCCCCGAAGAACGTGGAGAACTGCGGGCGATCGAAAGACTGATCGACTACAAAGTGCCGCTCGTCGGTACAAAACACACCGACCAGCACGAATCACACCAGCCCGCACCACAGCAGACCCGGAAATCAGAGACCCGGAAATCAGAGACCCGGAAATCAGAATCCGGTGTCCGGGAGCCCGATCGGAAATCGAGCCGCAAACCGGCCCGCAAGCCGAAACGGGAACACCCGAGGGCTCAACACGATCCGGCCGCCACGCAGGGGCCGATCAAGCTGATCACTCACAAGGGGTTTGGTTTCATCGGCAACGGCGGCAACAAGGACCTGTTCTTCCACCGTTCGGCGGTCGAGGGCACCAGCTTCGAAGATCTCGAGCTCGGACAGCAGGTCTCCTTCACGCTCGGCCAGGGACCTCGTGGACCCTGTGCCACCAACGTGCAGGTGATCTGAGCGGCTTAGGTCCTGGTGAACAGGGTGTCGAAGGCGGTGCCCGAGCTGTCCGAGAAGCCTCGCTGCTCGATGCCCATCGAGTGCAGGATGCTCAGGAACATGTCAGACATCTTCGTCGGGCCGTCCTGCCGGTAGGTCCCGTGCTTCAAACCCATGTTGGCACCTCCGACCACCATCGTCGGCAGGTTCCTCGGGTTGTGAGTCGTACTGGCACCGCTGCCATACAGCACGATGCTGTTGTCCAGTACCGAGCCGGTCTTGTCCTTGAACTCGCTCAGGCGGCCAAAGAAGTAGGCCAGCTGTTCGCTGAGGAAGCGGTCGTACTTGGCGAATTCCAGCTGCCCCGCCTTGTCGCCGGCGTGCGAGAGGCTGTGGTGAGTGCGGGTCAGGCCCAGCTTCAGCGGGAAGGTGTCGCTGATGCCCATGCCATCTTCCCGGTTCAACATGAAGGCGACGCTGCGGGTGATGTCGGCATCGAAGGCCAACGCGATCAGGTCGAACATGTTGCGGTAGTAGTCGGCCGGCTTACCCTCGTTGGTCACGTCGAGATCCAGGTGCGAGTGGTCCTGCTTCTTCAGCGGGATCTCGACCCATTTCTCCGAGGCAATCAGGCGGCTCTCGACTTCGCCCAGCGAGGTCAGGTACTGGTCCATCTTGAGCCGATCCGAGCGACCCAGTTTTCTGTTCAGCGACCTGGCACTCTCGAGCACCGCGTCGACCAGCTTGATCCGCCGCTTCAGCTTCTGACGCTCGACGTCCATCGACGCCTTGTCGGTTCGGAACAGCCGATCGAACACGCGACGCGGGCTGTTCTCGGCAGGGATTGGTTTCCCTTCAAGGTTGTACGAGATGGTGCCGGTCCGTGAGAGGAACCCGGTGCCGGCGTCGATCGAGAGGACCAGGGACGGCTGGCGGCAGTGCTGCTTGGTGTGATGAGCCACGACCTGGTCCAGGCCCACCGAGTTGAACTTGCCCGGCTTGGGATTGTGCAGCGGGGCACCGGTCAGCCACATGTCCGAGCAGATGTGCGGGTCGGCCTTGACGCCGTTCTCGTGGTACATCTCACCCAGAAAACTCAACTGGTCGCGATACGCCGCCAGCGGTGCCGTCGAATGGCCGAAGACGTACTTGCCGTCCTTGGTGGCTCGAGGAAACCAGCTCCAGTCGTCGATCTTGTGCTCGGGCTTGGGCAACGACATGCCGTTGGCCGTATAGATCGCACACAGCCGCCTGGGCGACCGGGTCGAGACTTCCTCGCCCATCGCTTCCAGCACGGGCAGGGCCAGGGTCGCACCGGCGATCCCCTTGAGAACCGCACGACGATCAAGCTTGACGGGAGTGGTCATCGACACTTCCAGCTCAGGTCCGTTCTTGTTCAGGGCGTGACACGACCAATCCATCACCCGGCCAAGTCTTCGCCTCAACGACAGTTTGTATCCGGCCCGGGAGGCAATTCCAACAGCAACCTCTCCGGTGTTCTTCTCATCGACTGCCAGCCCGCTGTCACTTTTCGAGAAACAGCGGGCTGTGGATCACGACCCGAAATGCGTCCAGTACGCGGTAGTCATTCTTACCCAACTCTACGGCCTGCTCACGCAGGAACTCAAGCTCATTGTAACTCAACGTCCGCCCCGTGGCGTATGTGGCCAGGTGCTTCAGGAAACTGAATACGACCTTGTCGATCTGGTCCTCGGCCAGGTACTTCTTCAAAGCGTTGGCGTCGGCGACCTCGGTCTTGTCCGGCAGGGTCGAATTCGGGTCGTGCTGCTTGTCGCTGCGGAACAAACCCGCCGCATCAAACTGTTCCAGCGGCAGGCCCCACGGGTCGATCCCCGAGTGGCACTTGGCGCACCCGGGTTGGTTGCGGTGCCGCTGCAGCTTCTCCCTCAGTGTCAGTGTCCCCGACTCGTCCTCGGCAAGATCGGGGACGTTGGGCGGAGGCGGCTCGGGAGGCTCGGCGATGATCTTGCGAGCCAGCCACGCCCCCCGCTTCACCGGGTTCGACTCGCGGCCATTGGACAGACCGGCCAGGATCCCCGCCTGCGACAGCAACCCTCCCAGGCTCTTGTCCTCGTGACGAATCGGCACGAACCGCAACCCGCTCTCGGTCCGGTCGGCCAACTTGTAATAACTGGCCACCACCTCGTTGGCGACAATAAAGTCCGATCGGACCAGGTTCCGCAGCGAGAGGTTTTTCCGAACCAGGTACTCGAGGAACCTGGCCGGCTCCTCACGCAGCTGCGTCCTGGTGTCTCGAGTCAGCCGCGGGAACCGCTTGCGGTCGACCTCCAGCACGTCGAGTTTCTCGAGGCTCAACCACTGGCCGGTGAATTCGCGGAGGAACTGCCACGCTCGAGGATCCTCGAGCATCCGCTGCATCTGTTCGTCCAGCGATCCATGCAACGAGCCGTCCTTTGCCGACTTCAACAGTGGCTCATCCGGAGCAGCGTTCCAGAGGAAGTACGACAGCTTCGAAGCCAACTCGTAGGAACCCAGCGGTTCGGGCCGGGGTGTCGGGCTGTTCTCGATCAGGAACAGGAACTGGGGTGAAGTGAGTACGACGAGCAATGCGTCCTTGATGCTCGCCGTGAAGTCCGACGACGTCTCGAACGACTGCTGCCAGACCGAGACGAATGGCCCGAGTTCCGTGGCGGCGACCGGACGTCGGAAGGCCCGGGTCGCGAAGGCACCGATCACCTCTTGTGCGTACTCGCGTGTCTCGCCCCTGTTCTCCGACTCGATGAAAATCGCCCGGTGCGGCTTCGGAGGCCACATCTCGAAGTAGGGGCCCTCGAACTGCACGCTCCGCACGACCAGCCGCGGCATATCGCGTCCGTCGGTGAATTCGCTGCGGACGCCGATCTCGCGGATCCCCGCCAGGTAGTTGACGTTGTCGGCTTCCTCATCGGGGCTGGGGAAATTGTTGATGGCTCCTTCGAAGACATAGTCGCCCAGCTCGGTTCGACTCACAGGCTGAGCCGGACCGACGGGCGACAACGTGCTGCCGCAATCGCGTCGCAGTCCGACATGGACGCCCAATCGAGGCACTCTCGTTTCGAACGCTGCAAACCGCACCGCCAGCGGGTCGTCATCAGCCAGTCTCGTCAGCACGACGCGGCCCATCTTCAGGCCATTGCCCCATCGAGCCACCAGCCCGAGAGGCCCCGCGGGCAGCCGGACGGCCAGGAAGGCTGGTTGGGCCAGCAGTCCGGTGAAGTGACGACCGCCGAGGCTGAGCTCGAGGTTCCGCGGCTTGTCGTCCGGAGGTGCCGTGGCGAACTTGCGGCCCGGCTCGATCAACGCCTGCAGTTCCGGCACCCCCAGCGCGCGGCGGTAGAAATGCACCTCGTCGATGTTGCCCTTGAACAACTGGGAACCCTCGACCCGGCCAATGTGCAAGGCAGCCTTGGGGTTGTCGAGACTCCAACGGCGGACCTTGCCCACGGCAACCTCGAAACCGTTGACATACAGCCTGGTCATCATGTCCCCGCGGCGGACGACCGCCGCGACGTGTTGCCACTGGTTCTTGCGAATCACTCCGGGACGCGACTGCACGGTGCCGTTGTGCTCATTACCCGACTTGAACGTCTCGATCCGCAACACGCCCTTGTTGTTGGGCATGTCGAAGACAAAGCCCTGCTGGCCGTACCGGCCCCGGCAGACGATGCCCGCCTGTCGCAGTTCGGTGGGGTGGATCCAGGCGGCGACGCTGAATTCGCCAACACCCACCTTCATGCTGTCATCTCGAGGTGCCTTGATGTGGCCGGTCTTGCCGTCCAGCACGATCGACTTGCCAAACGGCGAATCGACGAAGCTGGCCCCACCGACCACCTTGCCGGCGACTTTCGCCGGAGACTTTTCGAGTGGCAGCCTGCGGGTGTCTCCGTCGAGAGACCAGGTGCCGATCAGCGAGTCTCCGAGCTTCGAGTCGTCGATGGTCACCTTCGGGTCGGCCGCCCCGCCGGTTCCGCGGAAGGCGTCGACCTGGTAGATGCCGGCCGTCTTGATGTCGACTGTCTGCGGGGCCTTCGTATCAACGGTGGGCTGCTCGACAACAATCACCCCGTCGGCGGCCTGCTTGCGAACGCCGGTGCCCTGGTCCAGGAGCAGCCCGTCGTCAACCCGTGCCGCCCTTACGGTCACGCGAAACCGTCCATTATCGGGCAGCTGCCTCAACGAGATCTTGAAATTGGCCCGAGGCCCGTAGGTGCTCTCGATGCCAAACAGCTCGGCACTGGGAATCGCCGGCCGCAGCATCAGGCCGTTGTGACCCGGCTGGTAGGCCAGGCCCTTGGGATAGCCGTCGGTGCCGCGAACACACGCGAAGACGTTGTGGTAAATGCTGTCGTAGTCCCGCCACCCGCGGACCGTGGCGTTGCCCTGGTACCCCTCGATGAAACGGTACTTCGTCCGCATCACGAAGGGCTCGAATCCGAACGGCTTTTTTGGAATCGGCTGCGAGACGATGAAATCGCTGTTGCGGAGCAGGCGGCTGAGTGCCCCCAGGATCAACTTGTCCTTGAAGGGCTTGGAATTGATCTGGTTGCCCAGCTCGACCCGGAAACTCTGGATCACCGGCTTCTTGGCCTCGTCAACGATCGCCCGATCCAGTGCCTTCTCGGCGATGTCGAAATAGGCTTCGACAAGCAACGGCGAGAGCAGCATCGACTGGCCGTGGTTCAGAAAGCCATCCGCAGAGACGCTGTCGGCCGGCAACACGTCGACCAGTTCGTCGTCGATGCCCAACAGGTCCCGCAGCGTGTGGCCGTACTGAGCAACACTCAGGCGACGCACCGTACCGTTCTTGTCGCGGACCCGGGTCCGCGCCACCGCCAACGCCTCACCAATCCACTCGTCCAACACCTTCCGCTCTTCGGCCGACGGCTGAGGCTCGTCCTCGGGCGGCATCGTCGCCTCCACGACGTTGCGATGGATGCCCTTCCACAACGGCAGCCAGCGCTCCTCGAGTCCTCCGTCGAGCCGATCGACGCGGATCCCCGACTCGATCTTCTTCTCGCCATGACACCGCACGCAATGCTTGACCAGTAACGGCCCGATCTGCTCCTGGAACCGGCTCTTCAATTCCGCGGCACGCTCGGCGAACAGGTCCTCGGGTTCGACATCCTTGGCGAAGAGGATCGGAGGAGACTCCGAGCCGGGACCGGCCAGCGGTGCGGATTCGACGTCGGTCGCAGATCCGCTCGAGGCCCGCTGATCCGGGTCCGAGCCCTGGCAACCGGCCAACGCCACCAGCAGCAGCCATGGCAATACGCGGTTCATCAACAACAGCCTCCCCGGCCAGTTCCTGCAGCCGCACTAGTCTGGTCGACAGCACCGCAGGGCATCAAGGTCGACTCTGTGCACACGCCACCCGCCACACGCCTCGACGATCCGCCGCCGTGCCGTCGCAGGCCTCGTAGAGCATCGCGAAGTGGCCGGCCTCGGGAGTCGAATCGGGCAGCTCCACCACGCACATCTCCGAACACTTCGCCGCATCCACTCCGTCGCCCTGGGGTGAGAGCACCGGATCGGAGGCGACGTCCCACTCGAGACCATCCTCGGAGAGGGCCGTCATGATCGCCGCATGATCGGGACGGCTGTAGGCCGCAAAGTACATGCGGTACCCCGAGTCTCCCAGCCGCATGATCTCCGAGGCGAATGCCGTGTGAGTGGCATGAGGAGGACCCTGGGCGACCCGGACTCCCGCTTCGAGCTCGAAGGTCGTGCCCCCGTCGCTCGAGACGGCACTGATGATCCCCACGCCCCGCCGGTTGACATACAGCCGGCAGCGACCGTCTTCCAGGAACACGATCCGGGGCGAACAGATGTTGGACTCCTCAACCGCCAGCCGGTTTCCCGGCTCGACTTCCCAGCTCAGACCCCTGTCCTGCGAGACCGCACTGCGGATCGCGTTGTGGGTCGCCTGGGATCCGTGGCAACATTCAAAGTACATCCGCAACCGACCCGACTCATCGGACATCGGAACCACCTCCGAGGAGACCACTCGGAATTCGCCCGCTCCACCCTGCCGGGAACTCAGCCTCACACCCGGCTCGGGTGTCCAGTTGAGCCCATCTTCGGAGACGGCACTGAGAATGCGGGTGGTGGCGTTGTCGTAGTCGTTCGCCCCGTCCGGAAACCCCTCGCGTGGCAGGATCTGGGAATAGAAGACCCGGTAACCACCCTCCGGAAACCGCACCACCCGTGGGCTAACCGCTCCACACAGTCCGGTCCGCACCGCGTCGCCGGCCCAGGTGGCCTCGGGAAGCGGCGAGGTGTCCTGATCGGGCGCGGCATCGATCGCCGCAACCTCGCGCCGTGTCCACTCGCAACCCGGATCGCACGAGACCCCGTGCACGCGTGGAGAACCAGCTGCGACTTCCGTGAGATTGATCATGAGCGGAACCGGTCCGGGGTGGGATTCGTGATGGGCAACGACCCGGTGAGATCCTCTCGACCAGGTACGCCTCCACTATTCACTATTCCCGCTCCCAGCCCAATGGTGGCCGCCTGGAGTCTCGGACTGCGGTGGAGTGAAACCGGGTCGGCCCGGTGATACGCTTGGGAGGCACCAGCGGTGATGAACTCCAGGAGGACCAGCGGATGAGAACCGGTTTTGTGGCGGCAATTCTCGTGGGGGGACTGCACTGTGCAGCGTGTGCCCAGGACGCGTTCCCCGAGTTCAAGGCCAAGGTGATCGACGCCAACATTGGCAAGGTCTGCTACGCGGTGACGCATGCCGATGTGGATGGCGACGGGAAACGCGACATCGTCGCGGTCAGCGAGAACCGGGTGCTGTGGTACCAGGCTCCGCTCTGGAAGCCGCACGTGATGATCAAGGACAGGACGCCGCGAGACAACGTCTGCATCGCGCCCCTGGACATCGACGGCGATGGCAAGACCGACTTCGCCCTGGGAGCCGGCTGGACCGGCCAGGGCACGCTGCACTGGATCCGTCGCGGCAAGTCACTCGACGAGCCCTGGCAGGTGCACCAGCTAGGAGTCGAACGCTGGACTCATCGCATGCGATTTGCCGACGTGCTGGGCACCGGCCGACCCCAGCTGGTCGTCTCGCCCTTGAACGCGACCGTTGGAAAGGGAATCCGGCTGCTGGCTTTTGAAATCCCCAGACAACCGGCTCGTTCCCCCTGGAAGGCGACCGTGCTGAACCACGAACTCAACCGGGTACACAATCACTGGCACGTCGACTTTGACAAGGACGGCACGATCGACACCCTGGTCGCCAGTCGCGAGGGCGTGCACCTGGTGCGACGTGGCAAGAGCGGTTGGACTCGCACCAGGCTGGGTACCGGAGCCAAGGGGGCCAACCCGAACCAGAGCGGTGCCGGCGAGATCAAGCTCGGCAGGCTGGCCGGTGGTGAAGTGTTCATCGCCACGGTGGAACCGATGCACGGCACGGCGCTGGTCGTCTACACCGCGGGAGGAAAAGACGCTGCCAAGGACTCACTCTGGAAGCGTCACGTGATCGACAGCGGCTTCCGTCGCGGGCACGCGCTGTGGACCGCCGACGTGGACAAGGACGGCAGCGACGAGATCGTCTTCGGACACAGCGACACGCCCAAGCTCCATGGGGTCAACGTGTACGACGCAAAGGACAAGTCGGGCACGAAGTGGAGCAAGCACGTGATCGACGCCGGGGGAGTCGCTACCGAGGACCTGGTGGTCGCCGACTTCACCGGAGACGGTCGACCCGACATCGTCGCCGGCGGCCGAGCCACCCACAACGTCAAGCTCTACGTCAACAGCCCCTAGACCATCCCACCCCCCAGGGACTGGCTCGACACGAGCCGCCAGCCGAGTGGAGTGCCTGTCCCAAGCCAGCCCCAGACCTACCCCAGCAACCGCCGACTACCTGACCCGCACCAGCTTGATCAGCCGACCCGAGACGTTCCAGTCCTGGACATAAAGGTTGCCATCCTTGTCCCAGTAGGAACCGTGCGTGCCGCTGAAGACTCCCTCGATCCAGTTCGCCTGCGGGACCCGGAAGTTGACTCGGGTCTTGGGATCCACGTTGTGGCCCAGCACCGAGATGATCGTGTTGCTCTTGTCGAGAATCACCACGCGACCATGCAGGTCCGGCACCGAGACGTAATCGCCCTGGACCGACACCGAGGTCGGCATCCCCAGCCCGGTCACGACCACGCCGATGTACTTCCCATCGAGACCATAGTGAAGCAGGCGGCCCTTGGGCTTGTGATTGCGGTCGCAGATCAGCAGCCGCGGAGGATCATAGCGAGTGTCCAGCGTCATGCCGTGGGCGGTGTTGAACTGCTTCAGGCCGTTGCCCTTGGACCCGAAGTGCATCAGGTACTTGCCCGCCTTGTCGTACTTGAAGATGTGGTTGCTGGCGTAGCCGTTTGCGAGAATGATGTCGCCGTTGGGAGCCACGGTGATCGCGGTCGGGCTGAAGGGGAACTTGGTCGTCTTGCCCTTGTTCAACCCCGATTCCTTGGGGAAGGGCAGCCGCAACACGACGTCGCCTGTCACCGAGTGGATCTTGATCCCTTCACGAGCACTGTTGCGAGCACAATAGATGAACTCGTCATCACCCTCCTGGCGAATCTCCACATCGTGGATGTTCGTGTAGTCGTCGCCCAGGAACTTGCGAACCAGCTTGCCCGAGGGTGAGAACACGAAGATGCCGATGTTGGCGCTGGTATAAATGTTGCCCGCCTTGTCGATCACCACGCCCCCGTGCGTCGGGCCGAGCACCGACTTGCCGTTGGCGCCCAGTCCCCAGCCGGGCACGGTGTCAAAGGTCATCAACCCGCTGCCCATCCGCACCGGCTCAACTTTCTCGGCCCCCAGGACCGGCAGCGTCAAACCAAGCAGAATCGTGAGCGCAATGTGAAGCGAACGGGTCGTCATGATCTGGACTCCTGGATGTGTCTCTGTGGTCGTGGGTTGTTCGGTGATCGACGGACCCCAGCGGCCCAACACGCAACAGCCCCGGCGCGGCAATCCAAGCTACACGCCGGGACGAGGGGGAGCAAGTACACCTCAAGACCACCGACAAACACCGTTGCTTCCGATTGGCGGATTGCGGTTTGCCCCGTCAACCCCACACGAAGAGACGCGGTCTGGATCACTTCCGCTGAAACGACGTCGTGCCGATGAATAATCTCTCGGGAACTCAACGCGAGCATCGCACCCAGCGTCATGCACTCCTGGCGATCTGGGCCTTCATTGCCTTCGTCGGACTGCTGCTGATCGGCTACGGACAACTCAAGCTCCAGCAGTCGAGAGCCAGCGTGGACTGGCCCACCACCACCGGGAGGATCGTCAGATCCCGGGTCGAGTCTTCCACCAGCGATGATGGCACCACCTACTCGGCCGACATCAAGTATGTCTACACGGTGGACGGTACGGAACATTCCTCTGATGTCGTGGTCATCGGCGGACACGAGTACGACGCACACGACGTGGTGCGACGTTACCCGGTCGGAAACTCCGTCTCGGTTTCGTACTCCCCTGACGATGTGACCGATGCGGTCCTGAAGCCGGGCGTCGAGTCGTACCTGTTCCAGACATGGGGCATTTCTGCATTCGCGGGCTCCTTGTTCATGGCCCTGATTTTCAACACCATCCTCCGGGTGGCAGCCAAGGAGGAGCGAAGCCTGCTGGACAAGCTGGTGATCATCCCCTGCAAGGGCTTGTGGTGGTCGTTGGTCTTCGGAACGCGGCACCCCTTCATCCTGGCAGCACTGGTCGCGGCCGCCGTGTATCTCTCGACGCTTGATCTCGGGGGCGTGGAGTACGTGTTTGCCACCGTCGCCGCGGTTTATCTGCTGGTGTTGGCCTTTGCCATTTACTTCAAGTTCCTCGGTTGGATTTCCAGTCTCTCGGGCAATTCCTGACGAGACTCAAGCCGGTTGGCTGTTCGACGAGCCAACCGGTGCCACCGAAAGTCCCCGTCCACCTGCAGTAGTCGGGCTGACAACCAGCCCTCGGATCCCGCTCGCAGGCGATCACTCCAGCCCCAGGATCCGCCGGTTCGCCTGGACATCTCTCGAACCGCCTCCCGCGAAGTCATCGAAGGCCACATCGGTCGTCTCGATGATGTGCCGCGAGATGAACTCGGCGCCCTGGCGAGCTCCCTGTTCGGGGCTCTTCACTGCACATTCCCACTCGAGTACGGCCCAGCCGTCGAAACCGGCTTCGGCCAGCAGCGTGAAGACCTGTCCGAAATCGACCTGGCCGTCACCGAGTGAACGGAACCGGCCCGCACGATCTTGCCACGGCTGGTATCCGCCGTAGACACCCACCCGACCCGACGGCCGGAACTCGGCGTCCTTGACGTGGAACCCCTCGATCCGCTCGCCGAAGATGCGGATGAACTCCAGGTAATCCAACTGCTGCAGCAGGAAGTGGCTGGGATCGTAGTTGATGCAGGCCGCCGGGTGATCATCGACCTTGTCGAGGAACATCTCGAACGTCGCGCCGTCGAAGAGATCCGAGCCGGGATGCAGCTCGAAGGTGATCGTGACCCCGTTGTCAGCCGCCTCGTCCAACAGCGGCCGCCACCGCGCGGCCAGTTCATTGAACGCCTCATCGATGATCCCCGCCGGTCGTTGCGGCCACGGATAGACCATCTGCCAGGCGAACCCGCCCGAGAGGACCGGGACGCTGGGAGTCCCCATATGCGCCGACGCGGCGATCAGTTTTCGGATCTGGTCCGAGGCCCAGGCGGTCCGCTCGTCCCCGCCCAGACCGGGCGGGTGAAACCCCGCGAACATCTCTGCGTAGGCCGGATGCACCGCCAGCACCTGGCCCTGCAGGTACCCGGCCAACTCGGTCACCTCGAGCCCCAGTTCCTTCAACCCTCCGCAATAGTCGTCGCAATACGTCTTCGATTCCGCCGCCTGGTCCAGGTCGATGGTCCGCGGGTCCCAGCCCGGAATCTGCACTCCCCTGTAACCCAGTTCGGCAAACCACCCGGCGATCGACTCCAACGCATCGAACGGTGGTTCGTCACGAAGGAACTGTGCCAGGAAGACGGCCGGCCCCTTGATGCTGCTCATGCTGAAAATCCCCGGACCACCGTACCGTGGTTCTTGACACGCACCGGCTGCAACTCGAGACAAAGCAGTCGCCACGATCCCACGTGGCAGACTCCGGGCTGGAGATCTGAAAGTCAACCGGACCGGTGATGGCTGGAAGCCATCGCGGCCTGTGGATAGGTTGCGGGCTGACAGGACACGAATTTGGCCAGGCCAACCGGAGATGCTCATGACACGGATCCAGGCGATGGTGTTCGCCCTGCTGGTGTGCGGCTCCCTCGAAGCGGCGGAACCGATTCATATCGGATCGCGGCTGGAACTGATGATCGACGATCACCTGGTCGCCTCGACCAGGGGGGGCATTCGACTGCAGATGCACAGGCCCGTCCGTCGCAACGTAGCGGTGGTCACCGACAACAAATGGGAAGGCAACGCGTGCACCTACACCTCGGTCTTCCAGGACGGCGAACGGTATCGGATGTACTTTGGGTCTCTCCACTACGTGATGACCAAGAACAAGCTGATCCAGGGCCACCGACCGCACACCTGCTATGCGGAAAGCCGCGACGGGATCCACTGGACCAAGCCCAAGCTGGGTCTGGTCGACTTCGAGGGATCCACCCAGAACAACATTGTGCTGGCCGAGGGAACCATCAAGGAGATCCCCGTCGACCCCGCTCACATCGCGGTGTTCAAGGACAGCAACCCGAAGTGCCCACCCGGTGAGCAGTACAAGGCAATCATCCGCTCGCGTCAGCAGAAGGGCCTGTTCGCGTTGAAGTCGTCCGATGGCCTCCGCTTCTCGCCGCTTTCCACGCAGTTGATCCTGACCGACGGCGCCTTCGACTCCGAAAACCTCGCCTTCTGGGACTCGGCTCGCGGCGAATACCGGGCCTACTTCCGCGACTTCCGTGATGGGATTCGCGGCATCAAGACGGCCACCTCGAAAGACTTTCTGAAGTGGAGCAAGTCCGAGTGGCTGGTCTTCCCGGGCTCCCCACATGAGCATCTCTACACAAACCAGATCGCCCCATACGCCCGCGCTCCACACATCCTCTTCGGCTTTCCGATGCGTTACGTCGACCGTGGCCACGTGGATTCCACCGCCAAGCTGCCTGATCCCGAACTGCGGCTGCTTCGAACCCAGGCTTCCCCGCGTTACGGCAGTGCCGTCACCGACGGGTTGATGATGACCAGCCGCGACGGTTTGACGTTCAAGCGGTGGGGCGAGGCGATTCTGCGGCCCGGCCCCTCGCGGACCAACTCATGGGTCTACGGCGACAACATCATCGCCTGGGGACTGCTCAGCACCCCCTCGGACCTGCCGCAGGCTCCTCGCGAACTGTCGCTGTTTGCCTCGGAGGGCTACTGGGCAGGCAAGGGCATGAACCTGCGGCGGTATTCGATTCGCACCGACGGGTTCGTCTCGATGCGGGCATCGCTTTCGGGCGGCGAATTCGTGACCCGGCCGCTGATCTTCAGCGGAGACCGGCTGGTCATCAACTACTCGACATCGGCCGCCGGCGGAGTCTGGGTCGAGATCCAGGATGCCGACGGGAAACCGATCAAGGGGTTTGCCCGGGCCGACTCACACGAGGTCTTCGGAGACGAGATCGAACGGGTCGTGACCTGGAAGGACTCCGGCAGCGTGTCCCGACTCGCCTCGCAGCCGATCCGGCTGAGATTCATCCTGAAAGACGCCGACCTGTTCTCATTCCGTTTTCGTTGAGAGACCGTGGACCGGAAACGCCTCAGGGCATCAGTTGTGCGATGGGCGTGCGGTTTTCGACCAGCGCAGACAGTTCTCTCGGGAAGCTGCTGTTGACCCGAAACTGGCCCACGTCGATCAGGCTCTGCATGACGGTCGCGTGGAACTGCGAGAGTGAGACCGGAAACGCCCCGGGTTCCCCGCCGTTGGGTGCAGCTTTTCCCACGACCTGCCCCATCCTCAGGTCACCTCCGGCAAACGCCAGCGTGCACAGCCGGGGCCAGTGGTCACGTCCGCCATTCTTGTTGACCCGGGGTGTGCGGCCAAAATCACCCGAGAGGATCAGCAGGATCTTCCTCGAGAGTCCCCGCTGGGCCACGTCTTCCAGGAATGTCGAGACAGCCTGGTCGGCGGTCCGTCCGAGCATCTCCATGCCGGTCGCCATGCCCGGGTTGTTCTTGTCGGCATGCATGTCCCACCCGGGACTGTGGACGGTCACGAACCGGCA
>CAUZJR010000093.1:0-14518 GCA_963580005.1 Planctomycetota bacterium
TCTCGAACTTCAGCATCGCGTCCAACGCGTTGAGCACCTCGGGGTTTCGTCTCAGTGCCGTCGCCTGGGCCATGGTCACGGCGACGGCCCGAGTCCTGGGATCGGCGGTGGCCTTGAGCTGATCGAGGAACAGCTGCAGCGCGCGGGTGCGGTGCGTGGCGAAGGGATCGATCGGGGGCAGTTGCCCTTTCTTGACCTGGACCTCCGGCAGCTTGGTCTTGTGAGTCAGGATCCAGGTGACGCTGGGCAGCCAGAATTGGGCATCGAGTTGGTTCTGGAACTTCCTGGGCAGGAACTCGAGTGCCATATCGATGTGCAGGTCGGGGTTACGACCCAGGGCGTCGCCCAGTCCGGTGGCCAGGTACCAGCCCGCGTCCATTTGCTTGCCCAGTTCGGCCCGCTTGGCCGGATCGGGGTTCTTCTTGATTTGTGCGGCCGAGGCGAAGGGTGGGAACTTGGGCACGAGGTACCCGAAGACCTCGTGCTGCTGGTCCTTGTTCTGCGGGACGACCCAGCGGACTCGTCCGAAGAGTTTGAGCACGGGGTCCGAGAGTTGAGCGCGCCGAGGCGGTTCGTTGGCTCCGCGTTTGATCTGTCTCAAGAGCGGTTCGACCAGTTCGGGGACGGCGACGAACTTGGCGGACCTGGGATCGGACACGCTGCTGGCGGCGACGGCCCTGAGTACTTCGGGTCCTTCGAGGGAGTACTCGATCAGCTTCTGCTGCAGCGGCTGATGCGGGACATTGGCGGCTCCTTCGAGTCCGATGCGGACCGGCAGCAGGCTGGCTCCGGCGAGGTCCTTGCTCAGCTTGGGGTCGACGATATCCAAGTAGGCGAGCACGGCGTGTCCGAAGAGATCTCCGGAGCTGGGGGTGATGTAGCCCATCTGCCCCGGACCCCCGTCGCCTCCGGAGGTGTTGTAGAAGGTGGCGGCGACGACGACGAGTCGTCGAGCCAGCCGCCGTGCCAGGACGGGGTCGTTTTCGAGAGCCTGCTCGAGTGCGGCATCGAGGTCGAGAAACAGCTTGTCGAGCTTGGTGTACTGATGCTGCCGCGAGCCATTGGCCTTGTGGCCATTGGCGACAAACAGAGCGTGAGCCTGATACCTCAGCCCGTTCTCTGCCAGGTGGTTGGGTTCGGGTCGGCTGAGTCGATTGATCCATGCCTGGTTGAGCGCGGTGCGGACCGGCGGGTTCCAGACCCACCAGTTCCAGCTGGCGCGGGTGGCCCAGGCTCTGACGGCGGGGTGCGAGTCTTCGAGCATCATCGAGCTGATGATCCCGGTGAGTTGATCCCAGGGGATATCGATCCCGGGCATCACCCCGTCGACTCTCATCACCAGCGCCCGCGCCAGTGCGGCTCGGGTGCGGTCGTCGCTCGAGTGGGCGGCCCGGGCGACCGCTTTCCAGCCCCGGTTGTCGATCAGCAGTTGCCTGAGTCCCCAGGCGGCGGCTTCGCGGACCGCCTTGACCGGGTCACCGAGTCCGCGGGCCAGCGGTGCGACTCCCTGGTCAGACGGTGCTGTGCCGAGTCCGATCAACGCCCAGTAGCGAACCAGCGGGCTGTCGTGGCTGGCCAGTTCCTTCATCAGCGGCACCAGGGATGGGTTCTCGGTCGTCGAGAGTCGTCTGGCCCTATCGATCGTCTCGGCGAGCGTCTCGTTCTTCCCCGCTGCAAAGTCGTCGGCGGTGGTCTGTTCGGGCTCGACCGGGAACAGGCGAGAGAGTGCGTGGAGGGCGTAGCTGGTGGAGACGAACCCGGTCTGCGACTTGCCCTTCCAGTACCCGCTGGGGTGCTGCAGGCCCAGCAGTCCCTTGACTCCTTTCTTGACGGTGGGATCTTCGGGCGTGAAGCCGGCGGCCTGGAATGCGATCAGGGCCAGTGCGGTCGGCGAGGGTTCGGGCTTGATGTTTCCATCGGCCTTGAAGCTCTTGCCTCCGTCGAGGCTCTTGCCGGGGCCAAATCCCCAGGTGCCGTCGGCGTTCTGGATGTGCCTGAGTCGCCGCAGGTCGGTGGCGACCTGTGTCTTGATTCGCTCGGCGAGTCGGACGGCTTCTTCGGGGGTGGTCTTCTTCCCCTTGTAGGGCACTCGCGAGGTGGCCTTGGGCTGGGTCGTTTCCATCTTGGCCACTCCAGCGGCGACCGCGGAATAATCGGCCGGAAAGTACCTCATGAGCAGTTCGACGCGGTGGGCCATATCGTCGGTGTAGACCGGTTTGACGCCGAGCACCTTGCGGGCCTTGTCTTCGAGGCCGCGGAAGTACTTGGGATCTCCAGTCGCCTTCCAGGCCTCGTACAACACTTCACCGGCATAGCTGAACACCACGCTCTTGCCGACATTGGCACCGGGTCCGGCGGCGTTGATGCCACCGGGGTCACCGGACTGGAGAATGAAGTTGGCGGCGCGGATGGCCTGTTTGCTCTGCAGGGCCCGCGGGGCCCGGAAGCGTTCGACCGAGACGACCGAGTGTCCGGCGACCCGGGTGCCGGCGGGTCCGTCGCCGAGGTCCAGCGGAGCCAGGCTGGTGTTGTTGGCGGCATCGATCAGCTTGTTGGTCGGTCTCATCGACTGGTAACAGATGTTGACCAGGTTGCGGAACAGCTGGATATTGCGAATGCGGTAGCCCTGGGTCAGCGGGATCGCCGGCCCCCACACTCCGCTCTGCGTGTGGCAACTCATGCACTGGGTCCCCAGCAGGTTGCCCGTGTCTCGGATCCGCCGCTCGACACTGGCTCCTCGTGGCCGGTTGGCCAGCCAGCTGTCGACCTGTCCGACGTGGTCGTAGAGACCGTGTCTTACGGCCTGCCGCGGGTCGGTGAATGGTGCGGGGCGGACGATGCGGAGGTCGAGTTCGTAGCCGGGCGAGTTGCTTTCGACTCGCAGGAAGTAGACCTGTCCGGGTTTCAGGAGCCGGTTGATCGCGATCCGGTGCTGTTCCTGCTGCTGGTGGACCCGTTCGTTGGAGTTCTTCCCCTCGGTGTATTCGTCTCCCAGCGGCAGCAGCGAATCGGAGCCGACGGTGGCCGTCTTTTCCGGCAGCGTGTAGCAGCGGATCCGTGCGGCGATCAACTGGTCGGGGATCGACAGGCAGGCGGTCAGCAGTCGCGGCGCGGTGCCGGGGAATTCGAGCCGGAACCAGTCGTCTCCGCTTTGTCCGACCCGGCTGTTGTCGTAGTACTCGATGTCATCGGCCCCCCCGACGACCCTCAGCGAGTAGTCCTCGGGGGACTTCCTGAGTGGCAGTGGCTGAGCCTGTTCGGGGGTGTCATTGGGTTCGGCTTCGATGAACAGCCGGTTGCCGGCGGGTCGGGCGTCGATCTGGCGGATCTCGACGGTGACGTCGACCGAGTGGCCATTGATCCAGGCGACTTTCGGTGCCGCGGGTCGACTGAGTGGTGCCTGTCCCTTTTCGCGCCAGCGGCCGCCTCGGAACAGCTTGACCTCGCCCTGCTCGGTCGAGACCTGCAGCTGGTAGGTCCCGGCGATCGGCGCGCGGTAGACGGTGAACACGTCGGGGTCGAGCGCGTGGAGGAGTTTTGTCCAGTTGGGTGTTGGGAGTGTGTAGATGCCCTGTGCGTCGGCCTTGCGGGTGGTCTTTGCCGTTTTCGGGTTGGAAAACTGCTTGGGATCGTCGGCTCGAAGGAGTGCCCAGGTGGCCCTGAGTCGACCGTTGTCGGGCAGGGTTGAGGGCCTGTCGATGCGGGCGCTGATGGTGACGGCCTGGCCCTGGTCGAGGTGTATGTCCTGGGAAAGCGGCTTGGGGACGGGGGCCGTCTTGCGGATGTCCTTTGCCTGTGCGGCGGACACGAGCGTGGTGACCAGGAGTGCGATGAGGCAGCGAACAGGAGTGGACATGTTCAACTCGGGAGGGCGTGTTCGATGAAAGTCGCTCGATCACCTTGATCACGAGGAATTCGTGCTCGGCGAACATGCGGAGACTCCATTGTTTCTGGTTTACCTGAGCGAGTTCAAGTGGAGCCGACACGGGGTTTCGCCTTTGGCTCCAATTTGCTGACGGGCTGGTACACTGAGCCGATTCCGATGGAGGGGCTGTGATGCGGACTGCGCTGGGATTCGTGTTGGTGTGGGTGACGTTCACCGGCGAGGCCTCTGCCGCAGATTGGCCTCAGTGGCGTGGCCCGGCTCGTGATGGCGTGGCCGATGCAGCGGGTTTGCCGGCGAAGTGGCCTCAGTCGCTGGGCCGTGCGTGGGGGAAAAAGGTGGGCCTGGGCCATTCGTCGCCGGTGGTGCAGTCGGGGCGCGTGTACCAGATGTCTCGCGACGGCGACCAGGAGATGGTGCGGGCGTTCGACCTGGGCACCGGCCGCGAGTTGTGGAAGAGCGGATATCGGGCGTCCTACAAGGTCAATTCGGCCGCAAAGGATCATGGTCCCGGGCCCAAGGCGACCCCCGTGGTGTCGGGCAACCGGCTGGTCACCTTCGGCATCAGCGGGATTCTGGCGTGCTGGGACATCACGAGTGGTCGCAAGGTGTGGTCGCACGAGTTCAGTCGTCAGCACAAAACGACCTCACCGCTTTATGGCCACGCCGCCTCGCCGATCATTGTCGGCGGCCGGGTGATCGTGCACGTGGGTGGCCACGATGACGGGGCGTTGACCGCGTTCGAGCTGTCCAGCGGGAAGGTCGCGTGGCGTTGGGCCAAGGATGGCCCGTCGTACACCTCGCCCGTGATGGTCAACCTGGGCGGTAAGCCGCACCTGGTCGCCCAGTCTCAGAAGTTCCACCTGGGCGTCGATCCGGCCACCGGGGGCATCCTGTGGCGAGTGCCGTTTACGACTCAGTACGACCAGAACAGCATCACGCCGCTGGTGGCCGGCGGGCGATTGATCCTGGGTGGCTACAACCAGCCGACGGTGGCATTGGAGGTCACGGCCCGAGGCAACCGGTTTCGGACCGCGGGGGCGTGGAAGAACCGCGAGATCTCGATGTACATGAGCAGCCCGGTGCTGGTTGGTGGGAAGGTGTACGGCCTGAGTCACCGGCGTCGGGGGCAGTTGTTCTGTATCGACCCGGCCACCGGCAAGATGGCCTGGGCGACACAGGGTCGGCTGGCCGAGAACGCGGCGATCGTGGCTGCCGCCGGTGTCTTACTGGTGCTGACAACCGGAGGTGAGTTGCTGGTGGTGGCGGCTGAGGCGGGTGGGTACCGGGAACTGGCGAAGTACCGGGTGTCCGAAACGGCGACTTGGGCTCATCCGGCGCTGGTGGGTTCGAAGCTGCTGGTTAAGGACCGGGACCACTTGCTGGTTTTTGACTTGAAGGGATAAGTAGGTGGGGAGTGGCTGTCCCGATGAGCGGGCGGCGAGACAGCCAGTCCCTGGGGGTTAGAGTTCGAACAGGGACTGGGTTTTTACGACGGCGCCGTTTTCGGGGAAGGTGTGGAATGCGTTGACCAGCAGGCTGTTGGGGGTGCTGTCGGTGGTGATCAAGGACAGCGGGGCCGGGTCGAAGCGGCCGGTGCTGGGGAAGCTGAACGCGACGGCGGCCGTGCGGCTGTCCTCGAGCAACTCTTGGTGCACGTGCAGGAACACCTCGGGGTCGAGTTGTTCGAGCTGGAAGCTGGCGTGGTATCGGATCCCGTTGTCGAACTCCAGCGTCTCGTGCCGGCTGCCGCGGATGCGGTCTTCGAGCAGTTGTCGAGACTGGGGCAGAGGGTGCTCACGAGCGGAGGTGACCTCGGTCACGGTCTCGTCTTTGACTCTCAGCGAGACCATGTGCCCGGTGTCGGTGAGTTTCAGCGAGGCCCAGTACTTGTCGTGCCAGATCTCGGCCTCGGCCCTCACGTCGAGCAGTTCCGGATGCACCGATCGTCCGAAGAGGTGAAACACCAGTTCGCGGGCGTCGGGGCGGACCGAAGAGAGTGACATGCGGCGGTGACCGGCGAGCGTCTCGGGGGTGCGTGCGGGCTGAATTGTACCCCCGCACCGGGGCTCTCGCTACCGGCCAATCCGAGCCTCGCCCCACCACGCTCTACCCGGCTCCGGCCTCCTCGAGAGCCAGCAACCGCTTCTTCAATCGCGGTCCCTGGGGTGCGGAGAAGCCTCCGAGTCGACCCGAGGCGGCCACGACCCGGTGGCAGGGGACGAGGATC
Organism: Planctomycetota bacterium; assembly: GCA_963580005.1. Classification (GTDB taxonomy): domain Bacteria; phylum Planctomycetota; class Planctomycetia; order Planctomycetales; family Planctomycetaceae; genus UBA8437. The sequence continues at coordinate 6,114 of CAUZJR010000093.1, forward strand.
GGTACGGGGTTGTTGGCCATGACCGTGCCCACGGCTCGAGCGGCCCGGGGTCGCCCGATTCTCTGGGCCACCTCGCCGTAACTGAGCGTTTCGCCGTAACCGATCCCACGTACGTGGTTCATGACCTGGAACCTGAAGTCGGTCATGGCGGGCAGGACCAGTGCCACGTCGTCGAAGTCGGTCGGTGCTCCTGCCGCGAAGTCTTCCATCCGCGACCTCAGCTCCGGATCCCAGTCCGATTCCCGCGACGAGCGTGTCCCGACTCGTTTTCTCAACGAGGTGGCCGAGCTGTGGCCGATCTCGACTCCATGAACCGATTCGCCGTCTCCGAGCAGCCCGAACCATCCCAGCGGGGTGGGGAAGACCGAGAGCAGCAGGTCGCATCGCGCGTCGTTCATGGGTGCCGGGCCGTGAGGATCTGGTGGTGTTCGGCGTCTTTGACCGTCTGCACGGTGGCCTATACAATACGGGTCTCACGACCGGCGATCACCTCCACTGGGGACGTTCCGGGTGCCTTCGGTCGCGGCAAGTTCATTCGAGGTGTTTGCGGATCATGCATGCCTACAGTTCGCTGGCCGACGAATTCTACAGCAACATGAACCTGAACACCGAGATGGCTCTCCCGAACAACCGGGAGACGGTGCTGGGGTTCCTGGAGCGGGTCCAGAAGTCGTACCCCTCGATGCGGAATTTCTACACTCGGGACAACGGCGACTTTGTGCTCGAGGAGGACAAGGACCAGGGGCAGCAGCGTTGGTTGTCGATCGAGCCGCGTCGGATCAACAGCGGTCACGTGAATCCCGACGATCTCGATGCGTCCCTGGACCAGCACCTGCTGGTGCTGCAGCAGGTGCCCTACATGCTCTCGGTCAGCCCGCTGGACTGCGAGGCATTGGACTACATGATGGGCTTCGATTTTTCCTACAGCGGCAACCACGACGCGCTGGTGGCCGAGGCCTTGGGGACGGTGGTGGCGTTGGAAGGCCTGATGGACATTTCCGGTACCGAGGTGCTCAACTACGAGCCGGCGATCACGTTGAGCCTGGATGAGAGCTGTCGTCGGCAGGCTCGGTTGATGATCGAGACCCGGACCAATGCCTACCAGGTCCGCAAAGGGGACTTTCCCGACGAGTTGATCAGCGTGTATTTCACCGTACGCCAGTACGGAAGCCTGGAAGCGGATGTGTCGTTCGAAGAGACACTGGTGGCGTTGCGAGTCCAGTGTGAGGAGTTGCTCGACGCGTTCGTGATTGAACAGGTCCTGCGTCCCCTGGCGCAGGCGATTGCGACGAAGTAGTCCGTCGGGGTGGTCCCGGGGGCGAATCGATCCGGAGTCGGGAGACCTCGACGTGGCCGTTGCGCTCAGCCAGTTTGCTCAGACCCTGTCCGTCGAGACTGCGTTCACCGTGTTGGCGGTGGCCAAGCAGTTACAGGCAACAGGAAAGGACGTCGTCGAGCTCGAAATCGGCGACAGCCCCTTCGACAGCACCGCTTCGGCCAAGTCGGCCGGAGTGGTGGCGATCGAGGACAACCAGTCTCACTATTGTCCCTCGCCGGGGATCGGGCCGTTCCGCGAGGCGGCCGCGAAATTCGTTTCCGAAGAATTCCACATCCCGGCCAGCTCCGACAACATCGTCGCCGGACCCGGGGCGAAGGTCTTCGAGCAGTTCTTCTGCGAGGCGTTCCTGGATCCCGGCGACGGGGTGCTGGTCTTCAGCCCCTTCTTCCCGACCTACATTCCCAACATCGAGCGGCGGGGTGCTCGAGCCGTACTCACGCCACTGCGGCAGTCGAACGGTTTTCGGCCCGAGGTGTCTGCGATCGAGAGTTTCCTGGCCGACGATCCTCAGCCCAAGGCCATCTTCCTCAATTCACCTCACAACCCCACCGGCGGGGTCACGACCGAAGAGGACCTGGTGGCGATTGCCGACCTGGTCCGTGGGACCCAGATCGCGGTGTTTTCTGATGAGCCCTACTGTCACATGGTCTGGGAGGGTCGGCACCACTCGCTGCTGGAACAGCCCGACATGATGGACCAGTGCGTGGCAGCCTACACCTTCAGTAAGTCGTACAGCATGAGCGGTTGGCGGCTGGGTTTTGCGGTGACCTCGGAACGCATCGCCGACTCGATCGGCAAGATGATCAACACCTCGCTCTCGTGTACGCCGCCCCTGGTCCAACTCGCAGGAACCGCCGCACTGGGCGGCGACCACCAGGAACGTGACACGGTGATGGGTCAGTTTCGCGACAAGGTGGTGCTGCTGACCGACGGTCTGAATGCCATCGACGGCATCCACTCGCTGGACCCCACCGCCACTTTCTACGTGTTCCCCAACGTGATGCCGGTCTGCAACCGGTTGGGGATCCGCAGCCACGGGTTGGCGATGTACCTGCTCGAGGGGGCTGACGATGAGTTCGGGATCGCCTGTTTGGGGGGTGAGTGTTTTGGCGAGGCCGGGGACGGGTTCCTGAGATTCAGCTGCGCCGAACCCAACGATCGCCTGCAGCAGGCGTTGGATTTCCTGCCCGAGGCGTTTTCGAGAGCCGATCGGATCGAGGCGTATCTCGAAAGTCATCCGGAGTTCCGTCTCGAGACGCCCTACGAGATCGAGGCGTAAGTGGACCGGCCTGGTGGCGACAGCGGAGGGCCAAAGATGCCGACCGAATCTCGCCCGGGCCCAACCCGGCTGCGGGTCCTGCTGATGCGGCTGGTCACGGCCGTGTACTGGGTGGCGATGTGCCTGGGGACTCACCTGCCCAACCCTCCCGATGTCGTTCCCACCAACGTCTCGGATACGTGGCTGCACTTGGGAGCGTATTTCGGGCTGGCGGTGCTGCTGATCGGTTCGCTTGCCGCCGGTCGTCGAGTGACTCGCCGCGACGCGGTCCGGGTCTGGCTGGTGACGATCTGTTATGGGGCCCTGGACGAGCTGACGCAGATGATCCCGGTTCTGCACCGCAGTGCGGAATGGAAGGACCTGGGTGCGGATGCGGCCGGAGCCGCCGTCGGGGTGCTGCTGGGGCTGGTCCTGGCGAGCTGGATTCGAGCGGGCCGTGATGGTTGAAAGCTGGTGAGACGGTCCGCATAATGGCCGATTCCCTCAGTCCGCCAATTGCACCCGGGCCGGTTAGTCCCGGGATGGCGATTCGCGTCGGTTTCGATTTCGAGGCCGATCCACGGCTGGCAGGTCATCAAGGACTCAAGACGAATGGCTCGACCCAAGACCCGTGCCGAGATTCGCAAGGCGCGCAAGCGCAAGGCACGCCAGGAGCGTCAGTTGAAGTGTCGTTTCTGCCCCGATGGCTGCGACAACTCGCCGCGTCCGGTGTACGTCGACTTCAAGGACGTGAAGATGTTGCGAACCATGGTCAACCGAAACGGCCAGATGCTCTCGCGACGCCGCACAGGCTGCTGTGCGAAGTACCAGCGGGCGGTCCGTCGAGCGGTCCTGCGAGCTCGCTTCATGGGCCTGCTGCCCTACGTGCCCCAGGACTGATCGAGTCTGGCCACGAGTTTGGCCACGAGTTTGGCCACGAGTTTGGCCACGAGTTTGGCCAAGTGGCTGCTTGATCAGGAGAGTGGCTGAGGTTTCAAGGCCCGGTGGACTGCTGCCGGGAGCCGCCGGGTGGGAATGCGATACCGCCACGGCGCATTGCGGCCGGGTTGGTCGCCGCCGCTGCGACCCTCGGAACTCAGTCGGCCTGAGATCGTGGTGTGGACCGGGAATCGGGACCCGGTGGATTCCGGCGGCCAGGCATGCCGGTGTCGCAACAGCATCAGCCAGTCGGTCAATCGCATCTCGAAGGACTCCTTCTTCGTGTTGTGACTGCTTGACCCGGCGGCCGACGGCAGCATACCGTCGGCAGCTCGGCTGAGTCAAAAACCGATTGGGCCGGGTTGGGCATTTCCCGGGACGGGGCGAATGTCCCGGGTCGACTTCCGAGCATCAGAGAGTTCCGCCATGACCGATTCGAACTCACCGGACCCGCTGTTTTCGATCTCCGATCGTGTCACGATCGTCTCGGGAGGCAGCCGTGGAATTGGCAAGGAGATGGCGGCCGGTTTTGCCCGGCGAGGTGCTCCGGTGGTGGTCACCGGTCGCAGTGCCGAGACGCTGGAGGCGACGGTGTCGGAGATTTCCGAAGAGGCGTCGAGTCCTGTGCGGGGGATCGTCTGCGATGTGGCCCGGCCCGAGGACATCTCGCGGATGGTCGAGGAGGTGATCGGGGAGTTCGGACGGATCGACGTGCTGCTGAACGTGGCGGGTGTCAATCGCCGGAAGAAAGTCGAGACGGTGACCGAAGAGGACTACGACTTCATCCTCGATATCAACCTCAAGGGCGCGTTCCTGATCGCCCAGGCGGTGGGCCGCCAGATGATTGCCCAGGAGTCGGGCGCGATCATCAACGTCGATTCGCTGAACACCTATGCGCCTCTGAAGGGCGTGGCCCCGTACGCGATGAGCAAGGCGGGGTTGGTGATGATGACCCGATCGCTGGCGACGGAGTGGGGTGAGCGGGGTGTGCGGGTCAACACGATTGCCCCGGGGTTCATCCTGACCGACCTGACTCGAAAGCTGTGGTCGGACCCGGTGATGCAGGAGTGGGGCCTGGGGAACACTCCGCTGGGTCGGCTGGGCGAGGTCGAAGACCTGGTGGGTGCGGCGGTGTTCTTGGCGGCCGACGCTTCGGCGTTCATGACCGGCCAGGTGGTGCGGGTCGACGGCGGATTCACAGCAGGCTTGCTGTGGCCGATCCCGTTTGACGAGTAGCTCGAGTCCGCCGCAGGCGGTCTAGGCCGCTCCGTCGGGATCGGGATCCGACGGTACGGTCGGGCGGGGTCCGCCGACGAGCACGAAGACGATCTGCAGCTGCCTGGAGGCGGTCGACGGTCGGCTGTCGCTGCGGGCCCTGTTGACCTGTTTCATCAGTTCCTTCGGAAGGTCCAGCCGCACCTGCGCCGATGCCAGCACCGGTCGCTTGCGAGTCGGTGCCTTGGACTTGGCCGCCAGCTTGCGGCTGCCTTCATCGGCACTCGGCTTGTCCGCGAGTGGGGCTGCGGGAGTTGAGAACCGGGCTCGAGGCTGTATGCCCCGGAAGGACTGGAGCTGAGCCAGGGCCCGTCGGCCTCCCGGTGCAGCCTCCAGTGCCGCCACATGCAGGACTCCGGCCAATTCCATTTCCGAGGCCACCTCGCGACGCAGGCTGGCCATGGCTTCGGAGACCTGCTCGGAGGACGCCTGCACGACGACGCTGACGAGTTGTCCACCGCCTGGGGGCGATGTGGGACTTGGTGAACGGCGGTTCACACTGCGATCCACCGCCTCGGCGGCGGGGAAGTCGGCCGAGGCGATCTGGTGCTTTTGCAGGAGCAGGCGAAGCGAGTCGAGGCCCTGCTGGACGTCGACGACCGTCAGTCGGACCACGACCGCCTGTCCCCCCGAGGTGTCGATGGCCGAGAGTATCTGGCCGACCTCGGCCTTGTCGGGCGTATTGTCGAAGACCAGGCGTCCGTCCTCGGTGATCGTCGCCCCAGCGGACAAGCCGCCGCCGGGCGGGACCGCGCCCGCGCCCGCATTCGGCTCGGAGGACAAGTTCGACTCGGGCAGGCCCTCAGCAGGGCCCGTGGCCGCCAGGTCAGCACCCTCGTCGCTGGTCCTCGATGGAGACCACAGCGAGGTCTGCGGGATCACCGCAACGATTACCAACGCGGCCACGGCGACCAGCGTAGAGATCACTGCGATCGAAGGACGACGACGTGGCTGCGGTGTTTGCTGCGGTGTTTGCTGCGGTGTTTGCTGCGGTGTTTGCTGCGGTGTTGTTGGGAGTGAGGCTCGGAGTGTTTCGGGTGCGGATTCCGGTTTGAGGTTGGTGAGGAAGTGTGAGAGCGACCGGAGTTCTTCGAGGATGCGTCGAGCCGATTCGGAGGTCTCGAGGTGCGCTTCCACCTCGGCGTTTTCTTCGGAGGTCAATTCTCCGTCGAGGTACGCCGAGAGCAGTCCGTCGGGGCCGGGTGTGCGGTCCGGATCGGAGTTGTGTTCAGGTGCTGGATCAGGTGTTTGGCTGTTCATAGGTCTTGGCCCGCGCAGAATAGTACCTTCTGGTAGGACGACACGGGATTGCGGGAGGTTCCCGCGGTTTTCAAGAAATGCCCATCATCAGAGGTTATCATCGCGATTGACCGGTGAATTCGCCTGCGGGCATTGCCGGGAAAAGCAGAGAGATGGCCACACGGGGTGGTTTCACCAGTTCTCTTGAAGACGCCGGTATGCCGTCACCGTTTCGAAACCGTCGCATGTGGCTGATCGGCCTGGTTGTGCTGGCGATCGGTGTGGCGTTGTGGTGGGTCCCGAACGAGTCGAGTCGCGAGAAGCTGGATCGTGCCGGGCGGTTGCTGGCAGCCGAGCGATTTGTTGAGGCGGGCGAGTTGGCCGAGTCGGTATCGGCGACATCGGACGAGGCCTGGGAGGCGTGGGTGCTGGCCGGCCAAGCGTACACTCGCGCACGGGAGTACGACCGAGCGTTGGAGGTATATGCTCGGGTGCCGGACCGTGGGGGTCGAGCGGCGATGTCGGCTCGAAGCGGGGCTGCTGCGATTTTGCTGGATCAGCGAAGGCTCTCGCAGGCTGAAACGGAGTTGCTGCGGTTGGAGGTGATCGGTCCGGATCATCCGCTGGTGGGCGAGGGTTTGGCTCATGTGCTGAACGTCTCGGCCCGCCGTCACGAAGCGGTACCGCGGATGCTGGCCTCGGCGATTGCCGAGCGAGGGCCGCCGCGGGTCGAGCTGCTGCTGATGCTGGCGGACATCGAGCGACCATTCGGCGGGCTGGAGTATCTCGAGCGGTGTCGCGAGGCGGCTGCGAGTGATCCTCTGCCGCTGCTCGGCCTGGCGGCCGCGGCGTTGGCCGAGAACGACACCGAGCGGGCCGAGTTACTGGCTCGGGAGGTGTTGGAGGGCGGTCGGATCGAGGCGGGTGCTGTGGCGGGCCGCATCCTGGGGCTGGTGCTGGCCGAAACGGGACGCGGCTCGGAGTTCCTCGAGTGGCACGGCGAGTTGGAGCAGTCTGCCGATTCCGACCCGCTGGTTTGGCTGGCTCGGGGGTTGTACCTGCACCGGGTGGGTCGAGTTTCCGAGGCGGCCCGCTGCCTGTGGGCGGCGGTCGATCTGCAGCCGAACCTCCGCCAGGCCAATCACCTGCTGGGCCAGTGCCTGCGGAGCCTGGGTCGAGATGACGACGCGAAGGTGTTCCTGGAGCGGGCCCGGAGGCTCGAGCGGCTGGTGAGGTTGCTCGAGCACATCGAGGTCCGGCTGGGGGCTGAGTTCAGCTCACGAGACGCGAAGCTGTGGCAGCAGCTGGTCGAGGGTCTGCAGCAATTGGGTCGGGAAGCCGAGGCACGTCACTGGGCTCGGGCGGCGGTCTCGCGGGACCTGGGACTGGATTGGGCGCGTGAGTTGTTGAGTGTTCCGCCGGGGGTCCGCGGATTCGACCTGCTCGAGCAGACAATTGCCTCGGCTCGACCCACGCTCCAGGTCGATCTCTCTGAGCTCCCTCTACCGGATTGGTCATCGATTCTGGTTGCGGCGGTGGCTGGCGTGGCGGGCAGTTCGGGGTCGGGGGGGCGGATCCGGTTCGAGGAGATCGGTGCCGCGGCGGGGATCGACTTCGCCTATTTCCAGAGTCCGGATCTCTCGACACCGGGGGCAAGGATGTTCGAGAACACCGGTGGCGGGGTCGCGGTGCTCGACTTCGATCGTGACGGCTGGCCGGACCTGTACTTCACCCAGGGATCGCGTTGGCCGGGTGACTCATCAGGCGGGGATTCCGGTGAAGAGGAAGCGATGCGGGACCGGCTGTACCGGAACAACTCCGACGGGACATTTTCCGACGTGACCGTCTCGGCGGGACTGGGTGATGATCGTTTCAGCCAGGGCGTGGGGGTGGGCGACATCGACCACGACGGCTGGCCGGACCTGTATGTCGCCAACATCGGAAGCAACCGGCTGTACCGCAACAACACCGACGGGACATTTGACGAGTGGCCGATCGGGAAGGCCGGGTCCGGCGACGAGTGGACGACCAGTTGCGTGGTGGCCGACATCGATGGCGACGGCCACGTCGATCTCTACGACGTCAACTACCTCAAGGGACCCGGTGTCTTCACCCGGATCTGCCGGACCCAGGGCGTGCCGTTTGCCTGCCATCCCAACGAATTCCTGGCGGCCCAGGACCGGTTCTGGCGAGGGGACGGGTCGGGCGGTTTTGTGGATGCGACCAGGTCGAGGGGGTTCAGGAGTAGCGACGGCAAGGGCCTGGGTATCGTGGCAGCCCGGTACGGCGAGTTCGACAAGGAGTCGGGGAGCGGATTGGGCCTGTTCATCGCCAACGATGCCGTGGCCAACTTCC
>CAUZJR010000094.1:0-14421 GCA_963580005.1 Planctomycetota bacterium
CGAGACAGGGGCATGCCACTCTGGACCATGCCGACGTAGAGTCCCCCGGCGATGTTGGTCAGTGTGATCACGATGCCGGCCACGGCGTCGCCGCGGACGAATTTCCCGGCTCCGTCCATGGCCCCGTAGAAGTCGGCACGACTCTCGAGCTCGACTCGACGCAGTTGGGCCTCTTCTCCACTGATCAGCCCGGCGGTGACATCCGCATCGATGGCCATCTGTCGTCCGGGCATTGCGTCCAGAGCAAAGCGGGCAGCGACCTCGCTGATCCGAGTCGAACCTCGGGTGATGACCAGGAACTGGACCACGACCAGGATCGTGAACAGGATGGCACCGACGGCCACCTGGCCTCCGGTGACGAAGTTGCCAAACCCCTCGATCACGCCTCCAGCGGCTTCGGTCCCGTCGATGGGGGCCCGGGTCAGGATCAGGCGGGTGGACGCGAAGTTCAGCACCAGTCTCAGCAGAGTCGCACCCAGCAGCAGGGTCGGGAAGACGCTGAAATCGAGTGGGCGGGCGACGTAGATCGTGGTCAGCAGGACCAGGACGGCGAGTGTGATGCTGGAGGCGAGCAGCAGGTCGAGCAGTCCCGGGGGGACCGGGACGATGATCACCAGCAACAACGAGACCACACCGGCGGGAACCAGCAGGTTCCGCCATCGCAGCGCAGCGTCGCGCAGACCGAGAGTCGTCTCCGGCGGCATCCGTGCCTCCGAGATCGGGGAAAATGGAGAAGAGTGGTTTGAGAAGAGAGTGCAGCAGCGTTTCTGAGAAGACGTGAGAGAGCGTGAGAGAGCGTGAGAAACAGAGAGAATGCGGGTGATAGTGGATTCCGGCCGCGAGTGTCCAGACGGGTTTGGATCACTCACGCACCCTTGACCCTCGGCCTTGTCTCGGGTGAGACTGTGCGTCACGCGTTGCGTTTTTGTCCGTGCGACCCACCTGCCAGGCCCCATCTCATGCAGAGTTCCCGAATCGTACAGCAGCTGTTTGCAGCGTTGGTCGTCTTGTCCGCGTGGGTTTCTTCGGCGGCGGCCCAATCGCCGAAGCCCTTGGAGGGTCACACCGATCCGGTCTATGACGCGATCTTCACGCCCGATGGCAAGTGGGTGATCACGGCCAGCTTCGACAAGACGTTGCGGTTGTGGGACAGCCAGAGTCGTCAGAGTGTGCGGACGATGTCGGGTCACACCGGCCTGGTGCTTTCGATCGCCGTCCATCCCGACGGGGGTCGGATCGCCTCGGGGGCGATGGACAACACGATCAAGATCTGGGACGTGCCGCTGAATTCTCCGCTCGCCAGTCATGGTGGTCACCAGGGCCCGGTCCGCGCCGTGGAACTGACCAACGACGGCATGTGGATCATCAGTGGTGGCAGCGACAAGACGGTCCTGGTGCGTGCCGCCGCCGACGGCAAGACGGCCCGGAAGCTCGAGGGTCACTTGGCTCCTGTGCTGGGCCTCTCGGCACGGGTCGACAACATGCAGGTGGCGACCGCGACGGAGGCGGGTGTGCTGAGGCTGTTTACCCTGGCCGACGGCAAGCCGGTCGGTGGCCCCGTCGGTGCTCACTCGGGTTCGATCACCGGGCTGGTGTTTGCACGCAACAGCAGTTTCATCGTCACCAGTGGCAGCGACGGCCTGGTTCGCAAGTGGCCGGCGACGTTGCCGGCGACGTTTGCGGCGGCGGGTCACGCCGAGCCGATCACCGCGGTGGATGTGTCGTCCAATGGCGCGATGATCGCCACGGCGTCTGCAGACAAGACGGCCCGGCTGTGGCAGCGTGCCGACGGGAAGCCGATCAAGCAGCTCGAGGCTCACCCGGCCGGGATCACCGCGATCGCCTTCAGCCCCAACAGCAGCCAGGTGGCCACCGGTGCCGCCGACCAGATCGCTCGGCTGTACGCCGTCGCAAGCGGCAAGCTGCAGAAGGCGTTCCCGGCCCAGGCCGGTCCGATCACCGCCGTGGCACTCTCGGCCAACGGCCAACTGCTGGTCGCCGGGGACCGCAGCGGTGCGGCGGTGGTCTACAAGATCGCCGACGCCAGCGTGCAGGCGAAGCTGGCCGGTCACACCGCCGCGATCACCGGGGTGGCCTTCACTCCCAACAGCAGCCAGGTGGTGACTTCCAGCCGCGACAAGACCGTCCGGGTCTTCGCATCCGCCGATGGTAAGGCGGTGCGGACGATCAATGCCGTGTCCGAGGCGATGTCGCTGGGTCTCTCGGCCAACGGAGTCCAGGCGGCTGTCGGAGGATCTGACAAGGCGGTGAGGATTTTTACCGTGGCCGACGGCAAGCTGGTCAAGACGCTCTCGGGCCACGAGGCTGCGGTGACGGCGGTCGAATTCAGTCGCGACAACGCCAGGTTGCTCAGCGGATCGGCCAACGGACGCCTGCGGGCCTGGGACCTGAAGACCGACCGGGTGCTGCAGCACTTCCAGACCACCGGTGCCATCTCGGGTGCCGGTTTCAGCAACGACAACCGCACGGTGGCCTTTGCGGGGACCGACAAGGCGGTGCACATCGAGACGATTTCGGTCCAGTTGGTGATCGCCGCGGATGACAAGGAGGTCAGTTCGCTGGGGAGCTCGGGCAACAGTGCCGTATTGGTGACGTCGGGTCCGGGTGGTGTGAAGAGCTGGAATGCGGGCAACGGTCAGCCGATCCGCACGTTTGCCGGGTTGCCCGGCGGCAGCCAGGCGGTGGCGATCAACGCGTCGAGCAACCAGGTGGCGGCAGCGGACGTGAAGACGCTGTGCGTGTGGAACGCCGCTAATGGCGAGCTGCAGTTGAAGATCCCGACCCCGTCGCCGGTCACTCGGCTGGGTTACACCTCTGACAACAAGAAGCTGTTGGCGGCGTCGCGCGACCGTTCGATCCGCAGCTACGATCCGACCCCACCCAATCCCAAGCCGCCGGTGGCTCCGTCGCGAGACGCGGCCCAGTTGCTCAGCGGCCACACCGGCGACATCTCCTCGTTGAGCCTGGGAATCGACAACGTGTCGCTGGTGACTGCGGCGGCCGACGGCACGGTCAAGACCTGGAAGGTGGCTGCCACGGGGTTCTCTCAGAACTACACCGGGCACGGCGGTTACGTGGCTGGTTTGGATTTCAGTCCCGACGGCAGCCAGCTGGTCAGTGGTTCATCGGACAAGACGGTTCGGTTGTGGGACACGAAGACGAACAAGGTGATCCGCACGCTGTCGACTCAGCCGTCGCAGGTCTACGCCGTGGCGTTCAGTCCCGACGGGAAGTTTGTTCTCAGTGGTGGAGCGGACAAGACGGTGCGGTTGATCAATGTGGTGACGGGAGTCGAGGTGCGGAAGTACAGTGGTCCGACGCAGCCGGTCTATTCGGTTGCTTTCAGTCCCGACGGCAAGACGATTGCCGGAGCGGGTGTGGGGCTGGGCGGAAAGCGGTTGGTGTACCTGTGGGACATCGGAAACCCGAAGCCGTCCAAGCAGATCGAAGGCCACACCGGCGACATCTACCGAGTGCGGTTCCACCCGACGAAGGCCAACAGGCTGTTGACGGCGGATTACTCGGGAGTGATCCACATCTGGGACACCGGGAGTGCCAAGAGTCTGTTCACGACCAAGTTGGCCAACCCGCCGGTCTACTCGGCCGCCTATTCGAAGGACGGCAAGCAGATAGTCGCCGGAGCCAAGGACGCCCGGGCCTACCTGATCCCGGTCCCGGCAGCGGCCCAGTAGCCCAGGGACTGGCTCACCCGCCCCGCCTCCGGCGGGGCGGAGGTGCCTGTCCCGATTCCAGCGAACCGGAAAAGCAGCGCCAGTGTCCCTCTCCCCAACCTTGATCCAGTTGGCATGCCAGGGATCCTAATGCCGCGAATTCCCGTGGCGTCTGCTGGCCGAGGGCCCAAAGACATCAGAATCCCTCCTGGCCTCGACTCCCCACCACCACATCGGCATCAATATTGAGGTGCCCCGCTTGTGGTCCGCCTCCGGCGAACCACAGGCGGCGTCTGACCCCCGGCTCCCGGTTTTTCAACCCGTCGCAGGCGGACTAGGCGAGCAGTTTCTCGACCACATCACCGGCGACGTCTGTCAGGCGATAGTCACGGCCCTGGAACCGGTAGGTCAGTTTCAGGTGGTCCAGGCCCAGGAGGTGCAGCACGGTGGCCTGCAGGTCGTGGACGTGGACCTTGTCCTTGACCGCGTAATAGCCCAGCTCGTCGGTCTCACCGACCGTTGTGCCGCCCCGGATGCCGCCGCCGGCCATCCACATCGAGTATGACTCGATGTGATGATCTCGCCCGAGTGTGTCTCGAGGTTCTCCCTGCGGCGTGCGGCCGAATTCACCGCCCCAGATCACGAGCGTGTCTTCGAGCAGGCCGCGTTGCTTGAGATCCTTGACCAGTGCGGTGGAGGCCTGGTCGATCTCGGCACAACGTTGATCGAGTGGTTTGCCGAGGTTGGTGCCGGGGTTGCCGTGGTGGTCCCAGTCGGTGTGGTACAGCTGCACGAAGCGGGTCCCGCGTTCGACCAGTCTGCGAGCCAGCAGGCAATTGCGGGCGAAGGACCCCTGGGCGGGGTCGACCCCGTAGCTGTCGAGTGTCTGCCGGGTTTCTGCCGAGAGATCCATCAGGGCCGGTGCGCTGGATTGCATCCGGTAGGCCATCTCGTAGGTGCTGATCCGGGTCGAGATTTCCGGGTCGCCGACCTGCTTGAGCCTGAGCGCGTTGAGCCGATTGACGGCTCGGACGAACTGGCCCTGGTTCTTGTAGTCGATGCCCTGGGGTGAAGAGAGGTTGAGGATCGGGTCGGCTCCGTTGAGGAAGGGGACGCCCTGGAACTGGCTGGGCAGGAACCCGTTGCCCCACAGCGGGGTTCCCCCCCGAGGTCCTCGGGGCCCCGAGTGCATCACCACGAAGCCGGGCAGGTTGCCCGAGGGGCTGCCCAGGCCGTAGGTGACCCACGAACCCATGCTCGGGCGGCCGAAACGGTTGAAGCCGGTGTTCATGAACAGCTTGGCCGGTCCGTGGTTGAAGACCTCGGTCTTGAGCGTCCTCACGATCGCCACGTCGTCGGCAATCGAACCGAGGTGAGGCAGCAGCGAGGAGATCTGCTGGCCGCTGTCGCCCCAGTTCAGGAACTGGCGGCGAGTGCCCAACAGCGTGGCGTCCTTCTTGATGAACGCGAACCGCTTGTTCTCGACGTAGGAGGGCGGGATCACCTTGCCGTCCATCTGCTGCAGCTTGGGCTTGTAGTCAAACAGCTCGAGCTGGCTGGGGCCTCCGGCCATGAACAGGTAAATCACCCGTTTGGCCTTGGCCGCGAAGTGGCTCTTCTGCGGAGCACCGGGGGCTCCGGGAGTGGTCGGGGCGGCCTGGGTGGCCGAGTCGAATTGGCCGTCCGAGAGCAGGTGGGCCAGGCCCAGGGAACCGATGCCCAGGCCCGCGCTGCCGAAAAAGTGCCGTCGCGTCTGTTCGCGGACGAACAACTGTTCCTCAACGGACGCCTGCGGGGTGTTGTCTGAGGTCCCCATTGGATCACTCCCTGGTGATGAATTCGTCGAGATTGACCAGTACACGGGCGACGGCCGTCCAGGCAGCCGCCTCGGATGCATTCACTCCCACCGGTCTTTGCGCGGGAGCGACCGAGTTGGCACTGGTGTTGGATTCGGAAAACCGCTTCCGCTGGCTGGCCAGGAATTCGCTGAGTGCACCCAATTCCTCGCCCGTCGGTTCTCGCGACAGGCAGGCCCGGAATCCGAACCGCAATCGTTCGTGGTCGGGAGTGGGTGCTTCGACGAGCATCCTGAGGGCGACTCCCTGGGCCAGTTCGAAAAAGGCCTGGTCGTTGGCGAGTGTCAGGGCCTGCAGCGGGGTATTCGAGCGGCTGCGGCGGGTGCAGGTGGTGGTCGCGTCGGGTGCGTCGAAGGTCGGCAGGAACGGGTAGGGGCTGGACCGCCAGAAGTAGGTGTACATGCAGCGGCGGAAGCGGTCCTCACCCTGTGCCTCGGGCCACGCCTTCTTCTGCTGGGTCAGGATGTAGATGCCCTCGGGCTGAGGCGGGTAGACGCCGGGTCCGCCGATCTTGTCGGAGATCAGCCCCGAGGCGGCCAGGGCCGTGTCGCGGATCGTCTCGGCCGCCATCCGCATCCGCGTCTGTCGAGCCAGCAGGCGGTTGCTGGGATCACGCTCGAGCAACTCGACGCGGGTCGCTGAACTCTGGCGATACGTGGCGCTGGTGACGATCAGTCGGTGCAGGTCCTTGACCGCCCAGTCGCGGCGGATGAACTCGCTGGCGAGCCAGTCGAGCAGCTGGGGGTGCGAGGGCGGGTCGCTTTGCAGGCCGAAATCGTTCTCGGTCTCGACAAATCCCAGTCCGAAGAAGCGTTGCCAGTATCGGTTGACGGTGACTCGTGCGGTCAGAGGGTGTTGGGGTTCGAAGAGCCAGTTGGCGAGGTCGAGACGAGTGCCGACTTTTCCTGAGGACTTCATTTCCGGCAGCACCTCGGGTGCCCCCGGCAGCACCTGGGCTCCCTTGCGGAGGAAATCGCCTCGGATGTGGATGTGGGTCTTGCGCGGCTGCTTCAGTTCGCGGAGGACCATCGTGGTGGGGATCGCCTTGTTGAGATCCGTGAGTCGTTTCTTGAGACCGATGACGGTATCCGAGAGAGTCTTGCGGCCGGTGTCGGTTCGGCGGTAGGCGTCCACCAGCTGGGCCTGCTGAGCCTTGGACCTCTTGTCGCGAGGCGTGCGGGCGATGGCCAGGATCGGAGCGGGGATCTTCAGGTCGGCGGGGTCCGCGGCGCTGACGGAGATGCGGAAGCGGCCGACGAGGTAGTTGGCGGTCTTGCCGAGGTGGGACATGCTGAGCACCAGCTTCGAGCCACCGGTGTTGGAGATCGGCTTGGCGGGGAAGAAGATCGCCTGGCGATCGACGTTGGGCGAGCCGGTCTTCGTGTTGATCGACCAGCCGGTCTCGGGCTTGCCGTCGATCGTGTTGGTGATCGGGTGGCCTTCCTGGGAATGGTCGGCGGCGGCGGTGGCGATCGGGACCGGCGTCGGCTTGGCGTTGGCTGCTTTGGCTGCTGCTGAGGTGAGGGTGACTTCGCTGAGAATGAAGTTGCCGTTATCGGCTCGGCCGGGCCCGTTCTTGGGCAGGCTGCTGTGCGTGAGAGTTTCGATGCGGAGGGCGGTGATCTTTTCGAGCGTGGTGTCGAGCGTGATGGTGTAGGTGTCGTTGGCCGGGACGCTGAAGTCGACGATCAGCGAGTTGTCGTCGAGCCGGGTGAGGACGGCACCCTTGGCGGTGGTCCACTTGGCGGGTTTGAGCATGGTGAACGAACCGGCGTTGATCGAGGCGAGTCGTTTTTCCCAGGCGGGCATCCCGGCGGCGAAGGAGGCATCGTGCTGGGCCAGCGGCTTTTCGCCTGCGGCGATCGCGGCGGCCAGTCGAGTCTGTTGGCTGGCCTGGTCGGGCGAGGGGACCGAGATCCTGGGTCCCTTGGCGTTGGCGTCGTTGTTGTCCTCGCAGCTGTTGAACACGGCGAACAGCTGGTAGAAGTCTCGTTGCGAGATCGGGTCGAACTTGTGTGCGTGACACCGGGCGCATCCGACGGTCAGGCCCAGGAAGGCGGCTCCGGTGGTGTTGACCCGGTCGACGACCGCGTCGACGCGGAACTGCTCGTCGTCGGTCCCACCCTCCTGGTTGATCAGCGTATTGCGGTGGAAGCCTGTGGCGACCTGCTGGTCGAGACTGGCCGCGGGCAGCAGGTCGCCGGCGAGTTGTTCGATGGAGAAGCGATCGAAGGGCAAGTCGGCGTTGATGGCATCGATGACCCAGTCGCGGTACTTCCAGATCGAGCGTGCTCCATCGATGGTGAATCCGTCGGAGTCGGCGTAGCGGGCCAGGTCGAGCCAGTGGCGGCCCCAGCGTTCGCCGTAGCGGGGCGAGGCGAGCATGCGGTCGACCAGCCTCGAGTAGGCACCCGGTGCGGTGTCGGCCAGGAAGGCATCGACCTGGTCGGAGGTGGGCGGCAGTCCGAGCAGGTCGAGGCTGAGTCGGCGGATCAGGGTGACGGGGTCGGCCGTGGGTGCGGGCGAGAGTTTTTCTCGGTCGAGCCGTGCCAGCACGAAGGTGTCGATGGCGTTGCGGACCCAGGCGGGGTTACTGACTGCAGGCAGCTTGGCTCGGACGACCGGTTGAAACGACCAGTGCTCGCTACTGCGTCGTCCTCCGACGATCACCTCTTCGGCGGGGTACTTGCCTCCCTGGACGATCCATTCCTTGATCAGTGCGATCTCGGCGGCCTTCAGCGGAGGTTTTTCGTAGGGCATCCGTTCGAGGTCATCGTTGCCGGTGAGTGCCTGAAACAGCAGGCTCTTGTCGGGCTGACCCGGCACGATGCCCGCCCCCCGGTCGCCTCCCCGAGTTGCCAGTCGGCCGGCGTCGGTACGGAACCCCGACATCGATTTCTTCGACCCGTGGCAGCCGTTGCAGTGCCTGGCAAACAGCGGCTTGATCTGTTTCTGGTAGTCGATCTGCGGCCCGGCGGCTCTGGTCAGCGGCGTGTTGGCGAGCACCGATGCGGAGGCGAGCAGCGCGAGGAGTAGGGCTGATCGGCGGGGCATGGGGGGTAACATTCCGGGTCGGGGTTGAGGTGAGACATCCATGGTATCACCGGTCGTGATCGCTGGGCAACCGGGGTCAGCGGTGGCGTGTGAGTTGGAGGTGATGCGGGTGGCGGAACCCGGGCGTTAGGGGGGATCTGGCTTGATCAGATCGGAGTTTGCGGCCAGGAACTGTTCGGCCCAGCGGTAGTGATCGAGCAGTCCGTCGCCACAACGGCCCATCAGGCGGTAGGCGGCCCAGAGGGCTTCGATCGAGGCCAGTCCCTCGGCGGGGTCGTCGAAGATCTTCGAGCTGCGGGGGTAGGCGGTTTCCAGCTCGGGCAGGCTGCGGACGGGCAATTCGGAGTAGTCGGCTTCCATCCCTGCGGCGAGTCGCCAGGTGCCGTCGAGGACCAGCAGTCCACCGGCAGCATCCCTTGGCCCGATCAGCGGCCCGCCCATTCCCAGCCGCACGTAGCCCTCGAGCGGCTCCTCACCTCGTTCGGGAAACGTCCAGAACACGAACCCCTCGCGATCTCGCAGCGGCTCGAGCGAGCACTTGCTGCGTCGTTCGCGGGGGTGCACGACGCAGATCGTCGGCGGTGACCGTCTCACCGGCCCGGACGGTGTGTCGCTCACTACCCGTCTCCACCGCTCTTGAGCGACCGGACCCTCTGGAGCGTCTGTTCAATTTCCTGTTCGAGCCTGGGCACATCGGCCGGGTCGTCGGGTTGGGCTCGGGCCCCGGCGAGTTGTTGCTGGAGGCTGTCGAGTTTCTTGCGGGCGACGGCGAGTTGTTTCTTCTGCTTGCGATTGAGACCCATCGGGTGCCTTTGCCTGGGTGCGACTTGTTGCCGGTGAGTGGGACGGGTCGGTAGAGTGATCGATTCGAACATCGATCACATAGTCCGGGAGCGCAGTCTAGCAGTGTCTGAAGGGGTGAGCGAGATTGTGGAGGCGGTTGGCCGGGCGATGCTGGGGTCGAGTTGCCACCGCGTGGTGCTGAGTCGTCGTCGGGGGGATCGGTCCGAGCTGGCCGAGCGAGTGGTGGTGCGGCCGGTCGAGTTGGCCGATGGACCTCGCTACCAGTTCACCTCAGAAACTCAACGCCAGCAGACTCATGAGAATCTCGAACCCGCCGCCGCGGTGGTACGGATTGGCGAGTGGTTTCCCGAGTGCTACGGCGACCTGCATCTGTTTGAAACCCGGGAGGATCTTTCGGCACGAGTGGGGCGAGGGGGTCGGTTGAAGGTCCACCGCAAGCCGGCCACCACGCTGCCGCCTGAGTCGAGTTCTCACGATCGCACCAAGCAGCACCTGCTGCCTGACGGCCAGAGGTGTGCCTTCCTGGAGGCGATCGGGGTGATGACTTCCGAGGGACGCGTGAAGGCGTCGCGGCAGGCGAAGTTTCGCCAGGTCAACCGGTTCCTGGAACTGGTCGACGACTGCGTCGGGTCGTTGCCCGAAGCGGGTGACCTGCAGGTGGTCGATTTCGGCTGCGGCAAGAGCTACCTGACGTTTGCGTTGTATCACCTGCTGACGGAGCTGCGTGGCCGCGAGGTACGGATCGTGGGGATCGAGCGTGAGTCGGAGGTGGTGGAGGATTGCCGGGGCGTGGCCCAGCGATTGGGGTGGGACGACATCGAATTCCACCAGGGCGAGATTGCCGACTTCCCGCGCGATGTTTTCGCTGAGGGCGGTGTTGGCAATGAAACTCGAGTCGACCTGGCGGTGTCGTTGCACGCCTGTGATACGGCGACCGACGACGCTTTGGCCCGGGCGGTCGGATGGCAGGCGGGAGTGATCCTGGCGGTGCCGTGTTGTCAGCACGAGTTGGCAGGTGGGCTGGCGATCGAGGGATTGTCGTCGCTGCACCGGCACGGGATCCTGCACGAGCGATTATCGGCTCTGGTAACTGACGCGTTGCGAGCCGAGGCGTTGGAGGTCTGTGGGTACCGGACCGGGGTGATCGAGTTCATCGACATGGAGCACACGGCCAAGAACGTGCTGTTGCGTGGGGTGCGTCGCGAGCCGGGCGAGGCGGACGAGCGGCGACGGCGGGAACGGGCCGAGACGTACCGGGGCTTGAGAGGGATGCTGGAGCTGGAGACGTTCCGGCTGGAAGAGCAGTTGGA
Organism: Planctomycetota bacterium; assembly: GCA_963580005.1. GTDB lineage: Bacteria > Planctomycetota > Planctomycetia > Planctomycetales > Planctomycetaceae > UBA8437. The sequence continues at coordinate 10,717 of CAUZJR010000094.1, forward strand.
GGCGGAACTGGGCGGGGAGTTCGCCGAGCGGATCTCAGGATCACCGCCTCCGCAGACGAACCCGTCCTCGCCCCCTGAGACCTCCATCGATGGATCCCCCTGAGCTGCCCCTTCACTCGAGCGATGGGGGTCGGTACAAGCGAGCGATGGGGGTCGGTACAAGAGGGTTCAGGCCCCCCGCCAAAGGCTGGGCGTCTGACCCGGAAGATCTTCTGGTTGGTCGTGCCCGTCATGCCTTCGAGCAACACACGACATGGCTCATGACTTACCCAGGCAGCTTGGTCACAGATGTCTCTGATTGACGCGGCATTTCAGCCGCGGATGGAGGCCTTGAGTGGCACCGAGCGTGTTTCGCGATCGCTGGCCTGGCTGCAATGGTCCCGGGCGATGATTGCCCGCCAGATCATCGCAGAAGAAGGCCAGATGTCGGCGGAGCGCCTGAAGTGGGAAGTCGCCTTGAGGTGTTATGGTGGCGATCCTGCGATTCGAGGGATGATCGAGAGAATCCTCGCCGATGTTCCCCACTAGTGCATTCCGCGAAACGCTTGGCCAAGCGGTTCGGATCTTTCGGCAGCAAGACATTCGCTTTCACCTGACCGGTGGAGTGGCCTCGGTGTTCTACGGTGAGCCACGATTGACCCCGGACATCGGCATCGTCATCAGGCCGGAGGCCGTTGGATTTCGCTGGCGGGTTGCCCTGGCTAACGACCGCGGCGGCGTCTTGAGCGGGAGGCGAGATAGCGGCCCAGGGCGGTGACGTAGGGCTGGCTGGTGGTCACTCTCTGGTAGTCCACGTCCTGGCCGGCGGCTCCCTGTTCCAGCCGCGTGCAGAAGCGGTTGAAGTGGTAGAGGTAACGCTCGCGGACACGGTGCGGATCGACCAGCATGCGACGCGAGGTCTGTTCGAGGTCGTGGAACTGGGTGGGTCGCGAGAACGGGAAATCGACCTCCTCGGGTGCCACCACGTGGAACAGGATCAGCTCGTGACGCGCGTGACGGAAACTCGCCAACGACCTGATCAACTCGTCGGGCTCGTCCAGGAAGTCGCTGATCACCACCACCAGGCTGCGGCGTGAGAGCGTCGGCAGCACTTCGTCGAGCGATTCGGCGACGCCGCCGGCGAATGCCGCCGATGTTTCGTCGGTCGGTTTCAGACCCTCGAGCGTGTCGGTGACCTGGGCAAACAGAGCCTGCTGGGTCGAGGGAGCCAGGCGACTGCGGACGTGATCGTCGAAGACCGTCAGCCCGACCGCGTCACGTTGAGCCAGCAGCAGGTAGGCCAACGATGCGGCCAACTGGCGGGCGTAATCGAACTTCGACAGCGTGCTGGCTCCGTAGGACATGCTGCCCGAGGCATCGACCAGTAGCTGGCAACGCAGGCTCGTCTCGTCCTCGAACTCCTTGACGAAGTACTTGCCCGTCTTGCCGTAGGCCCGCCAGTCGATGTGACGGATCTCGTCGCCGGGATGGTACTGCCGGTGCTCGGTGAACTCGACACTCGCTCCCTTCATCGGACTCTTGTGCTGACCCAGCATGTCGCCCTCGACCACCAAACGAGCAACGAGGTCGAGCCGACCGTACTCGGCCAACGCCGTGGGATCGTCGGTCGAGGGTGAGGCTGGCTCGAGGGATCGGCCGGTTCGGTCTGGGCGGCCTGGCGGGGAGGAGTCGGGGTGCGGCATGGGAGCGGTCTGTCGTGGGTTGTCTTTGTGGTGGCGTTTGTGACGGTCGGGCTGTGGCTGGTGAGCGGGTCGTGACGGTTTTTTCAGATTGCGATAAGTCGTGTTGCGGCGGGGCTCTACGACGAATTCCAGGACTTCGATCAAAACAAACTGAAAAACCCCATCTTGACAAAACAGGATGCCGATTTATAGTGGCGGGTCTCGTCAGTTCACAAGATGTAGGTGTTCTTGGACTCCAGTCCCCTATACCTTGTGGTATTTGAGTCATCAAAAACGGCTCAGGTATTGCTGATTTCCACACTTCCCTAGTCCATTTTCGTGACTTTTCGTCGCTCGACCGACCCTGTGGGGGGGGCGATTGACGGGATTCCCGAGTCCGGCAGCTGGAGAAAGACGCTACCAAGAAGGGGTGCATGATGCACGAAGCTAAAGGTATTGAAGAGCAGGGACGTTCGAACGAGTTGGCCCAAGGGCGGGCCGGATTGAATCCGGGGTTGGGTGAGAGCCAGGCCGAGGGTTCAGCAGAACATCGGGGCAACGGGAACGGCAACGGTCACACGGAGCTCGATCAGGCGACGGGCAAGGCCCTGGAGTTTGGGTCAGAGTTCTGTCCGGCCGACTCGGATCCTTTCGACACGGTCGAGTGGGACTTGCGGACTGCGTCGATCAAGGACGAGAACGGCGGCGTGTTGTTCGAGCAGGTCGACTGCGAGATTCCGGTCGACTGGAGTTCGTTGGCGACCAACGTGGTGGTCAGCAAGTACTTCTACGGCGAGCCGGGCACGAGCGAGCGAGAGACGAGCGTCCGCCAGTTGATCCAGCGGGTGGCCCGAACGATCGCCGACTGGGGCAAGGCGGACGGTTACTTTGCCAGCGAGGAAGACGGCGAGCGGTTCTACCGCGAGCTGGCGTGGCTGTGCCTGCACCAGCACGGCGCGTTCAATTCGCCAGTCTGGTTCAACGTCGGCCTGTACCACCAGTACGGCGTGGGTGGATCTCGAGGCAACTACCGTTTCGACACCGAGACGAAGTCGATCCGTCGTCCCGAGACGTCCTACGAGTTTCCTCAGGCGTCGGCGTGTTTCATCCAGTCGGTCGAGGACAACATGGAGGACATCATGCGTCTTGCCACGAGCGAGGCGATGTTGTTCAAGTTCGGTTCGGGCACCGGCACCGATCTCTCGACGATCCGCAGTTCACGCGAGCGACTTTCCGGCGGCGGGACTCCTTCGGGTCCGTTGTCGTTCATGCGTGTCTACGACCAGATCGCGGCGGTGGTCAAGAGTGGAGGCAAGACGCGTCGAGCGGCGAAGATGCAGAGTCTCAAGGACTGGCATCCCGACGTGATGGACTTCATCCAGGCCAAGGCGAAGGAGGAGAGGAAGGCTCGGACGCTGATCGAGAGTGGCAAGTACGAGGCCAACTTCAACGGCGAGGCCTACAGTTCGATCATGTTCCAGAACGCGAATCTCTCGGTCCGCGTCAGCGACGAGTTCATGGAGAAAGTCGAAACCGACGACTCGTGGCAGACTCGTTATGTGACCGACAATTCCGGCGATGGTCCCGTCTACCAGGCTGCCGAGATGATGCAGGAGATTGCTGAGGGCACCTGGTACTGCGGCGACCCGGGCTTGCAGTACGAGTCGACGATCAACCGTTGGCACACGTGTCCCGAGACGGGTCCGATCAACGCATCGAACCCGTGTTCGGAGTACATGTTCCTGGACGACACGGCGTGCAACCTGGCGAGCATCAACCTGCGGAAGTTCGTGCGGCCCGACGGCATATTCGACGTCGCCCGGTTCCGCCAGGCGGCTCGGGTCTACATCACCGCCCAGGAGATCCTGGTCGATCGAGCCAGTTATCCGACTCCCTCGATCGCCGAGAACAGTCACCTGTTCCGTCCCCTGGGCCTGGGCTATGCGAACCTGGGCAGCCTGTTGATGTCGATGGGCATTCCCTACGACAGTGCCAGTGGCCGGGGCATTTGTGGTGCGATGACGGCATTGCTCAACGGCGAGGC
>CAUZJR010000095.1:0-14189 GCA_963580005.1 Planctomycetota bacterium
GTTTTACTGGCGGCCAGCTTAGCGGGTGTCACAATAGGTGTCAAACCCATTTCATGGTGTCTTTCACAAGTCAACAATACACTTGTTTTTACCATGTTTGGGGGCGTAGCTCAGTTGGTAGAGCAACGGACTTTTAATCCGTAGGTCACAGGTTCGATCCCTGTCGCCCTCACTCCGCTGTTCCTCACCCGTCATCCCAAAACTGCCTGGCCCGATCAGACCGCTCCGGTCGACCGCCGCTAGCATCTGGTCCCTCGCCATGACGACCCCCGACACCACCTGGGCCCTGACCGATCTGCACCACCTGGGTTTGACCGTCGCCGACATCGATCGCTCGATCCATTTCTACGGTGACCTGCTCGGCATGGAACTGATCGGTCGACGACCCAGCGTCACCGCCGGCTACGTCGCTCAGCAGACCGGATACGACGAGGTCGAGCTCAACGTCGCCTCCTTCCGCATCAGCCCCACCTGCCGCCAGACCATGGAAGTGGTTCAGTACATGAACCACGTCGGCGAGCCCGCCGCGACCCAGACCAACCGGGCCGGCAATTCGCACCTCTGCCTGCTCGTCGATGACCTCAAGACGGCCGTCTCCGAGTTGTCCGAGGCGGGCGTGGCGTTCAAGTCCGACCCGGTCGAAATCACTGCCGGACCCAACCAGGGCGGACTGGTCATCTACCTCTCCGACCCCGATGGCTATACGCTGGAGATGTTTCAGCCGCCGGTCGCCTCGATCGAAGAGGCCCCGGAGTGAGCCCCGCGGAAGCGACCACACTGTTCAACCTCACCGATCGAGTCGCCCTGGTCACCGGTGGAGCACGTGGGCTGGGTGAAGCTTCGGCCCGAGCGCTGGGCGAACTGGGCGCCTCGATCGTCCTCTGCGACATCGACAGCGAAGCCGCCACCGAGACGGCCGAACGACTCGCCACAGAGACCTCCGCCACCGTCCTGGCCCGCGGCTGCGATGTGACCGACGCCGACGCCGTCGACCAACTGGTCAGCGGCATCATCGAGGACCTCGGACGACTCGACATCCTGGTCAACAACGCCGGCATCCACCGACGAGTCGACCCGCTGGACTACGATCCCGCCGACATCGAGGCGATCCTGGACGTGAATTTCCGCGGGGCCTTCCAGGTCGCAGCGCGTGTGGGTCGCGAGATGACCGCCGCCGAGGGCGGCAGCATCATCAACATCTCGGCCCTGGGCGGAGGCATCTCGGGGCTGGGCCGGGCCGGCAGCGCCTACTGCATGACCAAGGGAGCCCTGGTCTCGCTGACTCGCGAACTGGCCGCCGAATGGGGTGGACAAGGCGTCCGCGTCAACGCCCTGGCTCCGGGCTGGATCCGTACGCCGATGACCTCCGCGCTACAGAACAACCCCGCCCGCTCGGCACTGGTGATGTCCCGGGTGCCCCTGGGCCGCTGGGGCGAGGCGGTCGACGTGGCCGGTGCCGTCGCCTTCCTGGCCTCTGACGCCTCGGCCTACATCACCGGCCACACGATCCCCATCGACGGCGGAGTCGCCAACGTCATCTCTCTCGATGAGCCCCGCTGATGCCCGGACTCACACCTCCTGTCTGCACCATCCAGGGCCAGCCGATCCCGCCTGATCGCTTCGGTACCCTGACCCCCTTCGAAGGCGACCCGTCCGACTCATCCGATCTCGCCCGCGGTCTCGACGAGGACGGCTACCTGTTTCTCCGCGGAGCACTGGACACCGCACTGGTCCAGGCCGCTCGGGGCGAGGTCTTCAGACACCTGGCCCGGGTGGGCGAAATCGCCGATCCGCCCGAGGCAGGGTTTGCCACCGGCACCAGCCAGCGACCCGACCCCTCCGACGACGAAGGCCTGTTCTGGCAGACGATCAGCGAGGGACTGGTGCTGAGACGGCTGACTCACGGCCTGGAACTGCAGACGATCCTCGACACCACACTCGACGAACCCGCACGAGCCTTCGACCTGATCTATCTCCGCCCCACCCCCGTCGGACGGGCCACCGCACTGCACTACGACTACCCCTTCTTCGCCGGCAACGCCCAGCCGATGATCAATGCCTGGATCCCCATCGGCGACATCCCCGTCGAGGATGGACCGCTGGTGATCGTCGAACACTCGAACCGCTTCTCGGACCTCATCGACCAGTTCCTGGCCGTCGACTACACCACCGACCGCTCCAACGACGTCGTCCAACAGGCCGCCTACGGGGGAGCCTCGGACACAGACCCCCTGCAGTTGGTTTCCGATCGCGACACCAGGCTGCTGACGGCCGACTTCCGGTCCGGAGACCTGCTGCTGATCAACATGTTCACCCTCCACGGCTCACTCGACAACGTCTCGCCGCTGAACCGCGTGAGACTCTCGTGCGACGTCCGCTTCCAGCCCGCCGACCAACCGGCCGACGACGAACGCTATTTCGGCGAATACCCCAAGGGGTCCAAGGGGGGCGGATACGGCGACATGCGAGGTGCCAGGCCGCTGGCCTAGCCGCCCGCTGGCCGTGAACGGAACTTCAGACTGCACTCGGCCACCACTTTGCGGTCTAATGGCCCCTATGAGCAGCCGATCGACCACCCGCCGACACGCGCTGGAAATTGGCGGACTCTCGATGCTGGGGCTGGGCACCGGAGACCTGCTGCGACTCCGCCAACACGCCGCCGCAGGCACGTTGGCACCCCGGGCCCAATCGTGTGTCTTCGTCTTCCTCTTCGGAGGACCCAGCCACATCGATCTCTGGGACATGAAGCCGGCGGCGCCGGTGGAGGTGCGTGGCGAGTTCAACTCGATCGCCACTCGCGAACCGACCGTACGGATCTGTGAGCACCTGCCGCGACTCTCGCAGCACATGGATAAGCTCTGCCTGCTCAGGTCCATGACTCACAAGATGAACGTGCACGGCCCGGCGATGAGCGAACTGTACACCGGGCGACCCTACCCGTTCCCGCCGGTCACCGACCAGTCGCGGCCCGACGACTGGCCTTCGATGAGTTCATTGGCGATGAAGTTCGGCGAGAACACACGCGGACTTCCCCCCTCGATTGTGCTCCCCTGGTACCTGCAGTTTCCTGGCCAGTCGCGGCTGATCGCCGGGCAGACCGGCGGCCGCATGGGACGCAGTCACGACGCGGTGCTCGTCGACGGAGACCCCAACAAGGACAACTTCCAGGTCAAGGGGTTCGAACTGGCCCAGGAGGTCTCGACCGATCGACTCGAAGGACGCCGCTCACTGCTCTCACAGTTCGAACGCTCCGGACCCATCCCCACCGCACGCAACTCCGACGTCAAGGAACGACACCGCGATTCGCTGCGGGCCTTCGACTTCCTGCAGCAACGTGCCGGACGAGCCTTCAACCTCGACCGCGAACCCACCTCCGTGCGAGATGGCTACGGACGGACCAGGATCGGACAGAGCCTGCTGCTGACCCGCAGGTTGATCGAGGCGGGTGTCCCCCTGGTCACAGTCAACTGGGTCGATCCGACGAAGATCGATGGAGTCAACACCTGCTGGGACACGCACCAGCAGAACTTCCCCAAGCTCAAGAACCTGCTGTGCCCGATGTTCGACCAGAGCTTCCCGATGTTCCTGGACGACCTGGACAACCGAGGACTGCTCGACACCACCCTGGTGGTCGCAGTCGGCGAGTTCGGGCGAACGCCCAAGTTGGGAGAATTCACTCAGAGCAGTAACACGCGGTCCACCGGACGCGACCATTGGCCCTATGCCTTCACCGCTCTGCTGGCCGGTGGGGGAGTCCGAGGCGGACAGGTCTATGGGTCGACCAACCGCAACGGCGGACACATCGCCACCAGTCCCGTGACTCCCGCCGACCTGCACGCGACCATCTACCACCACCTGGGCATCGACTCGCAAAAGACCTACCGCGACCGATTCCAGGATGTCGACCGCAGGATCTGCGAAGGCCGCCGAGTAAGAGACCTCTAACCCCTCAGGGACTGGCTCGCCCCGCGGTTCGCCGCAGGCCAATCGTGGGGAGTGCCTGTCCCCACAAACTCCCCACCCCGCACCTCGCACCCCACACCGGATCCCCCGCGATGACCCGTTCGATCAACCGCCGCGATGTCCTGAAGTCGGCCGCAGCCCTCGGCACCGGTCTCTTCCTGGGCACACCCAACCCCCGGGCCTTCGCGGCGGCCAACGAGAAGATCAACGTGGGCTTCATCGGGATCGGTGGTCGGGGAGCAGCCAACCTGGGGTCGATGGTCCGGCTGGGTGAAAACGTCGTCGCGCTGTGCGACGTCGACGATGCCCGAGCAGGCAAGGCGTACCAGAGGTATCCCAAGGCGAGGAAGTTCAAGGACTTCCGCAAGATGTACGATTCGATCGCCAAGCAGATCGACGCCGTGGTCATCAGCACCCCCGACCACACTCATTTCCACCCCGCCATGGCCGCCCTGCAATTGGGCAAGCATCTCTACTGCGAAAAACCGATGGCCCACACGATCTGGGAGGTCCGCCAGATGACCGACCTGGCTCGCAAGCAGAAGGTCGCCACGCAACTGGGAGTCCAACGCCACACGATCCCCAACGTGCACCGCGTGGTCGAGTTGATCAAGGCGGGTGCGATCGGTTCAGTCAGCGAAGTACACAGCTGGGTCGGCGGGACCCGCGGGATGTCGAAGATCCCCGAGAACCGCCCCGAAGTCCCCGCCCACCTCGACTGGGACCTCTGGCAGGGCCCCGTCGCACCGCGGCCCTATCACTCGACCTACTGCCCCTACGGCTGGAGGTTCTGGTGGGATTACGGCACCGGCGAGACCGGCAACTGGGGCTGCCACATCCTGGACATCCCCTTCTGGGCCCTCGATCTCGACTCCCCCACCCAAGTCTCGGCCTCCGGACCACCCGTCCACGCCCTGACCACCCCCCGCTCGATGGCCACTCACATGAAGTTCCCCGCCCGAGGCGGCCGGCCCGAGGTGATGCTCAACTGGTACCACGCCAACAGCGGCCCCGAGATCCTCAAGAAACACGGGCTGAGCCCCGGCGGTAACAACACGCTGTTCATCGGCAGCGAGGGCATGCTGTTGTGCGGATTCTCGAAACGGAAACTGCTGCCCGAATCGAAGTTCCCCGGCGACAAGCCTGCCGCCAAGCTGGACATCAAGCGGATCCCCGACTCGCCGGGGTTCTACCGCGAATGGACTGCCGCGATCCGCGGCGGCAGACCGGCCACCTGCCACTTCGACTACTCGGGCCCGCTCACAGAAGCGGTGCTGCTGGGCAACGTGGCCTATCGGTCCGGGGGCAAGGAATTCGCCTGGAACCAAGAGACACTGGCCGTCACCGGCAACCCCAGGGCCGGTGGGCTGATCAAGCCGGCCTTCCGAGTCGGCTGGCAGATCTGAGGCCCGGCGACGATCACGACCGAGCGAACAATTCGCTCTTCACCTCGCCATGGATGTCCGTCAGCCGGAACTCGCGGCCCTCGTAGCGATACGTCAACCGCTCGTGATCCAGCCCCAGTGCATGCAGGATCGTGGCCTGCAGGTCGTGCACGTGCCAGCCCGCCTCAGTCGGCAGACATCCCAGATCGTTCGTCTCGCCGATCACCTGCCCGGCCCGCACTCCACCGCCGGCAAACCACATCGTGAACGCCTCGATCTGGTGGTCACGCCCCACGCGACCCCCGGCCGCCATCGGCTTCTGAGCCACAGGGGTCCGTCCCAGCTCTCCACCCCAGATGACCAGCGTGTCGTCGAGCAACCCGCGACGGGCCAGGTCCAGCACCAGCGCGGCCGAGCCCTGATCCGTCACGCGGCACTCGCCGGGCAACCGCTTGCCGATGTCGGTGTGGTGGTCCCAGTCGCCATGGAACACCTGCACAAACCTCACGCCCTGCTCGACCAGCCGCCGAGCCATCAGGCAGTTCCGGGCAAACGACGGACGCGAAGGATCTTCGATCCCGTACAGCTTCAATGTCTCCCTGGTCTCACTGCCCAGCGACAGCAGCCCGGGAGCTCGGGCCTGCATGCGGAACGCCATTTCGTAGCTGGCGATCCGGGCACGGATTTCATCGTCACCACTGGCCTCCAGCCGCACACGGTTCAACCGGTTGATCGCGTCGATCGAGAGCCTCTGACGTCGTGACGTCACGCCGGGGGGATTCGAGAGGTTCAGGATCGGCTCACCAGCATCCCGCAACACCGTCGCCTGGAACTGCGACGGCAAGAACCCGCTGCCGTAATTGGCACTCTTGCTCCGCGGCTTCGTCCCCAGCACCAGGAACGCCGGCATCTCCTGCGACTGGCTCCCCAGCCCGTACGCCACCCAGCTGCCCAGGCTCGGCCGCCCGAACCTCCGCCAACCGGTATTCATCAACAACTCGGCGAACATATGGTTCGTATCGTCGGTCCGCAGCGTCCGGGCGATCGTGATCCGATCGACGATCCCCGCGGTGTGGGGCATCAGTTCCGAGACCCACGCCCCGCTGTGGCCATGTCGGCGGAACCGGTAGGGCGATCCCATCAGCCGCGGCCGCTTCTCCTGGATCTGGGCGAACGACACCTGCTTCAACAGGCTCTCGGGCAACTCCTCACCGTCCCGCCGGTTCACCTCCGGCTTCGGATCAAACAGGTCCAGCTGGCTGGGTCCGCCGACCTGGAACAGGAAGATCACCGATCGCGCGCGGGGAGCCACATGAGACGGCTGCGGTCGAGGACCGCTGGACGCTGCCGACAACTGCGACAGCGACATCGAGGCCAACGAGACGCCGCCGGCGCCGAAGAAGGCACGACGAGACAGGCTCGAGGTGATCGCGCTGGCGGGGTTGTGCATCAGGTTCCTCGTCATTCTCGAGTGAAGAACTCGTCGAGGTTCAGGATAACGCGAGCGACCAATACCCAGGTCGCCCGCTCGACCAGGTCGTCATCGGCTGCCCCGGCGTCGAGTCCCAGGATGGCACGACACGCCGCGAGGTCGTGTTGCAGAGTGGCTCTCTGGCTCTCGTTCAACTCCAGCAGCACGCGACGCTCGAACGGCGATGGCCGGCGGCCCAGGCACCTGAGCATCGTCGTGTCGACCCGATCCGCCGATTTCGGCCCGGACAACCAACTCCAGCGTCCCAGCCCACGAGCGGCTGTATAAAAGGAAACGTCATTCAACAACGCCAGGGACTGCACCGGGACATTGGAGCGATCGCGGCGTGTGCAGGAAGTCACCCCCTCGGGTGCATCAAACAGCGGCTTGAGCGGATGCGGAGTCAGTCGCCAGTGCCAGGTGTACAGTCCGCGACGCCACCGGTCCTGGCCCTCGCTCGGAGTCCACTTCGCCGCGGTGGCCCGTGCATCGAGCACTCCGGGGGACTGATCGGGGAACACGCTGGGCCCCAGCATCTTCTCGGACAGCACGCCTCCGGCCTGGAGGCTGATGTCGCGGATCACCTCGGCCTCGAGCCTCAAGCGACGCTGGCGACCCACGAGCCGGTTGCTCGCATCAACAGCGGCCAGCTCGGGCCGTACATCGCTGCTCTGGCGGTAGGTTTCCGAGAGTACAATCGAGCGGATCAGTGGCTTGAAACGACGGCCGTGATGCCGGAATTCCAGGGCCAGGTGATCGAGCAGTCCGGGGTGCGAGGGCGGCGGTGTCTGGACACCGAAGTCGTTCTCGGTTTCGACCAGCCCCGTACCAAACAGCCTTTGCCAGACCCGGTTCACCGTCACGCGATCCGTGAGTGGGTTGTTCTCCGAGAGAATCCAGCGTGCGAGTTCGATGCGATCCGGCGGCGAGGACTTCTCTTTGCCGACCCGGGCCGTTGCCAGGAACGCCGGGAACCCGGTGACCACCTTCTGGCCCGGCTGAGACGGGTCGCCCTGCTCGAAGACGTGAGTGGCCTGGGGGGCCGACTTGAGCACCAGGGTGGCGGGGCCGGTTGGCCGGTCTGACTTCTTCTTCTCGTCTCGGATCACCAGCCCGTCGCGGTATCCGGTGTCGAAACCCGGCAACGGCAGCCGCTGGATCGACGTCTCGTTGAAGAACGCATACAGCCGGTAAAACTCCTCGTGTGAAACCGGATCGGTCTTGTGTGTATGACACTGTGCACATCCGAGCGTGAGTCCCAGGAAGACCGAGCCGACGGTCTGCACCTGGTCGACAATCGCCTCGTAGCGAACACCCGGGTCATAGATCACGTTGCACTGGAATCCGGTGGCGATCTGCTGCGAAACATCCGCGGCGGGCAGCAGATCACCGGCCAGTTGCTCGGTCACGAACCTCTCGAATCCCATGTCCGAGTTCCAAGCCTCAATCACCCAATCGCGGTACGGCCAGATCTGCCGGGGTGAATCCGATTCGTAGCCACTGCTGTCGGCAAAGCGGGCCAGGTCCAGCCAGTGGCGACCCCAGCGTTCGCCGAAGTGGGGTGAGGCGAGCAGCTCGTCGACGAGCCGTCCCCAGCGATCGGGGCGAGAATCAGCGAGGTAGGCTTCGATCCGGGCTGAGGTGGGGAGCAACCCGATGAGGTCGAGAGTCACTCGGCGGACCTGGACCGCATTGGGAGCCGCGGTCGAGGGAGCCAGTTGCCGAGATGCCAGTCGGGCCCGCACAAAGCGATCGATCGGTGTCGAGCCGTCCGATCGCGGGACGGCGTGTCGCCTGGGGGGCTGAAAGGCCCAGTGAAGCTCGAGATCTCCGGCCTCGATCGACCCAGTCCCCGGCACCCCCGTGACAGCGATCGCGACGGCGAGCCACACAATCCAGCGGATGCCGACCAGGATGTTGCTCATGAGCTGTCAGGATAATCGATGAGACAGCCTGACACCTCGTGGCAGGGCGTTCGCGAGTTGCCCGACTAGGATTTGAACCTAGACTAAGTGATTCAGAGTCACTCGTGCTACCATTACACTATCGGGCAAGACGAAGTGTGCGGCCGAGTATAGTCGCCGCCTCCTGCGGCGCGAATGCCAGCGGGTTGCGCTCCCTTGGGTTTCCTCGCCGGCTGTGTCTAGAATCGACGGCCGGCCTTCCGATGCCGTCCACGAGCCGTTTCGCCCGCTGGCCGAGTGTCCTGTGATTCAAGTTGGCGGTCCATCGTGCTCACGCTGCTGTCCTATTGCGTCCTGATCGCCGCCGTCTCGGTCGCCGGAGGCTGGCTGCCCGGGATGATCCGATTCACTCACGTGAGACTGCACGCGCTGATGAGCCTGGTGGCCGGATTCATGCTGGGTGTCGCCTGCTTCCACATGCTGCCCCATGCGGTCGAACACGGCGGATCACTCGATTCGGCAATGCTCTACCTGATGGTCGGGCTGCTGGGCATGTTCTTCCTGGTCCGGGCCCTGCACTTTCACCAGCACGGATCGGTCGAAGAAACCACTGATCCCGCCTGCGATCACAATCACGACGACAGCCACGCCCACCACCACGCCACCGGGCACCGGCTCAGCTGGACCGGGGTCTTCGTCGGCCTGACGATTCACACGCTGATCGACGGGGTCGCCCTGGCCACCGCCGTCGCTGCCGCACAGCACGCACCGGCAGCGACGCTGGCAGGCGTCGGCACCTTCCTGGCGATCGCGCTGCACAAACCGCTCGACTCGATGTCGATCACCACGCTGATGGCCGCCGGAGGCTGGTCCAAACAGTCTCAGCTCAAGGTCAACCTCGTCTACGCGGCCGTCTGCCCAATCGCCGCCGTCCTGTTCTACCTGCTGATCGACCTGCAGCTCAGCGACGCCTCGGTCAGTACGCTCGTTCCCGCCGCCCTGGCCTGCTCGGCCGGAGTCTTCCTCTGCATCGCACTGGGTGACCTGCTTCCCGAAATCCAGTTCCACTCGCACGACCGCATCAAGTATTCGGCCTGCCTGCTGACCGGAGTGGCCCTGGCGTGGACCATCCGCTTCCTCGAACCGCCGCACCTGCACGAGCACCAGCCCCTGCCCCAGCCAGCCTCGGCCACCGCCCCGCGGGATGCGTGAATCACTTCGCCGCGTATCCCCCATCAACCATCAGGCACTCGGCGGTGATGAACGAGGCTTCATCGGAGGCCAGAAAACAGATCGCGTTGGCGATCTCGCTCGCCTCGGCCAGCCGGCACAGCATGTGGGCTCCACCGAAATCTGCATGAGTCTCGGCCGCCTCGCGATCCAGGCCCTGCTCCCGAGCCATCTGCTCGACCACCGGCGTCCAGACCGTGCCCGGACACACGGCGTTGACCCGGATGCCGTGCGGGGCCATGTCGAGTGCCAGGCAACGGGTCATGCTGACAATCGCCGCCTTCGATGCGTTGTAGGTCACGAACTCGGGCTGAGCCAGGAAGCTGGAGATTGAGCCAAGATTGACGATGGCTCCGCTGCCGGCAGCCTGCATCACCGGCACCACCGTCCGCGAGACCCTCGCTGCACCCAGCACGTTGACATCCAGGCTCCTTCGCCATTCCTCGTCGCTGGCGTCGATGCCCCGCATCACGAACACCGCGGCATTGTTGACCAGGATGTCGATCCCCCCCAACTCCTCGACCACCCGCGTCACCATCGCCTGGACACTCTCTTCACAGGTCACGTCGGTCTCGATGAACATCCCCCCGTCAATCTCCTCGGCCACCTCCTGCCCCGTCTCGGCGTCGATCTCGGCCACCACCACCCGGGCACCGGCCTCGGCCAGCCGGCGACACGTCGCCCGCCCGATCCCACGCCCACCACCGGTCACCACCGCAACTCGACCACCCAGTTCCGCCATGCCTGTTCTCCATGTCCTCGTCGCCGAATGACTCAACCGCACCTCACGACCGCGATCACCGACGCCCGGTGAGTGTAGCGACCGGCCAGATCGGCCGGTATGATCTCCGCCGTCGGACACCCCCCGATTGAGCGCCCTCCGGAGACACCGCATGAGACGACCATTCCCCACCACATTTCCACTGCTCGTCGCCGCGCTGCTCGTCTCGGCACCACTCTCGGCCAATGCCGAAGACCCCACAAAGCACCCGCTCTCGGAAAAGAAACGCAAGATGATGACCAGTGCCTGGCAACAACAGGTCAAGGAACTCACCGAGCAGATCAAGCAACAGCCCGACCGGGTCGGCTTCTACTCCCGCCGCGCCGACACCTACTTCTTCCTGGCCCAGTTCGACAAGTCGGTGGCCGATTACCAGAAGATGGTCGAGTTGGACAAGAAACTCGACACCTCACACTGGCGACGGGGCATCGCCTGGTTCTATGCCAAGGACTTCAAGCAGGCCGCTCACCAGTTCGAGATCTACGACAGCTTCGACAACGTCGACCGCGAGAACGGCATCTGGCGATTCTTCTCGCAGGCCCGCGCCTACGGGCTCAAGAAGGCCCGCGAAGGACTGCTGAAGTACAAGAAGGATGACCGCGAACCGTTCCCATCGGTCTACAAGCTGTTCTCCGAAACGATCAAACCCGAGACGATCGTGGCCGACATCAAGGCGGCCAAAATCAGCGATGACGAACGCGAGAAACGGTACTTCTATGCTCACCTCTACATCGGCCTCGATCACGCCATCCACAAACGAGACAAGAAAGCGGTCACGCATCTCAGGCAGGCCGTCGCCAATACCTGGGGCCCCAAGTCCGGATTCGGACCCCACTACATGTGGCAGGTCGGACGCCTGCACTACGAACTGCTGACCGCAAAGAAAAAGTAACCCCAGGGGCTGGCTCGGCCGCCTCGGCGGCAGTGCCTGTCCCGATCACATCGCCAGGTGATCAGGCGAAAGAAGAAGAAGAAGAAGAAGAAGAGGTGATCCGGGTGGGGACAGGCACGGCCGAAAGCGGCCGAGCCAGTCCCTGGGGTTATTTCTCGTCGCCCGAGAGATAGCCCGCGGAGCTCTGGAAGAACTTCTGCCTCCGCCGTGTCACCGCATCGGCCTGTTCGCCGGCGGTCTGCTCGAGATCCTCAAGGTTGGCCACGCAGTAACGGCACCCGATCACCCGCAGGTGAAACTCGATGTACTCGGCCCGAGTCGGCTCGGATGCCCCCAGCACATAGCTTCCCAGCTCGCTCCGCGACGGGCAGCTCAGGCGACGTCGACGCCAGATGGCACCGACCGAGTGAGCTCCCGGGTCGTGCTGATGTACCACCGAGGCCAATCGCTGCTGCAACTCCTGGTCACCCCGCAACGACTGCTCGATCTCGGCCATACGCTCTGCGGGCAGCTGTTCTTCGAGAAACGCCAGCAGTTCCTCGTTCGTTGCTCGGTCGGTCGGCAGCGTCACGGCGTGTCTCGCGGCATGCGGTGCAGGCTGTAGTGTCCGGTGGCAGGCCACAATTCAGCCTCTTCCCCCGCGATCTTAGCACACGTCACCTCGTAGACATGTCCGCTTCGCAGACCCTCGACCGCCAGCGTCACGCTGATCCCGTCTGCAGACACCTTAGCGACGGTGACCCTGGCCCGGTGTCGTCCGGAATCCGCAGTCGTATAGCCTCCCTTCCAGACCCGAGTGTAGCCCGACACCGAGTAGGACGCTGGCTTCGACGCGGCCACCCGGTCGACAGCTCGGGCAAACTTCAGCCGGAACCCACCGGGCACCGCCCTCAGGTCTCGCAGCCCGTTGGGTCCTCCCCCCACCGGCCTCAGCCGGGTAATCGTCCCGGTATTTCGGCCCCCCAACCAGCCGCTGTCGTAGATATTGCCGATGTAGATATGCCCTTTGGGACTAACGGCAACCGAGAGCGGTCCGACAAAGTTCTTGTCTCCCACGCCCGCACCTGGCCGGGAGAAGTGAAACACCGCTCCCTGCATCTCGCCACCAACCTCCTGCATCGTGAATCTCACCAGGAACCGGTTGTCGTATTCGCAACCGATCCCGTGTCCGGCGACCGAGCGATCTGCGAACCCCCTGGGCAGGAAGGCCAACCCGTTGACACTTCGGGACCAGGGATGAGGGACGTGGATGGCCGGCTTCACCGCGGCCGACTCGTGCTTCGCCTCGAATCGGCTCGGCACCCCGTAGTTCCGTCCCGGCACCAGGTGATTGATCTCATTGAACGTGTTCTGCACACCCTGGTTGTCGCTGACGAAGATCCGGCCCTCCGGATCGACCGCCAGGCCGGTCGGGTAACGGAAGGCATGCCCGACCGGTTCGACCCGCCCCCGTGGCGAGATCCTCAGCACCTTGCCCCTCCAGCGACTGGTCTGCTCGGGCCGGGTGCGTTGCGCATAGTTGCTGCCCAGCCCGACGTACAGGTTCCCCTTCTTGTCTCGAACAATCCCACACGTCCAGTCGTGGTAGTCGTCGCTGTAGCCCCATCCGCTGGCCAGTACCGACCGCTGATCCGCTCGACCATCCCCGTCGGTGTCCCGCAGCCTCAGGACCTCGGGCTTGTGAGCCACGATCAAATCGTCCCCATCGGCGATGATGCCATACGGAGCCGCCAGGCCTTCCTCGAACAGGCTCAACTTGTCCTCCAGCCCATCGCCATCCGTGTCGTGAGCCAGGTAAACGTGGCCCTTGAGCGACGTGAAGGCCAGGGTCCCGTCCTTCGTCCAGGTCATCGCCGTGGGCATGATCGACGATGAAATCGGCAACCGGATCCCTTCATAACCCGGCACACTGGTGACCCGTTCGATCCGCGCCGGCCGGGGCGGAGTCCCGCCCAAGGACAGAGAGCTGGGTACGACCGAGGTGGCATATCTCAATACGATCCGCCGCGAGATCGGGCCCAGGCTGCCGCCGGGGGCCTGGACACCAAGCCTGACGAATTGCTGCTTGCCCTGTTCGGGCAATGTCCCCCACGCCCCCGCACCTCGAGGACGAGCGGGCCGAACCGTGTGGTGCCAGGCACTGACGCTGGCACCGCCCAGCCGCGTCTGTGCCGTCGGCCGCCCGATGTAGAACTCGACCCCCTTGGGGAAACCCCCCAGCTGGCCCTGCTGCGGCTTCGTCACGCTGACCGACACGTCGCGGTCCCAGCCGCTGGTCCCCTTCGACAATTCCCGGGCTGGAGTCGGCTGCAGCAGTTCGCTGACCCGGACGGTGTATCTCTTCTTACCGACCGCAAACTGCAGTTCGTAGAAAACGTCGACCGCACCTTCTTTATCCTGCTGGTACCCGATCAACCGCGCCGCGGTCACCATGTCTTTCAGCGGACGGTGCACCGAGATCGGCTTCCCTGTCCCATCGACAATCACCAGCACCACGTCGCCTCGCCGCTCTCCTCCGGTCAAAACCAACCGACCCGCCATGTCCCAGAACCAGCTCTTGCCC
>CAUZJR010000096.1:0-14091 GCA_963580005.1 Planctomycetota bacterium
TGCCTCCGACCAGGCCGCTGGTGGCTCCGGACTTGAGGTTATAGGGGCGGTCGACCAGGCCGGGCACGAACAGCCGACGACGGGGCACGTAGCCGATGTGGGCCAGGAAGTCACTGAGATTGATGCGGCGGACGGCCGTCTCGCGGGCCTCGGCCACCATCTTCTTGTGATGACCGATGATCGCTCGGAACTGCTGCTTCTCGAGATCCGAGGCGGCCCCGCTCAGATCAGGGATCTGGCCGATGACCAGGTACTTCATCTGCAGAGAGATCGTCGAGTCGTCCTCGGTGTAGTCGTGGCTCTTGGAGGGGAACTCGGTGTAGAACACCCGTCGGCCGTCGTCGAGTACCTCGTGGATGATCTGTCCACCGATCCCGCTGATCATCTCGTGCAACTCGCCCCGGTTGCTGGCTCCGTCGTTGTCGAAATCGATCAGGCCCACGAAGGCAAATGCGGCCGGGCGGCCCGGAGCCCACAGCGGAGTGTAGATCAGGTCGTCGGGCTGGATCGGGTCGTAGATGTCGTACTTGATGATGCGGGCCTCGGAGAGATGGGCGCCGATGACCCGGGTCACCTCGATCGATCCCTTGATGTCCTCGAATCCAGGCGAAAACCGCTCGTCAGCCGCGTCACTCGCCTCGTCCTCGTCCGCGGTGTTGGCCGGAGCCGAGGGGCGTCCGACGCCACGGTGCGTCTGCTTGTAGATGCTGAACTGAGTCCTTGTGGTCAGGTTGTCGTCGCGACCGAGGTTGATCCAGACCAGGCCACTGTCGTTGTCGACCCAGCGGATTAGGCCGTCGGGCCGGTCGTAGGTGATGCGTTCCCGCTTCCGGACCGCGTCGGTCAGGAAATCGTTGATGTCCTCGAGACGCCCGATCTGGCCCTCGGATTCCTTCTTGAGCGTGGTGTGAGCGTCCTTGGTCTGCTTGAGCGAGTTCTGCAGGTTGGTGTTCACGCCACGCAGCGTCACGATCTGGTCGTCCCGCTTGCGGATTTCAGTCTCCTTGGTCCGGTTCGCATCGTCCCGCTCACCCTCGGCCGCCTTGCGACGTGCGTCGTGACCGCTGGCGACGTCCTGGTAATGAGACTTCATCGACGCCAGGAACTCGACGGACAACTGGCGGTTCTTGTCGCTCAGGTTGCGATTCTCCAAGAGCAGGTTGTCTGTCTTCTGCTTCATCGCACGCAGCGTCTCGGCGTACGAATCACGCTGCAGCTCCGGACCACCCAGCAACTTGATGTCGTCGACCATGCTGCCCAGCACCGAGTCGCGGCTGGTGTCGGTCGCCGATCCGACCGTGGCGACGTTGGGATAGCCCACCTTCGACTTCAACTCGTTGACCTGGTCGAGGTACTGACGCTGCAGGTTCTTCTCGTCACCAGCCTCCTTGGTCTTGACCACGAGATCCTGGCGGATCTTCTTGCCCTCGTCCCACAACACGTAGGTGAACACGCCGAAAATCAGCATCAACATCGCAGTGAAGATGAAACCGATTTCCTTGAACCCGATGGTGCCTTTGGAGGCCATGGCCGTTCCCCTGTCGCGTGACTGGGTCGCCCGGCTCAACGCCCGGCGACGGTGTTTTTCAGAGTTTTTCAGCGTTTCTCAGAGATACTCAGAGATACTAGGAGAATCCCGGCACACTGTCTCTGAATTCTAGGTGGGGGTAGAGTGGAGTCAAGAAAACGGCGCGACGTAACCACCCAGAGAGTCACATCCTAACGGTTTTTCCGGTCCTGACCCAACAGGACCCATCGAGATGACTTCGCCACGATGAGCAACCCGGTCTACATTCTCGACGTATTTTCCCTGGTCTTCCAGGTCTTCCACGGCCTGCCGCCCATGACCGGACCGTCCGGTCAGCCGACCAATGCCGTCTACGGCTTCACTCGAGACGTGATCAACCTGCTGCGAGACCATCGCCCCTCGCACCTCTACTGCGCCATGGACTCGCCCGGCAAAGGTGTCCGCAACGACTGGTACCCCGAGTACAAGGCGAACCGCGACGCGATGCCCGAAGACCTGGTGCCGCAGATCAAGATGATCGAGGAAGTGATGGCCGGGTTCGGGCTGCCGGTGCTGAGGGTCGAGGGGTGGGAGGCCGACGACATCTTTGCCACCCTGGCCAAACGGGCGGCCGAGGCGGGGCACCAGGTGAGGATCGTCACCAGCGACAAGGACGCACGACAACTCGTCAGCCCCCAGGTCCAGCTGTTCCACATCCGCAAGAACGAGTTCCAGGACGAAGCCTTCGTGCTCGAGCAGTGGGGAGTCCGACCCGACCAGGTCATCGACTTCCAGTCACTGGTCGGCGACAGCGTCGATAATGTGCCCGGCATGCCGCTGGTCGGACCCAAGAAGGCCCGCACGCTGCTGGAACAGTACCAGACGCTCGATGAAGTGCTGTCTCACGCCGATGAGGTCAACGGCAAGAAACTCAAGGAAAACCTCGTCGCCTTCGCCGACCAGTCACGGCTCAGCAAACGACTGGTCACGCTCTACGACGACCTCCCGCTGGAACTCGACTGGGACGCACAGAAAGTCGGCACTCCCGACATCGCCCGACTCTCGACACTGTTCACCGAACTCGGATTCCGGTCCTTCCCCGCCGAGATCCAGGCCCTGGTCGACTCGCCCGACAGTGACGCACCGCCGAAGGCATCACAGGCACCCGCCGCCGGCCCAGCCGCAGATCAACCCGCCTCGCAACAGGGACAACTCTTCGGGAAAACCGACCGCCGCTGGAACGTGGTCGATACCCCCGCCGAGTTCGCCAGCTTCCTCGAACAACTCCAGCAACAGCCTCGCTTCTGCTTCGACCTGGAAACCACGGGCCTGGACGAATTGACCGCCGACATCGTCGGCTGGGCGTTCTGCTGGGAGGCCGGAGCGGGTTGGTACCTGCCGGTGCGAGGCCCCGAGGGTGCCACGCTGCTCGATCCCGATACGGTCCGCGATGCTCTTAAGAGCGTGATCGAGAACCCCGAGATCGAAAAGACCAACCAGAACATCAAGTACGACATGCTGGTGCTCAGGCGGGCAGGCTTGAAGCTCGACGGCATCGGGGTCGACCCGATGATCGGCCACTTCCTGCTCGACGCCGGTGCCCGTAGCCACTCGCTGGCAGCACTCTCGGAAAAATACCTCAACCACACCATGATCCCGATCAGTGATCTGATCGGAACCGGCAAGAACCAGAAGTCGATGGCCGAGATCGACACCGACGTGGTGGGCGAGTACGCCAGCGAAGACGCTGACGTCTCGTGGCAGGTGGCCGGACTGGTCACCGAGGAACTCAACCGCGATGGCCTCTGGGACCTCTACTGGGACCTCGAACGGCCGCTGATCCCGATCCTGGCCGAAATGGAATACACCGGCATCAGACTCGATTCAGCAGAACTGGGTCAGCAGGCCGAGTCGGTCGGCGAGCGACTCGAAGGGCTCGTTGGTGAGATCCACGAGTTGGCCGGTCGCGAATTCAATATTGACTCACCCAAGCAGCTCCGGGAAATCCTCTTCGACGAACTCGACCTGCCCGTACAGAAACGGACCAAGACCGGCCCGAGCACCGACCAGAGTGTTCTCGAAAAACTCGCCCCGCTGCATCCTCTGCCCGAACGCATCATCGGCCATCGGCAGCTCAGCAAGCTCAAGAGCACCTATCTCGATGCGCTGCCAGCCCTGGTCAACGCCCGCACCGGCCGCCTGCACACCTCGTTCAACCAGGTCGCCGCCTCCACCGGACGACTCAGCTCGCTGCAACCCAACCTGCAGAACATCCCGATCCGCACCGCCGAAGGTCGACAGGTCAGGCGGGCGTTTGTCCCCGGCGAAGAGGGCATGCTGCTCGTCTGTGCCGACTACTCGCAGGTCGAACTCCGTGTGCTCGCTCACTTCAGCGGCGACACGGCGATGCAGGAGGCGTTTCGGGATGGCATCGACATCCACGCCTCAGTGGCCGCCGAGGTGTTTGGTGTCGATGCCGATGAGGTCGACAGCGACATGAGACGGATGGCCAAGGCGGTCAACTTCGGAGTCGTCTATGGCCAGAGCCCCTTCGGACTCGCCGCCGGACTGGGCATCTCCCAGGCCGAAGCCGCCGCCTTCATCGACAACTACTTCTCACGCTACCACGGCGTCGCAGAATACCTCGATCGTGTCCTCGATCAATGCCGACGCAGCGGCTACGCCGAGACGATCCGCGGACGACGACGGCCGATCTATGGGATCAGACCCGAGCCCAACCGGCAGAGAAACATGCCCGAACGGACGGCGATCAACAGCGTGATCCAGGGCTCGGCCGCTGACCTGATCAAGCAGGCCATGATCGGTGTCGATCAGGCGTTGAAACGAGACGCCCACCCGGGAACGATGCTGCTGCAGATTCACGATGAACTGGTGTTCGAGGTGCCCGAGACGGAGCTCGAGTCGCTGGTGGAACTGGTCCGACACGAGATGGAATCGGCACTCGACCTCGATGTGCCCCTGGTCGTCGACTGCTCCGCAGGGCGCAACTGGCTGGAAATCGAGGAGATCCCGGGGGGCTGATCGCGAGCCGGGTTTTTCATTGACACCCTGCACAGCAGCGATCACCATGAAGCCACACTCCCAAGGGACTCTGTCAGAATCCTTCGAGAAATCCTCTTCTCAAACACGACAACCGTGCGAAGGATCCGCACGTTCAACTCTCTCCTTCCTCTCAAAAACCACGGATCGGTTCCTTTCGGCCGCCCCCGGCCACATGACACCCTCACAACACACCTCCCCCCCCTCAAGACAACTCCGTGACACAGGATCATTGCGCCCCGGTCGTGGGACTGGTTGGCGGGATCGGGTCGGGAAAAAGTGGCCTGGCCCACTGGGTCTCGCAGCATGCCCCGATCACGGTCCTCGACGGTGACCAGCTCGGGCACCAGGCACTCGCAGAACCCGAACTCGCCCGCAAGATCCTCGATCGATTCCCCAGCTCCCAGGACCCCGACAACTCCAGCACCATCCACTCGCAACACCAGGTCAACCGGGCCGCACTGGCAGAGATCGTTTTTGGAGACGACCTCGAGTCCGAAGCGAACCGACATGACCTCGAAGAGATCGTCCATCCTTTTATACGCAGGAGACTCAAGGAGCAGATCCAGCAGATCCAGCAGCACCGTGGTCAGGACGGCTGCGAGGGAATCCTGGTCGATGCCGCCGTGCTGCTGGAAGCCGGTTGGGACGACCTGTGCGACCACGTGGTGTTTGTCGACGTGCCCGAAGACATCAGGCTCACGCGTGTCGAAACCACCCGCAATTGGACCCGCTCCGACTACCTCGACCGACAGGCCAGCCAGTGGCCGCTGCAACGTAAACAGGACACCGCCGACACCTCGCTCGATAACAGCACCTCGCTGGAAGACTCCGGTCCCAGACTGCTCTCACTGATCCACTCCCTGAACAGCCGAAACAGCCGAAACAGCCGAAACGGCCGAAACGGTCTCAACGGACCCAACACAAACACCTCCGCGTCCTGCCCCTGATCCCGTTCGACATCTCTCACCTCGAGACCCGTCATGAGCACCCCGTCCCCGACTCCTCCCGATGCCGTCGCCGACAGCGATCCGGCCGCGGTCTTTCCGGCCGATGACCGCTACGAGGAGATCAAGCGGAGCGACATGCATATCGCTGACTTGCAGCGAATGACCATGAAGGAACTGCTCGACTTGGCCCGCGAGGAGGAGATCAGCGACTACTCGGGGCTGAAGAAACAGGACCTGATTTTCCGCATCCTCAAGGAACGCACCAAGCTCAACGGGCTGATGTTCGGCGAAGGTACCCTCGAAATCCTCCCCGACGGATTCGGATTCCTCCGCAGCCCCGACTACCACTACCTGCCCTGCCCCGACGACATCTACGTCTCACCCAGCCAGATCCGCCGCTTCGGACTCAAAAAAGGTGCCACCGTCGCCGGGCAGATCCGACCGCCCAAGGAAAATGAACGGTACTTCGCGCTGCTGAGAGTCGAGGCGATCAACAGCGAGGATCCCAACCTCGGTACCGAAACCGTCAGCTTCGATGACCTCACGCCACTGCACCCCGAACAACGACTCAACCTGATCACCACCCCCGATGAACTCGCCACCCGCGTCGTCGACATGATCTGCCCGATCGGCATGGGACAGCGTGCCCTGATCGTCTCGCCACCACGGGCCGGAAAAACCATCCTGCTGCAAAAAATGGCCCGCAGCGTGATCGAGAACCACCCCGAGGCCTACGTGATCGTGCTGCTGATCGACGAACGGCCCGAGGAAGTCACCGACATGGAACGGCAGGTGCAGGGGACCCGCTGTGAGGTGATCAGCAGTACCTTCGATGAACCCTCGAGCCGACACGTCCAAGTCTCGGAAATGGTCATCGAAAAGGCCAAGCGGATGGTCGAACACGGACACGATGTGATCATCTTCCTCGATTCGATCACCCGGCTCGCTCGGGCCTGGAACAACGAAGTCCCCAACTCGGGCAAGGTGCTCTCAGGAGGAATCGACTCCGGAGCACTGCAGCACCCCAAACGGTTTTTCGGAGCTGCTCGAAATGTCGAAGACGGCGGCAGCCTGACCGTGATCGCCACCGCACTGGTCGATACCGGCAGCCGCATGGACGACGTGATCTTCGAAGAGTTCAAGGGGACCGGCAACACCGAGTTGCACCTCGATACCAAGCTCGTCGAAAAACGCATCTGGCCGGCCATCGATGTCAACAAGTCGGGCACCCGCCGCGAAGAGCTGTTGATGCACGAGGAGGAACTGAGACTGGTCTGGATCCTCAGACGCGTCCTCAACGACATGAACCCGGCCGAGGCAATGGAATTGCTGACCAACAAGATGCGGCGGGCCGACACGAACGAGGAGTTCCTGCTGAGCATGAACCTCGGCTGACCCGCAACGTGCACCCGTCCCCTCGTCTCACAACAAGCCCACCACCTGCGATGCCTCAACGACTCGACGTATCCCCGCACGCTCTACCCGACGACCGCTTCGCCGTGGTCGTCTCGAAATACAACTCCGACATCACCGACCGACTCTGCGAAGCCGCACTCAAAACCCTGGTTCAACACGGAGTGGCCGATCAGAAGATCGTGGTGGTGCCGGTGCCCGGGTCCTTCGAAATTCCTCTCGTCGCCAACCGACTGGCCCAGTCAGGAAACGTCGACGCGGTGGTCTGCCTCGGTGCAGTCATCCAGGGCGAGACGACTCACCACGAATACATCAATCACCAGGTGGCACTGGGGATCAGCAACGCCGCCGTGCAAAACGGCGTCCCGGTGGCCTTCGGAGTGCTCACCTGCCAGAACCTCGAACTGGCCCTCGACCGCGCCGGCGGCAGGATGGGGAACAAGGGACACGAAGCCGCACTCGCCGCTCTCGAATCCCTCGCCACACTCAGAGCCATCGACGCGGCCGAAACGAACACCGAAACGGCAGAGGATACCAGTGGTGAGAACCCCGAGGGTGGGGAGGACTAAGACATGACCGAAGACATGACCGAAGACGTGACCGAAGACCGAGCTGATCCCAGGCGACGAAGGGCGCGCGAAGCCGCTCTGCAGGCGCTCTACCAGGTCGACATCAACCCCGAAATGCCACCCGCCGCTCTCGTCAAATTCCTCGACGACGAGGTCGACGACCCCGTTCTGCGGGCGTTTGCCGGACAGATCGTCAAGGGAGTCTCAGCCCGCCTGGCCGATCTCGACACCCGCATCCAATCGCACTCCGACAACTGGTCACTGGACCGCATGGCCGGTACCGATCGGAATATCATCCGGCTCGCCACCTGGGAACTGCTCTACAGCGACGTCCCCTTCCGAGTGATCCTGGATGAGGCCGTCGAACTGGCCAAGACGTTCGGCGATGCCCGCAGCCCCGATTTCGTCAACGGTGTGCTCGACGCCCTGGTCCCCGAGACCCGTCGCGTCACGGCCTAGCCACTCAGCAGGCTCACCAGCCCGGGGATCAGCCGCGAGAAGGCTCGGGCCCGGTGGCTGAGGTGCTGCTTGATGACCGGTGCCAGTTCTCCAAACGTGAGATGATACTCACGCAGCAGGAAATGCGGGTCGTAGCCAAACCCGTTCTCGCCGCGGACCTCATCAACAATCCGGCCCCGGCAGGTTGCCTCGACACTCAATCGAACCTCGCCCGCAGGATCCGACACCGCCACGTGGCAGACGTAACAGGCTCCCCGCTTCGCGTCGGGCACACCCTGCAGCCGCTCGATCAACAGCCGGTTGTTGTCCAGGTCGCTGGCATCCAGGCCGCTGAACCGAGCCGAGCGAATCCCGGGTTCGCCGTCGAGCGCTTCGACACACAGGCCACTGTCCTCGCCCAGGGTCCACTCGCCCAGGACCCCCGCCGTCTGGGTCGCCTTCAGAGCTGCGTTGTCTGCAAAGGTCTCGCCGTCCTCGACCACCTCGGGCACACCGTCGAACTCGCCGACGCTCTGGACGGTGACCTCATGAGCAGCCAGCAGGTCGGCGATCTCGCCGACCTTCTTCGCGTTGCGACTGGCAATCACCAGCAGGGGAGTCGTCACGCCGGAACCCTCACTTCAAACTCGGCACCGCCATCACGCGAGGATTCGGGTCGAAGGGCAGGATCTGGTCCAGGGGGTTACGTCGAGTCGCACCCGGGACCAGGATGTACTCCGGCGTCAGCCTCTGCAGCCCCGTCCTGGGGTCCGGCTTCTGCTTGCCACGAAACAACTCGAGCAGGGGACGGATCCCCGGGTCCTGGGGCGAGGCAAACTCGCCGACGGTCACAATCGAACGGTATCGCTCGTGCAATACGAAGGCCTTGAACTGGTCGCGAGCCAGGATGTCTGCCAGCTGAGGATTGCTGCGGGCCAGCTTGGCCAGGTAGCTGTTGTCGTTGAGGATCCTGGCCAGCCGACGGGCCTTGTCGGCCGCCTGGTCCAGGCTGTCGCCCACCCGGAAGGTCTGCTTGGCACGTAGCAGGGCGGTTTCCTGGACCGTGTGAGACCGACCCATCATCGTGGCCACGACCAGCGTGTAGCGGCCGCGGTTGCCCAGCAGAGTGTACCGCTCGCCGGCGTTGAGCTGGCGAACCAGGTTGCTGATCGGCTTCTTGCCGGCCGGCAACAACGGGTTGCGGACCAGGAAGGCCCCACTGAAAGGACTCGGCCGACCCGGGGTCTTCATATAGGTCCCACCCGTGATCATCTTGGGGTGGAACCGCTTGATGTACTTCAGCGTCTTCTGAGCACGCCAGTCCTTGATCGTCGGGTAGTTGCCGGCGATGACCGAAATCGCAGACTTCCGAGATGTCAGCTCGCGACGACTCGTCCGACCAACCCGATCCTTCGTCTTGACACTGCCGCTCCGCTGAGACTGCGCAAACGTGTACGCGGGAATGCCGAGACGACGGAGCTCATAGACCAGCATGTCGGCGGCCTCTCGAGCCGTGCTGCCCTGCAGGCTCGCCACGAAGATCATCCAGGGACCATGACGCGGAGTGATCCGATACCGCTTGCCACGAACCGCCTCGATCCGGGCCGCCGAAACCGGGCTGGGCAAGTCCACCAGCGTCACCAGCAAGACGACCAGGCCCATCGCCAGCGGCACGCAACCAGGAGGTCTCAGAATCGAGCTTGCGGGCCGCACCGGCGAGTCCCTTCGTTGCGTGCGGAATGAGAGCAAACGAGAGCCCGGGATCGGTGTCCGTACCGGGCGCGCGGGATCGTAGCAGGAGGCAGATTATGCGTCCAGAGGCCATCGCTCGCCGAGGACGTCCTTCTGGAGCGATCGCAATTGGGCGATGCCCGCCGTCGCCAGGTCGAGCTGCCGATCGAGCAGCTCGCGGGCAAATGCCCCCGACTCGGCCGTACCCTGGACCTCGACAAACTCGCCCGAACCGGTCATCACCACGTTCAAATCGACTTCCGCCGTGCTGTCCTCGGGGTAGTCCAGGTCGAGCACCGGCTCGCCCTCGACAATCCCCACGCTGACGGCAGCCACCGAGTCCACAAACACGTCCCCGAGACGATCGGCCAACTCGGGAACACTCGCCACGGCATCGACCAGGGCCATGAAACCGCCGGTGATCGAGAGCGTCCTCGTGCCACCATCGGCCTCCAGCACATCACAATCGATGGTGATCGTC
Organism: Planctomycetota bacterium; assembly: GCA_963580005.1. Classification (GTDB taxonomy): domain Bacteria; phylum Planctomycetota; class Planctomycetia; order Planctomycetales; family Planctomycetaceae; genus UBA8437. The sequence continues at coordinate 10,150 of CAUZJR010000096.1, forward strand.
CTGGCCCCCAGGGCCTTGAAATCAACCGCCGCCCGCAGGCTGCGGCCCACCAGCCGCTGGATCTCGCTCGAACGACCATCAACCTTCTGACGCTCGCGACGCTTCCGGGGAGCCGTGCTGCCGGGCAACATGCTGTACTCGGCCGTGACCCAGCCCGAAGGATTCTCGGGGTCGTCCTTCCACGGCGGAACACCCTCCTCGACACTCGCCGTGCACAACAGGGTCGTTCGGCCGGCGCGGATGTAGACGCTGCCCGGAGCCGACCCGGTGAAGCCCCGGGTCACCTCGATCTCTCGCAACTGGTCCGCCGCCCGCCCGTCGTGTCGTGACATCTGACTGCCTCACTCTCTCAATAACCAAACCAATAGACCCTTCGCCAGGTGCATCCGGTTCTCAGCCTGCTCGAAAACCACGCTCTGAGCACCGTCGATTACCTCGTCGCTGACCTCCAGGCCACGGCGAGCCGGTAGATCGTGCATGAACCGGCACCCAGCAGGTGCCAGCGACATCAACTCGCTGTTGACCTGGTACCCGGCAAACGCCGCCTCCCGCTCAGACTGCTCCGACTCCTGCCCCATGCTCGCCCAGACATCGGTGTAGATCACGTCCGCACCCAACACCGCCAACTTGGGATCCGGCTCGAGAGTCAACTCGTAACCGGCAACCTGCTCGGACAACAGGCCCAGGAACTCGGTGTCAAAGGAATACCCCTCGGGAGCCGACAACGTCATCGCAACACCCATCCGGCCGCAGGCGATCGCCAGCGATCGAGCCACGTTGTTGCCGTCGCCGACATACACCAGCCGACGACCCGACAACTCGCCAAACGTCTCACGCATCGTCAACAGGTCGGTCAAGGCCTGGCAGGGATGACGGTCATCCGAGAGTGCATTGATCACAGGGCAACTGGCCAACTCGGCAAATCGCTCGATCTTCGACTGCGAAAACGTCCGCAGCACCAGCACGTCCGAATAACCACTGATCACCCGAGACACGTCCTCGATCGACTCGCGACCATTCAGACCGGCGTCCGCCGCGGAAAAGAACTGGCTGCTGCCGCCCAGGTGAGCCATCGCCGCGTCGAAGCTGGCCCGAGTCCTCAGCGAAGGCTTCTCGAAGATCTGCGTCAGCACGCGACCGCCCAACCGCGGCGGACGGTCGCCGTTGGACGCAGCCAACTTCAACGACGTGGCCAGGTCCAGGATCTCGGTGATCTCACCAGCCGTCACATCCAACAGCGACGCCAGGTGCCTCATGACTCGTCCTCCCTCTCCCCCAACACTCCCGCCTCGATCGACACCTCATCGGAGTCCGACTCCACGGCCGCAGCAGACTCGTCGCTCATGTCCTCATGAGCCACCGCAGCCACCGCAGCCACCGCGTCACTTGATTCGGCCTCCGCCGACATCTCTCGCAACACCTCGGCGATCACGTCGCACCCTTCCTCGATCTCGGCGGCCGTCACGTTCAGTGCCGGCAACAGCCTGAGCACCGTGTCGTGAGTCGCATTGACCAGCACGCCACGGTCCATGCACTTGCCGACGGCCGGTGTGGCGGGAATCGAGAGATCCACGCCGATCATCATGCCCTGGATTCTCAGTTCCTTGATGATCGGCAATTCCGCCTGCAGAGCCTCGAACCGCCGGGCGAACTCATTCGACATCGCCTGGCAGTTCTCCAGCAACCCGTCCTCCTCGATCGTCTCAACAGTCGCCAGGCCCGCGGCCATCGCCAGCGGGTTGCCGCCGAAGGTGCTGGCATGCATCCCCGGCAGCAGGCTGGTCGCGTATTCGTGCTTGGCGATCACCACGCCGCAGGCGACCCCTCCGGCCAGCCCCTTGGCGACGGTCATCACGTCGGGCTGGACGCCGTAGTGCTGGTAGCCGTACCAACTGCCGGTCCGCGCCATCCCGGTCTGCACCTCGTCGAAGACCAGCAGGGCCCCCACCGAATCGGCGATCTCACGCAAACCCTCCAGGAAGCCCGGCTCCGGCAGGTTCACACCTCCCTCGCCCTGGATCGGCTCGACCAGGATCGCACAGGTCTCGGAAGTGGCCAGCTCGCGGACCCGGTCCAGATCGTTGAAGCGGGCGTAGTCGAAGCCGGCCATCAGAGGACCGACGCCCTCGTGGTACTTCGGCTGAGCCGTCGCAGTGGTCGCTCCAAACGTGCGGCCGTGGAAGCCGTCGTAGAAACTGATCACGCGGTAGCGACCCGTCTGGGCCCCGTGCAACCGCACCAGCTTCAAGGCAGCCTCGATCGACTCGGCACCGCTGTTGCAGAAAAATGCCTGGCCGAATCCGCGGCTGCACAACGCCTGGGCAAAATCGCCCTGAGGCTCGGTGTACCAGGTGTTGGGGATGTGGACCAACTGCGAGACCTGCTCTTTGACCGCTTCGACCACTCGAGGCGGACAGTGGCCCAGGATGTTGCAGCCCCAGCCGGGGAACAGGTCCAGGTACCCAGTCCCCTCGGCATCCCACACACGGGATCCCTCGCCACGGACCAGGCTGATCGGGTAGCGACCGTAGTTGGGGATCACGTGCTGCTGGAACTGGGCAATCGTGTCCTGGCTCGAGCGCTTGGCTGAACTGTCCATCGCGTGCTTCTCCCTCTGGAATCATCGGCTCCGACCCGGAGCCGATCGGTATGTCACAGGACAATCTCGGTGCCAACTCCGGTGTCCGAGTAAATCTCCAACAGGACCGAATGAGCCATCCGGCCATCAACAATGTGCACCTTCTGCACCCCCCCCTGCAAGGCCTCAAGAGCCGCCTCGACCTTGGGGACCATCCCACTGTCGATCACGTCCTCGGCGACCAGCTTGCGGCAGGCGTCGAGGTCGAGGTGACCGAGCAGGCTGCTGGGGTCGTCGCGATCAGAATAGATGCCGGGAACGTCGCTGAGAAACACCAGCTTCTCGGCACCCAGGATCCGAGCCACCGCCGCGGCGGCGGTGTCGGCGTTGACGTTGAGCAGCTCGCCGGCGGAGTCGTGGGCGACGCTGGGCAGCACCGGGATCTTCCCCTCGGCACACGCCGTGGCGATCATCTCCGTGTCGACTTCCACCACGTGCCCGACTCGACCCAGCTCCAACTCCTCGCCCCCCTCGCCCGACAACTTCAACCGCTCGGCCAACAGGCAATTGGGGCCCGGTCCCGAAAGCCTCACCGCTCGGCCTCCCTGCCTGGTGATCTCGTCAATCAACGAATCGGCAATCTCCTCGCCCAGGACCCTCGAGACGATCTCAAGCGTCGGCTCGTCGGTGTATCGACGCCCCTGCACAAACCGTGGCTCGATTCCCGCGTCAGACATCGCCCGGCTGATCGACTTGCCGCCACCATGCACGAGCACCGGCTTCATCCCAACCGCTTCCATGAAGATCACGTCCGTCAACAGGCTGTCGACGCTCTCGGGCGCCTCCAACGCACTCCCACCCAGCTTGATCACGATGTAACGATCCCGGAACTGGCGGATCCAGCCCAAGGCTTCGATCAATACGTTCGCCTTGTGGATCGCGTCGTCCACGCCAGCAACCTCGAAAAGATCGGCCGCACAAGCCGTCTTGGGGGGAACGGAGATTTCCCAAGGGGGAAACGTCCGATTGTAGAGGGTGCTGGAGGCGAAGCAAGCCGCGGCGACTCCGCCCGCTTTTCCGGTGCAATTGGCACCTCCGGACCCCCGCAACACCCGAAAACGACACGCCTTAGGCCCAAGCAGCAAAAAACCGCACTGCCACAGATTTCGCCACTACCCTCCCCATACCGCCGGACCATGTCTCCTTCCACCATCGACTGGCACTCTCGATACGTCCCAACCCTTCCACACCCGCTGTGCTGTTCTGAGTTCACTCGAGCACTTCGAGTGCTCACCAATGAGCCGATCCCCCGATACTCACACCTGACCTCCCCCCGACCTCCCCCCGACCTCCCCCCGACCTCC
>CAUZJR010000097.1:0-13991 GCA_963580005.1 Planctomycetota bacterium
AGCGAACGAGGCTGACCGGTGGCAAGACGACGATCGCCGAGGTGGCCGGCCAGAGAGGACTGAGTCCCCGTTACCTGCAGCGGCTGTGGGACGTGCTGAGTGACAAGCGGCCGTCGTTGGTGCTGGGTCGAGTCCGAGCCAGATGGCGGGCGGCGGGGCCGGACGCATTGAGGGGTCTGGTGGCCGAGGTCAGCCAGTGGCAGCAGGCGCTGTGGCTGTTTGGCCCGGTCGGTCTGGTCGGTCGCACGGGTGGCCCACGGCTCTGGATGTCGGGCCTCGATCCGGTGCTGACGTCCCAGGAACTTCGCCATGCGTTTCCCGTTCCCAAGCCCGATGCGAAGCAGGCCAATGCGTCCAGGGACGGCGTGGTGCTGTCGCTGGTGGTCGGGGATGCCGGAGACGGTCGCGACGGTGACTTTGTTGTGTTCCAGAAGCCTCGGCTGATCAAGAAGGGCGAGCCGGACGTGCTGCTGCGAGACGTGCGGAAACTGGCCGGGGATGCCAAGGGCGGTCCCTTTGGAGTCGATCCCGCGCGGTTCGGCAAGCATCCCTCGGGCAAGCCGCTCGACCCGCCGCTGGCAGCCGATTCGCTGTGCCTGCAGGCTCCGGAGGTGATCAGTTTTCGCCTGCCCGCGGAGATGGCGGTCGGTCGCGAACTGGTGATGACGGCGGTGATCGAGCCTCGGACCGGAGGCAATGGCACGGTGCAGGTCGGGTTGGTGACCGGGAAGGCCGATCTCGAGGCAGGGCTGCAGGTGAGCCGGGTCACGACGAAGTTCTCGCAGGTGACTCACCTCTTCTCGGATACCCGCGTGACGACGTTCCAGAACGCGGTGCTGGTTGCCGCGATGCCGAAGACGGTTTCGGCCAGCAAGGGGAAGCCTGGCGAGAAGCCGGCGGCGAAGAAGGCGGCGAAGAAGGCGGCGAAGAAGAAGGCACCTGTGAAGGCGCCGCGGACGTCTGCGGGTCACAAGCGGATCGTACGGGCGTTTTCGGAGTTCCGCGACGTGTTCCCGATGGCGTTGTGCTACACCCAGATCGTGCCGGTGGACGAGGTGCTGACGATCACGCTGTTTCATCGCGAGGACCATCACCTGTCGCGGTTGCTGCTGAATAGTTCGGAACAGAAGACGTTGGATCGGCTGTGGCGCGAGCTGCGATTTGTCAGCGACTGGCCACTGACGAAGGTGACGGCGATGGAGTTGTTGATGGAGGTGATGGAGGGTGTTAATCACTCGCAGTACAAGGACCTGGTGCCGATCAAGGGTCTGACACTGAAGGAGGCGGAGGTGTATCGGCGGGACCTGCACAAGGCCGAACCCGGACACCTGGACGCGGTCCTCGAGTTGGCGGGGCGGGCCTACCGGCGTCCGCTGCTCAAGCAGGAGAAGGCCGAGTTGCGTGGGTTGTATGCCCGGCTGCGGCAGAGTGGGCTGGCCCATGAGGAATCGATCCGGCTGACGATTGCGCGGGTGTTTGTCGCCGCGGCGTTTCTGTATCGATCCGAACAGGTTCCCGAGGGTCCGAAGGCGGCCGCGGTCGACAACCACGAACTGGCGACTCGGCTGAGTTACTTCCTGTGGTCCTCGGCTCCTGACGCCGAGCTGCGGCAGCAGGCACGGGCCGGAGCGCTGGAAAAGGACAAGCAGCTGATGGCTCAGGTGCGGCGGATGCAGCGGCATCCGAAGATCAGGCGGCTGGCAACCGAGTTCGGATGCCAGTGGCTGCAGATCCACGACTTCCCGGTGCTGTCGCTCAAGAGCGAGAAGCACTACCCGGAGTTTTCCGGGTTGAAGGCGGACATGTACGAGGAATCGATCCGGTTCCTGGCCGACGCCTTTGCCGAGGACCGGTCGCTGATCGAGGTGCTCGATTCGGATCACACGTTTGTCAACGAGCGGTTGGCAAAGTTCTATGGCATCGCCGATTTCAAGGCCGATACGTCTGCGGGCGGCTGGGGGCGAGTGGGTGGCATGCGAGCCAGGGGGCGTGGCGGGCTGCTGGGCCTTTCGGCCACGCTGGCCAAGCCGTCGGGAGCCGCTCGAACCAGCCCGATCCTGCGAGGCAACTGGGTGTCGGAGGTATTGCTGGGTGAGAAGTTGCCCCGGCCCCCCCAGCAGGTGCCACAGTTGCCCTCCGATGAAACTCAGACCGACGGACTGACACTCAGGCAGCTGGTGGCCCGGCACACCTCGGTGGAAAGCTGTGCTCGCTGTCACAAGCGAATCGACCCGTTCGGCTTCGCACTCGAGGGCTTCGACACGATCGGCGGGGCACGCAGTAAGGACCTGGCCGGCCGGGATGTCGATACGCGGACGAAGCTGCCCGACGGCGAGTCGATCGAGGGTCTGGCGGGGCTGAGAAACTACCTGAAGACGAAGCGGCGAGACGGGTTCGTAGTTCAATTCAATCGCAAGCTGCTGGGCTATGCCCTGGGACGCCAGACACAACTCTCGGACCAGCCATTGCTCGACGAAATCCACCGCCGGATGTCGGGAAACGACTATCGGCTGTCGGTGGCAATTGAGATGATCGTGCTGTCGCCTCAATTTCGGAGGATCCGCGGGCGAGGGGCTCGCGTGGCCGATACTCCCTAGAGGGTGTGGCGACCCTGTCATTGGTGGCAGTGCTGGGGATGACACTGTGGCAACGAAAACTGCGAAGTCGAAGAGGACCCTGCAGATGAGTCATCGCTATTCGCGACGTGCATTTCTGTTCGGGGCTGGCGGCGTGACGATGGCGTTGCCGTGGATGGAATCGCGCCGGGTCTGGGGTGATGACAAGCCTCTGAAGAAGCAGGCCCGCCGGTCTGACAACGATGGCAGCCAGGCCCCCATGCGGTTGGCGGTGCTCTTTTCGGGCAACGGATTCCATTCCGGGCAGTTCCACGCCAAGGGTGCCGGTTCGACGATGGAACTGGGCCAGGTGCTGGCTCCGATTGCCGGGTTCCGTGAACGGATCACGTTCATCCGCGGGCTGTTCAACGAGCAGGCTCTCAAGGGCAACATCCACAGTTCCCAGACCGGCAACATGCTCTCGGGAGCCCCGTTGGCTTCCGGAGGTGCCATCCGTTCGGGGACCAGTTTTGACCAGGTGATCGCCCAGCGGTACGGGCGTTCGACCAGGGTGGGCAGCCTGGTGCTGGGTTGCGAGAGGTCGAATCCGGGGATCCACAAGGATTACTCGATGCTGTACAGCTCACACATCTCGTGGAGTTCTCCCACCAATCCGACTCCGCTGGAAGTCTACCCGGCCCTGGCATTTGATCGCCTGTTCAACAGCAAGATCGGCCGTGGTGATCAGAGCGTTCTGGACGCCGTGCTGGCCGAGGCTCGACGGTTCCGCAAGGGGATCAGCCGCATCGACCAGCGGAAGTTCGACGAGTACCTGAATTCGGTCCGCGAGGTCGAACGCCGGATCGACCGGGCCGGGGAGAAGGGTGAACTCCAGGGCTGGCGGCCGACTCTCGAGAAGCCCAACATCCCGCGACCACCTGACGGGATCCCCCAGGACTTGCCCGAACACATGAAGCTGATGTGCGACATCGTCGTGCTGGCCTTTTTGACCGACTCGACACGCATCTGCACCCTGAAGCTCAACAACGACCACAGCTACCTCCGGTTCCCTCACCTGGGAATCGAGGTCGGGCACCACGAGTTGTCTCACCGCAACAACGGCAATTACCTGAAGGTCAACCAGTTCATGTTCGACCAGATGGCCTACATCGCCAAGAAGCTCGACGCGGTGAAGGAAGGCGAACGGACGGCGTTGGACAACACGATCATGATGTACTGCTCGAGCATGATGTCGGGCAGCCACAATGCGTCGCAGTTGCCGGTGGTGTTGCTGGGTGGTGGGGCCGGCAGTCTGAAGGGCGGGCGGATCCTGGACTACCAGGGCAAGTCACATCGGCAGATGTGCAGCCTGTTCCTGTCGTTGATGGACAAGTTTGGCATTCAGCTGGATCGATTCGGCGATTCGGCCACTCGTCTGGCCGAGGTGTGAGTCCTTTGAAGGAACCCCTGCTCGTGCGATTTCTGGTTATGGCGGCCTTGCTGACGGTGTGGGCTGGGTTTTCGGTCGGCTGTGAGTCCGACGAGTCTGCGGCGACTTCCGGCGGCACAACCGGGTTGCCGGCGGAGTCGGGACCACAGGTCGTTCCCGACGACTCCGTCTCGGTGACGACACTCGAGATGCTGGGTGCGAAGTTCAAGCGAGGTGGCGATGGACGGGTGACGGAGGTCAACCTGCGCGGCGTCGAGCTGACCGACGCCGACCTGGCGCCGCTGCCGTTGCTGGCCAACCTGCAATCGGTGCTGCTGAATGAGACTGCAGTGACCGATGAGGGGCTGAAGACCCTGGGCGAGATCGAGACGCTCCGCAATCTGGACCTGCGTGGCTGCGGCATCGGCAACGACGGGCTGGCTCACCTGGGCGGCCTGGCGTCCCTGCGGGCCCTGAGGCTCTCGGGCAAGAACAACGCGACGCGGATCGACGACGACGGGTTGCAGCACATCGCCAAGCTGACCAGCCTGAAGGCTCTGCTGCTGGACTTCCTGTTCGTCAGCGAAGAGGGCCTGGTGAAACTGGAGGGGCTGGTCGAGCTCGAGGAACTCTACCTGGCCGGTACGCTGGCCGGTGACGAGGCGGCCGGGGTGCTCAAGCAGTTTCCGAAGCTCCGCAAGGTGAGGCTCTCACAGACCCAGGTCGGTGACGGGGGTCTCGAGTCGCTTATGGCGATCACCACGCTGGTCGAACTGGACGTCAGCGAAAACAGCCTGATCTCCGATGCCGGCATGGCTCACTTGGGAGCGATGTGGAACCTGGAAAAACTCAACCTGTGGCGGGTGCAGATCAGCGATGGGGGGCTTGAGCCACTGGGTGAGTTGCGGAGCCTGGTGTGGCTGAACCTCGACAATACGTTGATCAGCGATGCGGGGCTGCCGGCGATTTCAGGGTTGGAGAAACTCGAGTTCCTGCACTTGGGCTCGACGGCGGTGACCGACCTGGGCCTGGTGCACCTGGAGGGATTGACGTCGCTGAAGGACCTGAAGCTGACGCGGACCAACGTCACCGAGCTGGGCGTGAGCGGTCTTCAGAAGAAGTTACCGGGTGCGAAGATCCAGCTGAAGTACATCGAAGCGGATCCGCCCGGGGCTCAGAATCCGCCAAACGCCGGGGGTCAGACGCCGCCTGTTGCGGGCCGCAGGTTCGCAACAGGCGGGGCCTGACCCCTTCGCATCAACCCTCGCCAAAGGCAAAAGGGGTCAGGCCCCGCCTTGGGAACGCTTTGCGTGGAGCAGGACTTTGTGATGGGCGGCGTCTGACCCCCGGGCGTATGCCGGTGTCTGACCCCGGCCTGATCAGGCGACTTCCCAGCCCTTGCGGTAGTCCTTGCGGATGAACTGAGCGGCCTCGGCGCAGTTGGGTGCTTCGAGTGCCTCGGCGTCCCACTCGAGAGCCTTGCCGGTCCGGAAGCTGACGTTGCCCAGCAGGACGGATTCGGTGAGTGCTCCGGAGTAGTCAAAGTTGCAGGTCGTGGGCGTACCCTTCTTGCAGGCCTGGATCCACTCGGCGTGGTGCCCGATCGACTTGGCGATCGTCTGCTTGGGCGGCTGGAAGCTCTTGAATTTGTCTTGCGGGTAGAGCCTGTAGCGGCCGTAGTCGGCGAACATGTGTCCCTGGGTCCCGACAAACATCACTCCGCTGCCGGGCACGCGTTCTCCGGCGACCTGTCGGGGAATCATGTTCCCGTCGTACCAGGTCAGCTTGACCGGCGGCAGTTTGCCACGCTTGGGGAACTGGTACTCGACCTTCAAGCCCAGCGGGCAGGTCTCGGGGTGCACCTTGGGTCCGGTCGCCTTGCAGTGCGTCGGGTGTCTGAGTTTCAGGGCCCAGAAGGGCAGGTCCATGAAGTGGCAGGCCATGTCACCGAGGGTGCCCTGTCCGAAGTCCCACCAGCGACGCCACTGGGCGGGGTGGTATCGTCCGGCGGCGAAGGGTCGCACCGGTGCGGGTCCGAGCCAGAGGTCCCAGTGGAGGTTCTTGGGCGGTTTCTGACCGGGCTTGGGACGGTCACCGCCACCCCAACCCTTGCCGACCCAGACGTGGGCTTCGGTCACGTCGCCGATGGCACCGGACTGGATGATTTCGACGACCCGGCGGTAGTTGTCACCGGCGTGGATCTGCGTCCCCAGCTGGGTGGCGACGCCTTTCTTCTTGGCCGCCTCGGCGATCACACGGGCCTCGTGGACGGTGTGCGTCAGCGGTTTTTCGCAGTAGACGTGCAGGCCCTTGTTGATGGCTCGCAGCGAGGCGGGGGCGTGCTGGTGGTCGGCGGTGCCCACGACCACCGCGTCGATCCGCCCGGCTTCGGTCTCGATCATCTCGCGATAATCGACATAGGTCCGGGCATCCTTGAAGCGGGCCTTGGCTCGATCGAGGTAATTGGTATCGATGTCGCAGAGTGCGACGATATTCTCACCCTGGACGCCGTTGATGTCGGCGGCGGCGCGGTTGGCCGTCCCCACGCAGGCGATCCGCAGCTTTTCGTTCGGAGACCGTTCGGCCGCCAGGGCCCCACCGGTGAAGACTCCCGCCGAGATGGCCAGGGCCCCGGTGCTGGTGGTCTGCAGGAAGTCGCGGCGATTGACAGAGTGGGATCGCGTCATGATTCCGTTCCGTGTGGAAGGAGAGAAAGTCTGTTGAAGCCTGACCCGAAGGACAGGGTCCTAGGATACTCCGGTTTCGGCATCGAGGGAAAGGCGGGGTGGGGGATCGCGGCGGGATTGTGAAGGATGCACCCGGTCAGCAGCTGGCTTACAGCAATTGGAGCACGTTCTCGGGCGGTCGGCCGATCACAGCCCGGTCGCCTCTCACCACGATCGGCCTCTCGATCAGGATCGGTTCGGCCACCATCGCTTCCAGCAGCTGAAGCCGGGATCGCTCGCCCGCGGCGGGATCCAGACCGGCATAGGCGGACTCCTTGCTGCGGATGAACTCGTCGGGCTGCATCCCGAGCTGATCGGCAATCGTGTCGAGTTCGGTGACACTGGGTGGGTGGTCGAGGTAGGGGATCACGTGAGGTGCGAGGCCGGCGTCCTCGAGAATCGCGAGCGTCTGGCGGCTCTTGGAACACCGGGGATTGTGATAGATCGTGATCCGCTCGGTTGTCATGACTCGTCCTCTGTTCCCAGCCGGTCAGCGGGCGACTGTATCAGTTGCCGACCAGGAAGTCTGTCGGCGAACAGGGATCGGAATGTCGTGGGGGCGACCACTTGTCCTACAATCGCCTCAGCAGTGATCGGGTCGAGTGGGGCCTGGGGCTGCCCTCTGAAAAGGGCATCGTGATGCGGATGACCGGGACCAGCATGCAACCGCAGTGGTCATTGTGCCTGGTTGTGATTGTGCTGTGTTCCGGTGCAACAGCAGCCGACGATCGGGATGCTGCTGCCGGGATCCGCTTCTTCGAGCAGAAGATCCGGCCGGTGCTGGTCAGCAAGTGCTACCGGTGTCATTCGGCTCGAGCCGCCACCGCGAAGAGGCTCAAGGGGAAGCTGCGGCTGGACACCCGGTCGGGGATGCGGGTGGGTGGCGAGAGCGGTCCCTCGCTGGTGCCGGGGAAGCCTGAGGCGAGCCTGCTGATCGGAGCCTTGCGACACGAGTCGTTCAAGATGCCGCCCCGGGGGAAGTTGCCCGAGGGTGTGATCGCCGATTTCGTGGCCTGGATCAGGATGGGGGCCCCCGATCCGCGGGACGGCACATCGGGGTCGACGTCGGCACAGGACCTGGCTGCCGCACGTGCTCGCTGGGCGTTTAGCAAGGTGGTCCGCCCGGTCATACCGCGGACATCGAGGCACTCGCAGTGGCCTCGAACCGACTTGGATCGCCTTGTGCTGGCCACGCTGGAGGAGAGGGGGCTGACCCCATCCGGTGATGCGGACCGTCGGACACTGGTTCGCCGTGCCGCCTATGACCTGATCGGGTTGCCGCCGACGCGTGAAGAGGTCGAGTCGTTTCTGGCGGATCGTGAGCCGGGTGCCTTCGCCAGGGTGGTCGATCGGTTGCTGGCTTCGCCGGATTTTGGAATCCGCTGGGCCCGTCACTGGCTCGACAACGTCAGGTATTCGCTCGACGACCCGACCTGTGCGGCGAACAAGAACGAGAATTTCTCGATCGGCTCGTACCGCGACTGGGTGATCAGGTCGTTGAACGGCGACCTGCCCTACGACGAGTTCGTCAGGCTGCAGGTGGCAGGAGACCTGCAGCCGATCGACGGGCCCGGCTCGGTCAACAGCGACGGCCTGACCGCCACGGGGATCTGGGGGCTGGCCCACCTGGTCGAGGGCAACGACAAGGAGAAGGTTGTCGCCGATTGCATCGATGAACAGCTCGATGTTCTGGGCCGAACCTTCTTGGGATTGACGATCTCATGTGCCCGGTGTCACGACCACAAGTTCGATCCGCTCTCGCAGAAGGACTACTACGCCCTGGCGGGGATCTTCTACAGCAGTCACATGTTCACGTTCCAGGGAAGCGCCCGGCTGCGCCGCCGGCTCGAGCAGCCATTGGTCTCTGACGAGGCTGCCGGTCACGAGTGGCGAGTGCGGAAGTCGGTCCTGGACGGTCTGGAGGCGTCGGTCAAGAGTCTCGACAAGACGCTCGGCAAGACCCGCGAGTTGGATCGAGTGCGGCGGGAGCTGAAGACATTGAGTCGCAGTCTGGCGAGCGAGTCGGACGCGAAGCTCAAGATCCAGCTCCAGAAGTCGATCGCCGGGCTCGAGGCCAAGCAGGCCACGCTGCTGGCGGAACAGAAGAAGAACGGGTGGACATTTGACGTCGCCGAATTGCACCGGCGGGACGCCCTGGTGGCGGAACGTGATCGGCTGGCGCCGCTGGTCTCGGCTGTCGTGTCCCGGATGGTGATGCAGGAGGGCCCGGTTCCGGGAACCCGTCACAAGCACATTGGCGATGTCGCTGTGCTGCTCCGCGGCAACCACCTGGCGCCCGGCCCGATCGTCGGCCGTGGGTTCCCCAAGGTGTTTGCTGGTGTGGCGGATCGTCGGGAGCCGTTGAGCGGCAGCGGTCGACTGGAGTTGGCTCGCTGGCTGACTCGCCCCGATCATCCGCTCACGGCCCGGGTGATGGTCAACCGGATCTGGCAGCACCTGGTCGGTGTGGGGATCGTCGAGACCCCCAGCAACTTCGGTCGGCTCGGACGGCCTCCCACACATCCCGAGGTGCTCGACTGGCTGGCTGTCGAATTCGTCGAATCGGGCTGGTCGGTCAAGTCCCTGGTGCGTCGGGTGATGATCTCAAGCGTCTATCGACAGACGAGTCTCGCCTCCCAACCTGCACAGCGGCTTGATCCTCGCAACCGCTGGCTCGGCCGGATGAACCGAAAACGTCTGGATGCCGAGTGCCTGAAGGACACGTTGCTGTGGCATGCCCAGACGGTGCGTCGCGCGGTGGGCCAGCGATGGGACGGGTCGAAGAGATCCCTGTTCGCCGCCCCGACCCGCAGTGCTCCGGATCCTCTGCTGAGTCTCTTCGATGGTCCGGATCCGCACCTGGTCGTTCCTCGTCGGGACGATTCGACCTCGGCACCTCAGTCGCTGTTCATGATGAACAATCCCGTCGTGCTGAAGACGGCCGAGGTGGTGGTCGGAGGCCTGTTGCAGAGTGAGGGTGATGACCGGTCGAGGGTCGCTCGGTTGTACCGCGAGCTGCTGGGTCGGCTGCCTACGGCCGAAGATCTTCGACTGGCGTCACGGACCCTGAGTGAATCTCGAGAGGTACGTCGTCGACTGGTCGAGTCCGGAAGTAAGACCGCCGGTGGTGTCGATGGGCCCTGGCAGGACCTGTGCATGGCCCTGCTGTGCAGCAACGAATTTCTGTATGTCGATTAGCGGTGATCACGAAAGCCACGGGACTGCGAGAGTGTGGAATTGATGAGATCGATGGGAGGGGCTGAAGTGACGGGACGACGTATCGACCGCCGAGCGATCTTGCGGGGTGCATCTGCGGGGTTCCCGCTGCTGTCGCTGTACGGCATGTTGGCCGCAGAGACTGCTGCAACCAGCCGCAATCCGCTGGCACCTCGTCGGCCTCACCACACACCCCGGGCTCGGAGCGTGATCTTTCTGTTCATGGGTGGAGGTCCATCGCAGGTTGACCTGTTCGACCCGAAGCCCAAGCTGGCTGACCACAAGAAGATCCCAATCAAGCTGCCGCGGATCACTCGCGACGCGACACCCAACTGCCGACCATCCCCGTTCCGATTCCAGCAATACGGCGAATCGGGGACGTGGTTCAGCGAGTTGATGCCTCAACTGGCCCGCCAGGCCGATGACTTGTGCATTGTCCGATCGATGCACTGCAACCAGATCGAGCACAGTGGTGCCATCCGCGAGATGACGACCGGTGATGGAGTCCTGCCACGTCCCAGCGTCGGGTCCTGGGCCCTGTATGGGCTGGGAAGCGAAAACGACAGTCTGCCGGGTTTTGTTTCGATCAGTCACCAGAGCAACCTGGCGGGCAAGGTGATCCACGGTTCCTCGTTCCTGCCGGCGTCCTACGAGGGGACCTCGATACCGGACGTCAAGAAGCCGATCGAGAACCTGGCGATGCGGGTGCCCGGGGAGATCCAGGCCACGCGGCTTGCGGCGATCCGTCGCCTGGCAGCGGTCTACCGTCGTCGCCGCGAGGACGACAGCCGCCTGGATGCCCGCCTGGCCGCCTACGAGCTTGCGTTTCGGATGCAGACTCGAGGTCCCGAGGCGTTTGATCTTTCGCGAGAGAGCAAAGCGACGCAGCAACTGTATGGCATCGGGCAGGATGAGACCGATGAATACGGCCGTCAGTGCCTGCTGGCTCGTCGCCTGGTGGAGCGGGGTGTGCGGTTTGTGGTTGCCAACGTCAACAACAAGTGGGACGCCCATGGCAAGGTCCGCGACCATGAGAAGACTGCGAGGGAGACCGACCGGCCGGTGGCGGGGTTGATCGCCGACCTGAAGTCCCGCGGGCTGCTCGAGCAGACTCTTGTCGTGTGGGGCGGCGAATTCGGGCGGACACCGACCGGCCAGGGCGGCGGACGCGACCATCATCCCTACGGGTTCACGATGTGGTTGGCCGGGGGAGGAGTCCGGGGCGGGATGACTCACGGGGCAACCGACGATTTCGGCTTCTACGCGGTCAGGGACAAGGTCCATGTGCACGACCTGCACGCGACGATGTTGCACCTGCTGGGTCTCGACCACGAGGCCTTGACCTATCGCTACAGCGGCCGCGATTTCCGGCTGACCGACGTCCACGGTCGCGTGGTCACCGAGATCCTCGCCTGAGACGCCTTGGGAGGGCCTCAGCGGCTGGCGGGAATCTGCCAGCGAACCACCTCGGCGTGCTTGATGCTCTTGGCATCCCGGTAGGTGTAGGCGGTCAGCAGGGTGCCGTCCGAGAGCACGATTGTCGGTCCGAATCCGCCACCGCTCTTGAGCCCCCGGGGTGTCCGGGATTCGATCAGCAGCTCGTCGTGTTTCATGTCGAAGCGGAATCCGTCGCGGGTCTCGGTGCCCAGCACCGCCCGGACTCCCAGTTGCGGGGCGATGGCACGTTGGGTGAATGTCAGCAACAGTCGGTTGTTCTTGAGCCGTGCGATGGCGGGGTACATCTGGCCGTAGGCCCCGAGGTTTCCGGTGAAGGTCCACGTGTGACCGGCGTCTGCTGAGGCGTAGGTCAGCATGCGTTCGGACTGGTCGTTCTTGCCGGGGTCGGTGGTACCCTTGATCGGCCACGAGTTGGCCGAGCCGACACGGAGGATGGCGTGCAGTCGTCCCGACCGCGACTGCCAGAGATGCGCCTCGCCCAGGATCGTGTACGGGTACTTCGGCGGCACGTCGGCAAACTTCGCCGTGAACCGCTCGGACCAGGTCTTTCCCAAATCGGTGCTCTTCCAGAACACGTTGCCGCTTTGGGGGGCATGTTCGCTGATGCCGACCAGCAACGAGCCATCGGCGAGTTCGAGCACGTTGCGGGCGGTGAGCACGGTGGTTCCCTTGCGGAACGACTTCGGCTGCAGGTGGATGCTGGTCCAGGTGCGGCCTGAGTCGGTCGAGCGATGCAGGTAGCTGTGGGTGTGCCCTCGCGAGTTGCGAATGTCCTGGCTCAGCAGGTGGCCGGTGATGAACAGCGTGCCGTTGCGGGTGATCGAGAGGTAGGGTTCGCGGCCGAGCAGGCGAGGCTTCAGTTCCGGCCCCGACCAACTCAGGCCCTGGTCCTTCGAGCGGTACAGCCGGGTGATTTCCCGAATCTTGCCCCCTCCGACACTCTCGCCCGAAAAGACCACCAGCAGCAGTTCCCCGGAAGGCAACTGGACGACCGAGGGCTTGTAGTCTTCGGGTTGACCCAGTGCGACGCGGTGGCAGGGGATGGTTGCGGCGGAGATCTGCCTCGCGTTGCGAACCACGATCGGGGGATCGGCGGCGACGGCCGATCGGGTGCTCAGCCCGTACACCCAACAGCACAGGGTCAGCGTGATCAGGAGCCGGTGTGTGAGAGTCGACGGTCGTGTCATGAGATTCACTCGAAGGGGTCAGTCCTGGAGTAGTGCCAACACAATCGACACTCCAATCAGGATAGCACCGGCGAGTCGCTTGAGCATCAGGGCGGAGTTGGGGCGGGTGCTGGTGAGGCCCAGTTGTCGTGAGAGGGTCCAGGTCAGGAGCACACCCCAGAGTCCTCTGAGCGAGTAGACGATGTTGACACGCGTGGCGTCGCCGAAGCTGGCGATGGTGTAGGTCATGCCGAAGGCCTGCACGGCCATCAGCAGCGACCCGACAATCAGCGGCCAGCAGAGTTGAGAGCGGATGCTGGTTCCTTCGGGCCGAGCGATGGGCAGGAATCCCAGCGAGAGCATCGCGGTGCTGGCAAACGCGATCGGCAGGAAGTAGCCGGCACCGCCCCAAGCGGGTGCCCATTTCTGGATCAGCAGGTCAAAAAACGTCAGCGACACGGCCGCCAGCAGCGCGCAGCCGATCGAGGCTCGGACCTTCGAGCGATCAAGTGAGTCGTCGGTCGACTGGATGAACCCAATGCCTCCCATGGCGATTGCCGCGGCGAGCCAGATGCGTGTGCCGGCGATGTCGTCGACGACAAGCAGGGCCAGGGCCGGCACCAGCAGCACCTTGACACCCTGGATGGGCGTAACGATCGAGACGTCACCGATCTTGACGCCGAGGAAGGTGAAGGCCAGGCCGGCCAGGAAGAGAGTTCCGACGGCGACTGGTTGCCAGAGGAGCGAGAGCGGCTGCATGGTACCGCCGGCAAGCAAGAGTGCCGAGAAGCCGAGGGCTGTGATCCAGGTGACCACGATCAGCGTGGTCCATGTGGAGGTGTTCTGGGCCTGCGCACGCTTGAGCAGCAGCAGGGCGAAGACGGTCAGGATGCTCGAGGCAAGCGGGAGCAGCAGGTGGATGGCGTGTTCCTAGGCGAGGACATCGTCCACGACGTGACCGTGGACGTCGGTCAGGCGGCGGGCCAGTCCGTTGTGGTAGTAGGTCAACCGGGTGTGGTCGATGCCCAGGATGTGCAGCAGCGTGGCGTGAAAGTCGTAGACGGTGACGGGGTCTTCGGCCGGACTGTAGCCGACTTCGTCGCTGACTCCATGGTGGTGCCCCGGCTTCAGGCCCGCCCCGGCCATCCAGCCGGTAAAGACCTGCGGATGGTGGTCACGTCCCTTGCCGGGATTGCCCTGGGTGAAGGGGGTGCGTCCGAATTCCGAGGACCAGACGACCAGCGTGTCATCGAGCAGGCCTCGCTGTTTCAGATCGGCCAGCAGGGCGGCGGCAGGCTGGTCCAGATGCCGGGCCTGGTTGGTGTGGTTGCGGACCAGATCCTCGTGGGCGTCCCAGTTGATGCGAGGCGACCCCAGCGCACCACCGTTGTAGATCTGGACAAAGCGGACGCCTCGTTCAACCAGCCGACGGGCCAGGAGG
>CAUZJR010000098.1:0-13798 GCA_963580005.1 Planctomycetota bacterium
ATGGGCCGAGCTGATGTCTGCGAGTTACTGCTCAGCAAGGGGGGCGATCCCAAGCAGAAGAACGCCAAGGGCGAAGACCCCTTGGTTCCGACGATGGCCGATGCCGGGACCACCCAGTTCATTGCCGGGTTGCTGAAGCTGGACTACGACCTGGCCAAGGTCCAGGCAGGCCGTGCAAAGTGTGTGGAGCTGCTCAAGAATGGAACCGGTGGTAAGGAACTCTCTGCCGCGGTCCGCAAGCAGGATGTCGCGGCGGTCAAGCAGTTGCTGGCCAAGTCGAAGAAAAACGCCAACTCGCGGGACCCCGACCTGGGAATCACGGCCCTGGCCTGGGCGGCCTACCATGGAAACGTCGAGATCGCCGGGCTGTTGATTGCCGCGGGCGCCGATGTCAACGGCAAGAACGAGGACGGATCACGACCGCTTCACGCGGCCGCCTTCACCGGTCATTCGGCGGTGCTCGGGCTGTTGCTCAAGCAAGGGGCTGTTGCCAGCGCCAAGAACGCCGACGACGAGACTCCGTTGCAGATGACCGAGGCCGATCTGGCGACCACCCGGGTCGCGGCAGGGCTGTTGCAGGTGAAGCTGGATGCCAAGGCATTCGCGCAGGGTCGAGCCCGGTGCATCGAGTTGCTCAAGCAGAAGCCGGCGACGCCCTAGCCTGCTGCGGCTACAGGCCGTTGATCCCGGCCCGGGTATCGTGCTCGGTCGGGTCGTGGTCTCTGCTAGGATAGATTGCAAGGAACGCTGCTCGTCGATCGATCACCACCGGTCGAATCGATGGCCGTGTGAGGGAGGGTGAATCGTGTCGCGAGTCGTGATGAATCGGGTGCTGCTTTCGGGGGTCCTGCTGCTGCTGTCGGCTGACCGATTGCCGGCCCAGGGGGGCCCGGCGGTCGTGGTTGTCGTTCCGGTCGTGCAGCGGGAGGTGACTGTGGTGCACGCGTTTGTCGGCTCGGTTGAGCCGCTGAAGCGGGCGACGATCGGCAGTGCCGTCGACGGTCGGGTGGTCGAGTTCGGGGTCGAGGAAGGGGATCGGATCCGGAGCGGGCAACCGTTGGCGAAGCTCTTGACGGCGACGATCCAGCTCGAGTTGAAGGCGGCCGAGGGTGAATTGGCGTTTCGGCAGGAATCACTCAGAGAACTGAAGAACGGAACGCGACCCGGCGAAATCGTCCAGCTGCGAGCGCGGATGCTGGCGGCTTCTGCCCGGCGTGATTTCCATGTCGAGCGGCGGGCCCGGTTTGTCGCCCTGGCCAAGCAGGGGACCGTCACCGATGACGATCTCGCGGCAGTCGTCTCGGCGGCGATCACCGCCGAACGGGACTACGACGATGCGAAAGCCGGCCACGAGCTGGCCGTGGAGGGGCCCCGCAGAGAGAAACTGGTGCAGGCCACCGCGAGGCTGGCGGTTCAGCAGGCCGTCGTCGATCAACTCAAGGACCGCATCACCAAGCACACGATCCGTTCGCGTTTCGACGGCTACATCACGTCGCGGCGGACCGAGGTGGGTGAATGGGTCAGCCGTGGTGATCCGGTTGTCGATGTCGTGTCGCTGGACCAGGTCGACGTGAAGGTCCACGTGCTCGAAAACCACGTGCCCCACCTGCGAATCGGGACCTCGGTGCGGGTCGAGATCCCGGCATTGTCCGAGCAGATCCTGATCGGGAAGATTGCCGCGATCATTCCCCAGGCCGATCCGAGGACCCGCACGTTTCCGGCCAAGATCCGCTTGACCAACACGATCACCAAGGGAGTTCCGCTGATCAAGGCGGGAATGCTGGCACGAGTCATGCTGCCCACGGGGGGCCGAACGCTGGCGGTGTTGGTGCCCAAGGATGCCCTGGTGCTGGGTGGTGGTTCCGGGCCAGTCGTCTACGTCGTGGGTCCCGACAAGAAGGACCCGAAGGTCCTGGTGGTCCAACCGGTGTCGGTCCGGCTCGGGGTCGCCGACGGGGCGTTGATCCAGGTCAGCGGAGACATCCGCACCAACCAGCTGGTCGTCGTGCAGGGAAACGAGCGATTGCGGCCCGGCCAGGCGGTGATCCCCCGCAAGGTCCCGACTGGCAAGACTTCCCGGTCGACCAAGTCTGTCAAATCCACGCGGCCAACTCGAACTCAGCCCTAGGCCCATGCACCTGATTGAGTCCTTCATCCGCAACCCGGTCAAGGTGACCGTCGGCGTGCTGCTGGTTGCGCTCTTCGGCTTCGTGGCGCTGGACCGGATGCCGATGCAGCTGACGCCGGAGGTGCAGACTCCGACGATCACCATCCAGACCCGCTGGCCTGGTGCCAGCCCGCAGGAGATCGAGCGTGAGATCACTCTCGAGCAGGAAGAGCAGCTCAAGAGTGTCGAGGGGCTCAAGAAGATGAGCTCTGAGAGTTCCGATTCGCGGTCGCGGATTACCCTGGAGTTCCTGGTCGGGACCGACATGGACGAGGCGCTGTTGAAGGTCAACAGCCGCCTGCAGCAGGTTCGCGAATACCCCGAGGATGCCGACCAGCCGGTGATCTCGACGGCGAATTCCGACGACCGCCCGATCGCCTGGTTCATGCTCAGTGCCCGCCGTTCCAGCGACCAGCAACTGGCCGAGTTCCAGGTACGTCACCCGAAACTGTCCGGCCGCATCCAGGCGATCCGCGAGAGTCACAGTGTGGGGCTGGGGGTGTTTCGATTGAGAGCGATGGCGGAGGAACACCCGGAGGTCAGGGAGTTGCTGCCGCCGGACGTGGATGTCACCCTCATGCGTCGATTTGCTGAGAACGAGATCGAGTCGAGGTTCGAGCGTGTCCCGGGCATCTCGCAGTCCAACGTGTTTGGGGGTCTCGAAGAAGAACTGCAGGTGATCGTCGATGCCGAGAAGCTGGCGGCCCGGCAGATCACCATCGCCGACGTGGTCCGCGTACTCCGCGGCCAGAACAAGGACACCTCCGCCGGCGACTTCTCCGAAGGCAAGCGTCGCTGGGTCGTCAGGACACTCGGGCAGTTCCGCGACCTCGAGGATGTCAGGAACCAGCTGCTGGTTGTGCAGAACGGGGCACCGATCCACGTCGGCGATGTCGCGGAGGTGAAGTTGGGGTTCAAGAAGTCGACCGGGGTGGTCCGGCGGTTCGGGGAATCGAGCATTTCGCTCAACTGCATTCGTGAATCGGGTGCCAACGTGCTGGAGGTGATGGCGGGGCTGCGTGAGGCGAACCGGAGGGTCAACACTGAGATTCTGGAGCCGCTGGGCCTTGAGTTGGCGCAGGTCTACGACGAAACCGACTACATCTACTCGGCGATCGCCCTGGTCCGCCAGAACATCTTCCTGGGCGGTGCACTGACGATGATCGTGCTGATGGTGTTCCTGCACCTGGACATCCGCACGCTGCTGGTCGTGCCGTTGGTCGTGGCGGCCGCACTTGCGGCGACCTACATTTCGCCGTGGTTCGCGGTGCCCGGCCTGCTGATCCTGATCGGAGCCGGATTCTGGCTGGCTCGCGGAGCACTGCTGGTCGGTGCGGCGATTCCCACCAGCATCATCGGTACCTTTCTGATTCTCGGACTGCTCGGACGTTCGCTGAACGTGATCAGCCTGGCCGGGCTGGCCTTTGCCGTGGGGATGCTCGTCGACAACGCCGTCGTGGTGCTCGAGAACATCATGCGTCGTTGTGCGTTGGGCGAGCGTGCGGCGGTGGCGGCGGTGCGAGGTACCAAGGAGGTCTGGGGTGCTGTGGCCGCTTCCACTCTGACCACCGTGGCGGTGTTTCTGCCGGTGGTGTTCATCCAGGAGGAGGCCGGGCAGTTGTTCCGCGACATCGCCCTGGCGATCAGTGCCGCGGTTGGTCTCTCGATGCTCTTCTCGATGACGGTCATCTGCACCGCCTCGGCGCGGCTGTTTGCCGGCCCACTCGATGACCGGGCTGATGACCGGGCTGATGACCGGGCTGATGACCAGCCACAGGCGGCTGACCGAGTGGCCTCGCCGGCGGCCCCGTGGCCGGTTCGCCTGCCTAGGCAGTTCGCTGCCTTGTCCGTCGACCTCATCGTCGCGATCAACCAGTGGGTCCAGCGCGGTGTGGCTCGTCGCCTGGCGGTCGTGGTGCTGTTGGTCGGAGTCTCGGTCGGGCTCAGCTACGTCTTTTGGCCGCGGGTCGAGTACCTGCCGGCAGGCAATCGGAACCTGGTCTTCGCGATCCTGATGCCGCCACCGGGCTACAACGTCGACCAGTTGCAGAACCTGGGTGAGCAGGTCGAGCAGAACTTGACTGCTAACTGGGATGTGGATCCGGGTAGTCCCGAGGCGGCAGCTTTGGATGGACCGATCATCGGAGACTGCTTCTTCGTGGCACGCCGACAACGGGTCTTTGTCGGGCTGCGAGCCCACGAGTCAACACGTGCGGGCGAGTTGATTCCGGTGGTCCGCCGGGCCTGCGCCCAGCTGCCGGGCACGATTGCGATTGCGAGTCAATCGAGCCTGTTCGAACGGGGCCTCGGGTCGGGGCGGTCGATCGACATCGAGATCACCGGCCCGGAACTGACGCACTTGGTCCGCCTCGGTGGCCAGGTGCTCGGGCAGGTCCGAACCGTGCTGGGCGAGGGTGCCCAGGCGCGTCCGGTCCCGAGCCTGGATCTTTCGACTCCCGAAGTCCACATCCGGCCGCGGCTACTGCAGGCCAGCGAAATGGGGATCTCCAACTCCGACCTCGGCTTCACCGTCAACGCGCTGGTCGATGGAGCCTATGCGGGAGACTACTTCCTGGACGGCGACAAGATTGACCTGACGATCAAGGGGTGGCTGCGGAACGCCGACAGTACGCAGGAGATCGAGGCGTTGCCGGTGGCGACCCCGCTGGGCCAGATCGTCCCGCTGGGTGCGATCGCCGATGTGGTGATGAGCAGCGGTCCCGAGCAGGTCAACCACCGCGAGCGGTTTCGGGTGGTCACGATCCAGGTCACCCCGCCGCCGGAGATGGCTCTCGAAGAAGCGATGCGGAGGATCGACTCGAAGATCGTCGCCCCGCTGGTTGCCGGAGGCCAGCTTGAGGGAGGGTACCGGGTCACGCTCGGAGGCACCGCCGACAAGCTGAGAAGCACCTGGCTGGCGTTGCGGTTCAACATCATGCTGGCGCTGTTGATCACCTACCTGTTGATGGCCGCGCTGTTCGAGTCGTGGCTCTACCCGCTGGTGATCATCCTCAGCGTACCACTCGGCTCCGTCGGCGGGATCCTCGGCCTGTTCGTGCTCAACCTGTACGTGCCCCAGTCGCTCGACGTCCTGACGATGCTCGGTTTCGTGATCCTGATCGGCACGGTGGTCAACAACCCGATCCTGATCGTGCACCAGTCTCTGAATCACATGCGGGAGGAGGGACTCTCGCCGAATGAGGCGATCCTGGCGAGCATCCGCACCCGGGTCCGCCCGATCTTCATGACCACCGCCACCACGGTGCTCGGCCTGCTGCCGCTGGTCTTGTTCCCGGGTGCCGGCAGCGAGTTGTATCGCGGCCTGGGCAGCGTGGTCCTGGGCGGGCTGATCGTCTCGACGATCTTCACACTGGTGCTGGTGCCGACGCTGTTCAGCCTGGCGATCGAGATCCGCGGGCTGGTGTTTGGGCGTGGGGTATATTATCGAAGTTCAACAATGGCAGAGCCGGTTCACGAAAATTGAGAGAGGCACACGATACGACGAATTACCGGACTTGGAGTGGTTTCATTCGCAAAACTCATGGGATTTGTCGGCATGATCGTAGGGTTGATCATCGGCCTAATATATGGAGGACTCGTGATGATCATCACCATTGTCGGCGGGGTTGCGGGCGGTGAAATGGGAATTGCGGGCATTGGTATTGTGGGTGCAATTATTGCCATCATCGCCGCACCGATCATGTATGGGATTACGAGCTTTGTCTTTGGCCTGCTCTATGGGCTCGTCCTCAACTTTGCGTTGTCCAAGACCGGAGGACTGGAAATCCGCATTGAGTAAGGGTCCATCGGGGTGGGCTGGCACTGGAATCGACGATCCCTGCGGCGGTGACCTTGCCGCAGACCGACTGAAGCGAAGCCCGGCACAGCGGTCCGCGCGGGTTTCAGTGGACGATGTCGCAGTCGGGCAGGGCCTTCTTCAGCTTGGCGACTCCGGCGTCGGTGACCTTGGTCCCCAGGGCGAACAGCGACGTGAGTGCCTTGAGGCCGGCGAGGTGTTCGAGTCCCCCGTCGGTGATCCGGGTTCCCGAGAGGCCGAGAGTCTTGAGGCTCTTGAGTTTCCCCAGTTGCGAAACGCCCTGGTCGTCGACCGCGGTGTCGCTGAAGAAGACCCGGTTCAGAGTGGTCAGGTTTTTCAGGTGCACCAGCCCGGCGCCGGTGATCCGGGTCTGATGCAGGCTCAGTTCTCGCACGGCCCGCAATCCGACCAGGTGCACCAGGTCGGCGTCGGTGATGGGTTTTTCACCGAGGTCGACTTCGACGATTCTGCCGGCGTCGTCTCTCTTGAGCTTGCCGCCGATCTTGACCAGTGCGGCGGCGGCCTTGTCTTCGGACATGCGGCGATCGAAGACGAAGGGGGACCTGGGGTCGTCGGTCACGGTGACCAGTACCGGAGGAGCGATGCCTCCCATGTCGACCTGGACCCTCAGGATGTTCTTCGCCGCAAACGGCCGGTCGTGAATCCAGCGGTGTCCGTCGCCGTGCAGGTAGAGGATCGGCTTGCCAAAGTCGCCGGCATCCTTGTTGAACGGATCGAAGAAGTCCTTGTGATTCTGGTTGGGCAACGCGTGGCCGAAGATGACCAGGCTGCTGGCCTTTTCGCCGAAGATCTCGAGGTTCCGCCGTGTCCATTCCAGGCACTCCGCGTGCCGCTTCTTCCACTCAGCCGCATCGTGCAGCCGGCCACCGACGATGTTCAGCCCGACAAACAGCACGCCGCGGTGCAGGAACGAGAAGTTTTCGTTGCGGCCAATCTGTCGGAAGACCGGCAACTGGTGCTTCCACTTTTTATCGAACCGAGTGAAGTGCTTGACCCAGTGCGCCCACGCCTTGGCCGGGTCGGGGCAGTCATTCCACTCGTTGTCGCCCGGGATGATGAAGACCGGTGTCCGGGACCTGGAGAGCAGTTGCTGGACCTTGATGTAGGCCTGCTCGTTGCAGGGAGAGAGTCCCGACTTGATGTCACCGAGGTGAATCACGAATTCGTTGGCCACTGGCAGCGCGGTGATCTGTTGTGCGAGCAGTCGATCTTCGCCCGATGAGTAGGGCACATCGCCCATGGCGCTGAACCGCACCAGCGAAGCGGGGTCCTGGGCCCGCACCACACCGCCGGTGATCGCAACGGCCGACGTCAGCCCCAGCAGCAGCGTGAGGTGGAACAGTTCCTGGCGTCTGATCATCGGTTGATCCCCGGTGGCAAGTTGTCGGCCCAAGCCGCGTGTGAGACTCTACTATTCACTATTCCCGCCGTCTCCCCAACCGTAGCGGTGCTGAGACGGATCACACGGGGCGGAAGACCAGGCGTGGTGTTTCGCGGTCGAGATGTTCGAACCCGACCTGCATCGCCTGGCCGATCATGTCCTGGTCGGGTTCTGCGTCCCGACTGCCTTCGAGTCGAGCGACCACGCGGGGTCCCTCGTCGAGCTGGATGACTCCCGAGCAGTACGGGCGAGATCCTCCGTAGCCCTCTGCTGCCAGGTCTGGTGAGACCATGGCCATGCGTGTCATCGCGACCAGCAATCCGCGGCCGCTGGCCTGTTCCCAGCTCAGGTTTCCGGTGTGGCAGTTCGGGCACAGGCCGCGAGGCGGGATGAACAGCTGTTTGCAGTTCTGGCACCGCGACCCCATCAGTTGTTCTTCGCCGAGGAAGGCTGCGTAGGATCGATCGGAAAAGGGACGTTCGCTTGTTACGTCAGTCTCTTGTGTCACGTCAGGCTCCTCGTCTCAGGATCGTCACCGAGCTGGTGCCGCCGGTGCCACCGAGGTTGTGGGCCAGTCCGATGCTGAGATCATTGCCGGGCACCTGGCGGTCTTTGGCCTGTTGCCTGAGCTGTTGCCAGACCTCGACCAGTTGTGCGGCTCCGGTGGCTCCGACCGGGTGCCCCTTGCACTTGAGTCCTCCGGAGGTATTGATCGGCATGCTTCCTTGCAGGCCGGTGAGTCCATCGGCGGTGGCCAGGTGTCCGTGTCCGGCTTCGAAGAAGCCGAGGTCTTCGATGTGGATCAGTTCGGCGATTGAGAAGCAGTCGTGGACTTCGGCGAACTGGATGTCACCGGGTCCCAGTCCCGCCATCTGGTAGGCCTCCTCGGCGGCCGCCCGGGTGGCCTCGAAGCTGGTCAATTCCGGGGCCGCCTGCAGCCCGCGTCCGCTGCCCTGTCCGATTCCGGCCACCTGCAGCGGGTGATCGGTGAACCGTCCGGCGATCTCTTCGGCGACCAGCAGCAAGCAGGCGGCACCGTCGCTGATCGGGCAGCAGTCAAACAGGTGCAGTGGCGACGCGACAACGGGGTTGGCCTTTTCGTCGCGAAGGAACTCGCGCGGGTCACTCCACACCGGAGTCTCGTGCCCCCGCTCGGCGGCCCGTCGGGCCTTGGATTCCATCATCTGCGACACCGACTTGCCCAGCTGCGCGCGGGGGTTGCGTGCGGCGTTTTCGTGGCTCTTGATCGTCACGTTGATCAGGTGTTCACGGGTGGCGTCGTACTTGTCGAAGTAGGCCGAGGCGATGGCCCCAAAGACGCCGGGGAAGTTGAAGCCGGCATCGAGTTCGTAGGGGATCGCCGCCAGGGCAAGGCCCTCGGAGACCTCGGCCGTCGATCGCTTCGACATGTCCTCGACGCCGCCAACCAGCACCACGTCGTAGAACCCGCTGGCGATGGCAAAGCAGGCCTCGCGAAACGCGAGTCCGCTCGAGGCACAGGCTCCTTCGGTCCGTGTTGCGGGCGCCGGCACCAGGCCGAGTGCATCCGAGAGGATGGCGCCCCAGTGAGACTGGCCGACGAAGAAGTCGTTGGTGAAGTTGCCGAAGTACAGTGCTTCGATCTCGGACGGATCGAAGCCCGAGTCGACCGAGTGCCCCAGGTCACCGAAGGCCTCCAGAAAGAGGTCCTTGGAGTCCAGTTCGGGGAACATTCCGAAACCGGACATCCCGGCTCCGACGACCGAGACGTTTCGAGCGAGTTGTCTTCGTCGTGCCATGAAGTACTCGGAAGTGTTCGGCCGGGCTAAACCCGCCGCTCCCGTCCCTGCCAGTAGGCGTCGCGGAGTTCCCGTTTGAGAATCTTGCCGTAGTTGTTTCGAGGCAACTCGTCGACGAAATCGACGCTCCGGGGCTTCTTGTAGCTGGCGATGTGATCGCGGCAGAAGTCGATCAGTTCCTGTTCGGTCACCGAGGCGTCGGTCTTGATCGAGACGACCGCCTTGACCGCTTCGCCCCATTCGGGGTCGGGGATCCCGATCACCGCCACCTCGTCGACCGCCTCGTGCCGCACCAGCACCTCCTCGATTTCCCGCGGATAAATGTTTTCTCCCCCACTGATGATCATGTCGTGCGAGCGGTCCATCAGGAAGAGGTAACCGGCTTCATCAAAATATCCCACGTCACCGGTGTGAAGCCAGCCTCCTCGGAGCGTACTGGCCGAGGCGTCCGGATCTCGCCAGTAGCCCTTCATCACCAGGTCGCTGCGGGTGACAATCTCTCCGGTCTGACCGGCTCTCAGTCGCCGGTCGTCCTCGTCGACAATCTCGACCTCGACATCGGACCTGGCGATGCCCGCGGAGCCGAGTCGTTGGTGCTGGTCGGGTGTGCCATCGAGCACGTGGTCGTGATGAGGCAGGTAGGTGATCGTCATCGGGCTCTCGCCCTGTCCGTACAGCTGGACCAGGCAGGGCCCCAGTCGACGGATCGCTCGCTCGAGGTCCTCGACCAGCATCGGGGCACCTCCATAAATGACCGACACCAGCGACTCCAGGTCATACCGATCGATGTCGGGGTGTTCGATCAGCCGCCTGAGCATGGTGGGTGCGACAAAGATGTTGGTGACCCGGTGCTGCTGGATGCACTCGAAGATCTCAACCGGATCGAAGCTGGCCCCGGCAGGGATCACATGAGCGGCGGCGCGGGCGACGTTGGGGAGTGCGTAGAGTCCGCTGCCGTGCGAGAGCGGTGCGGCGTGCAGGGTCACCGGGTCGCGGCCGCCGTCGGGGTACATGTCGACGAAGAAGCCCATCGACATCGCCACCAGGTTGCGATGGGTCAGCATCGCTCCCTTGGGCCGGCCGGTGGTGCCGGAGGTGTAAAACAGCCAGGCCACGTCGTCGGGATCGATGTCGGCGTCTTCACACTCATCCGGCTCGTCCTCGAGCAGCGACTCGTAGTCGATCACCTTGCCCTGTGCGCCCGAGGTCGAGACCACGTGCTGGACCTCGGGCATCGCGTCGGCAACCTCCTGCAACGACTCGTTGAATTCCGACGAGGTGATCACGACACGTGATTGGCTGTGATCGATGATGTAGGCGAATTCGCTGGGATGCAGCCGGAAGTTGATCGGCACCGCACCGCAGCCCAGCCGGAAACAGGCGAACATCGCCTCGAGCATCGGGCCGCAGTTGGTCATCAACAGCGCCACGTTGTCGCCACGCTCCAGCCCCAGGCCCTTGAGTGCATGACACAGTCGGCTGGTGCGGCGATTGAACTCCTCGTAGGTCCAACTCCGCTCGCCGTGCACGATCGCCGAGCGAAGCGGAAAGTTGCGAGCGGCCCTGGTGAGGAACTGGGCGACGTTCATTGCAGTCTGGGCCTGAGGGGACGTGCCTGGACCGAAACCGACAGCCGGGTCGGGGTCGGAAAGGCGAATTGCGTGTCTCCACGGTATTCTGGGGTCGCATCACGAGGCAAGCCGGAGGCGGATCGAGATGGGTGACCGATTGGCGGGGAAGGTGGCGTTGGTGACCGGTGCAGGGTCATCGGGACCGGGCTGGGGCAACGGCAAGGCCACCGCCGTGTTGTTTGCTCGAGAGGGTGCCCGGGTCTGCCTGGTCGATGTCAATCGGGACGCGGTCGAGGAGACCGCCGAGATCGTCCGTGAGGAGGGTGGTGAGTGCCTGGTCGAGCAGGTCGACGTGACCGATGCCGAGCAGGTGGCCGGGGTGGTCGAGACCTGTACCGGGACCTGGGGCACGATCGACATCCTGCACAACAACGTGGGGATCCTGGAGGTGGGTGGTCCGGTGGAGGCGAGCCTGGAGAGTTGGGAGCGGGTGGTCTCGGTCAACCTGACCAGCATGTTTCTGACCTGCAAGTACGTGCTGCCGGTGATGGAAGCCCAGGGCAGCGGTGCGATCGTCAACATCTCGTCGATCACCGGCATCCGTTACCTGGGGATCCCCTACGTGTCCTACAGCGCGACCAAGGGAGGCGTGCTGCAACTGACTCAGTCGATTGCCCTGGAGTACGCCGAGAGGGGCATCCGGGCCAACTCGATCCTGCCGGGCCTGATGAACACGCCGATGATTGTTGAACCGCTCAAGGAGGCTTACGCCGGCGGCGACATCGACAAGATGATCGAAATGCGTGACTCGCAGGTCCCGATGAAGACGATGGGCACTGCCTGGGACGTGGCTCACGCCGCGCTGTTTTTGGCCTCCGACGAAGCCCGCTACATCACCGGTGCCGAGCTGGTGGTCGACGGCGGCCTGACCTGCCGGGCCTAGATCATCGGGCTTGGTTGCCTCGGGGAACTGGGTTGGGTAACGATGGAGCCCAGTGGAGTCGACTGAACCCGTTTCAACCCGGAGCATGCCCCGATGAGACTCACCGTGTTGCTGCCTGGACTGGTTTTGCTGTTGGTGTTGGCTACGGAGTCGGAAGCGGCGGCGCCGCTGTTGAAGCCTGTTGCCGGGTTCCTGGAGATCCCCAAGGGGCTGCCCGTGGGGGCGGCCTCGGGCGTGGATGTCGACAGCAGGGGCCGGATCTACCTGTTTCATCGAGGCCCCCGCCCGATCCTCTGCTTCGACAAGGGTGGGAAACTGCTGCGATCCTGGGGCGACGACCTGGTGGGCAGTGCTCACGGTCTGCGAGTCGACAAGGACAACAATGTCTGGGTGACCGACATTGGCCACCACGTGGTCATGAAGTTCAGCCCCAGGGGCAAGCTGCTGCTGACTCTCGGGCAGGTCGACAAGCCGGGCACCGGCACCGGCCAGTTCGACAAGCCGACGGACGTCGGTTTCGGAGCCAAGGGGGTGATTTATGTCTCGGACGGCTACGGCAACAGCCGCGTGATGAAGTTCGATAAGCGCGGCAAGTTCCTGGCTCAATGGGGCAAACCCGGCAAGGGCCGCAGCGAATTCGACACTCCCCACGCGATCCTGGTCGACCGCAAGGGTCGTGTTGTTGTGGGCGACCGCGAGAACGACCGGGTGCAGGTGTTTGATGCCGATGGCAAGTGGCTGGCCACCTGGCCGGGATTTGCTCCGTTTGGTCTGGTCGAGGATTCCCGGGGTGCGATCTTCGTGGCCGATGGTCGAGCCAACCAGGTGCTGGAGGTCGATCCCGGCTCGGGCAAGGTCGTGACGCGGTTTGGCAGCAAGGGTGACCAGCCCGGGCAGTTCCAATTGCCTCACATGCTCGCCGTCGACAAGCGGGGCAGCCTGTACGTGGTGGAGATCCAGGGTAAGCGTCTGCAGAAGCTGGAGCGTTAGCCGGCCCTTCGGCGAGTCGTGGCTGGTCCTTGGCCGAGGGGCAATCTGAACGGAGCATGGTCCATGCACATTCGCTGTCCCCACTGCCACAATCCGATCGAAGTGCTGGCCGAGTCGACACTGGTGGATGTCGACTGTCCGACCTGCGGCAGCGGCTTCAACATGGCCAGCGACGCGGTCGCGGCGAGGGAAGCCGACGGTTCGGTTCGACGGATCGCCCAGTTTCAACTGCTCGAACGGCTCGGAGCCGGGGGTTTCGGAACCGTCTGGAAGGCCCAGGACACGGAGCTGGACCGGATCGTCGCGATCAAGATCCCTCGACGTGCCGAGTTGGACGAATCCGAGGCCGAGTTCTTTCTCAGGGAAGCTCGCGCCGCGGCGCAGCTGGCTCATCCCAACATGCGTGAGCATCCACGAGGTGGGTCGCGACGAGCAGACTCTGTTCATCGTCAGCGAGCACATCGACGGCATGGATCTCAAGGAACAGCTCGACGAATGGTGGTTCACTCCGCGTGATGCGGCCGAGTTGATCAGGACGGTGGCCGAGGCGGTGCATTACGCGCACCAGCAGGGTGTGGTCCACCGCGATCTGAAGCCGTCGAACATCATGATCGATGCCGAGGGCCGCCCGCACATCATGGACTTCGGTCTGGCCAAGCGGGAGATGGGCGAGATCACGATGACGGTTGCCGGGCGGGTGCTGGAGACCCCGGCCTACATGTCGCCCGAGCAGGCCCTGGGAGCGGCCCACGAGGCGGACAGTCGAGCGGATGTGTATTCGCTGGGCGTCGTGCTGTTTCACCTGCTGTGCGGCGAGGTCCCCTTCCGCGGTACCAAGAAGATGTTGCTCGAACAGATGGTCTACGACGACCCGCCCTCACCCCGGAAACTCAACGGGCAGGTGTCCAGAGATCTCGAGACGATCACTCTGAAGTGCCTTGAGAAGGAACCTGCCAAGCGGTACCAGTCGGCCCGGGACTTGGCCGAGGACCTGGGTTCGTGGCTGGAGCATCGCCAGATCAAGGCCCGGCCGGTGACGCCGGTGGGTCGCCTGGTCCGCTGGCGCAAGCGAAACTCGGCGATCGTGGCGATGCTGATCGTGGTCTTGCTGAGCCTGATCGGCGGCACCA
>CAUZJR010000099.1:0-13738 GCA_963580005.1 Planctomycetota bacterium
GGTGAGGTGGTGGTGATCGAGGGGACCGGGACCGCCTGGCGGTTGCCTCGCTGAAGTGGCTCGCCTTGCGGCGGGTGTTGGCAGCGGCGACATTGGGGTGATGCGTCAGCTTCGGACTCCCTACCTGATCGTCCCCATGCTGGTCCTTGGGACCGCGGCGTTGGCCTGTGGAGAGGACGGCAGCGGTCTCGATTTGACCGGATTGGCCCGGCTGAAGGTGCATCCGGCGTCGGTGAGATTGACCGGGCACGGTCAGAGGCAGCGGTTGGTCGTGACGGGGTCGCCGGCCGAGGGTGTGGAGAGTCGGCGATGGGACCTGGGTCGGGAGGCGACGTACCGGGCTGAGCCGGCGGGAGTGGTCGAGGTCGGTGGCGATGGCGAGCTGATTGCTCGAGCGAGCGGGACGGCGGTGATACGGATTTCAGTCGGCGGCCTCGAGGCCAGAGTTTCGGTTTTGGTACGCGACGGCGAGACTCCCAACGCGGTCGATTTCACAAACGACATCAATCCGTTGCTGACCCGGCTGGGCTGCAACGGCGGCAGCTGCCACGGCAAGTCGACCGGACGGGGCGGGTTCCGGCTGAGCCTGTTTGGGCACCATCCCGAGTGGGACTTCGAGTGGATTGCCCAGGGGGGTCGCGGGCGACGGATCTTCTCGGCCGCTCCGGACCGCTCACTGCTGCTGCAGAAACCGACCATGCAGGTTCCTCACGGCGGAGGCCGCCGGATGGCGGTGGATTCGGACTCGTACCGGTTGCTGAATCGGTGGGTATCCGAGGGTGCCGGCTGGGGGCGGAGTGACGCGGCGAGACTGGTGCGGATCGAGGTGTTTCCGGGCGAAGCAACGGTCAGAACCGGCCAACCTCAACAGCTCGTGGTCACCGCCGTCTACGACGACGGGACGACTCGCGATGTGACCCGGGTCGTGGAGTTGCGGACGAATGACTCGAGCCTGGTCGAGATTGGCGGGTCGGGTTTGGCGACAGCGGGCCGGCGAACCGGGCAGACCGCGGTGATCGCCCTGCTGCAGGGGCGGGTGGCCGTGTCGCGGGTGACGGTGCCGCTTGAGTCGCCCAGGTCCAAGTGGCCGCAGTTCCCGATCGCCAACCTGGTCGACCGGCACGTCAAGTCGAACCTGAAGACCCTGGGCGTGGCACCCTCGAAGGTCTGCGACGACGCCACGTTCCTGAGACGTGTGTCGCTGCATTTGGCCGGGCGGGTTCCGTTGCCCGAGGATGTCGAGTCGTTCCTGGCCGATGGTGCTGCGAACAAGCGAGCGAAGCTGGTGGGTCGATTGTTGAATTCACCCGAGTACGCCGACACGTTTGCACAGAAGTGGTCGGCGTTATTGAGGAACAAGCGTCGAGGTCAGAAGGACCGCGTGGCAGGTACGATCACGTTCCATCGCTGGATCCGCAACGCGATCGCCGGGGGGATGCCCTACGACCGTTTCGTGCGGAAGATCCTGACGGCCACCGGCAATGTCAGCGTGTCGCCTCCGGCTCAGTGGTACGCGGAGGTGCGTTACCTGGACCGCTATGTCGACGATACCGCCCAGGTCTTCCTGGGATTGCGCATCGGCTGTGCACGTTGTCACCATCACCCGTTCGAGAACTTCACTCAGTCGGATTACTACGGCCTGGCGGCGTTCTTCACTCGAGTTGACCGTCGCGAGGGGTCGGGTGTGGCCGAGCGTCGGGCCAACGAGACGATCCTGATCAAGGCCACCGGCAGTGTCAGGCACCCGGTCACCGGCGAGGTGGTCAGGCCTCACGGGTTGGGAGGCCCGGAGTTGGACGTGCCACCCTACGCCGATCCTCGAGGGAAGCTGGTCGACTGGATGGCGGCGCCCGAGAACCCGTATTTCGCCCGCGCGTTTGTCAATCGCATGTGGGCTCACTGTTTCGGCCGCGGCCTGGTGGAACCGATCGACGACCTGCGGGTGACCAACCCGGCGACCAATCCGGCGTTGTTGAACGCATTGGCGAGCGAGTTCGTTGCCAGCGGCTTTGATATGCGTCACGTGCTGCAGCTGATCACCAGCAGCACGACCTATCAACTCGAATCATCGGCCAACCTCGACAACCTCGACGAGACCCAGGGGCACTCGCGGTTTTACCCTCAGAGGCTATCGGCCGAGATGCTGCTGGATTCGATCGACCAGGTCACATCGCGACCGACCTCCTACGGTGGTCTCCCCAACGGCACTCGAGCGATGCAGTTGCCCGACGAGGGCTATTCGAACCAGTTCCTGAAGCTGTTTGGTCGGCCGCCTCGCGAGAGTGCCTGCGAGTGCGAGCGGACGGCCGATCCCAGCTTGTCTCAGGCGCTGTTCGCACTCAACGACGGCTTCCTGCTGGGCAAGATCTTCGATGCGAAGAGTTCGGCTGCGAGTCTGTCATCGGGTGACGGCGATCATCCGTCCCGGGTTCGCCGTTTGTTCCTGCTGGTCCTGTCGCGGCCGGCCACGGCCCGGGAAGTGGAAAAGGCGGTCAAGTACATCGATTCTGAGACCGATGCCAAGACTGCCTACAGCAACCTGATGTGGGCGCTGATCAACACCAAGGAATTCCAGTACAATCACTAGCGGCCCTGGCCACTGCCGTCTCATTGGACACCGACTCATGGCTCGATCCTCGACCCGTTGCCACGGCCCGATCGACCGTCGCAGCTTTCTGAAGATCGGTGGCCTGTCGCTGGGTGCTCTTTCGAGTGGACTCTCGCCGGATTTGGCCGGTGTGCTGGCGGCCGAGGCGGCCGGCGAGGCACTCGACAAGGACTTCTCGGTGATTCTCTTCTGGGCCAACGGAGGTCCGAGTCATCTCGAGACCTTCGACATGAAGCCGGAGGCTCCCTCGGAGTACCGTGGCGACTTCCAGCCGATCTCGACCAACGTGCCGGGGCTGGACATCTGCGAGCTGTTGCCGAATTTGGCGGGGATGGCCGAGAAGTTCTCGATCGTCCGCAGCCTGTTCCACAACCGCAACGAGCATTCCGGGGGCACCTGCCGATTTCTCAGCGGCTATACCCCCAAGGCGGCCAATCCGGCCGATGCCGAGTACCCCGAGCTGGGTTCGGTGGTGGCCAAGCAGTTGGAGGACCAGGTCCAGGACATCCCGTTGTTCGTGGCCAACACGAAGTTCTACGGCGGTGGCCCGGCCTACCTGGGAGCCGCCTACAGGGCGTTCATGCCCAACTCCAAGTCGATCACGTCCAGCGGCGCCAACCGATATGACCCGGTGCCGCTGTTCGGTGCCAAGGACGGCCAGCTCTCTGCTCGAGACACCGCTCTGGCCTCGCTCCGCAAACGCAATTCTCTGTTGTCCGAATTCGACGTCTTCCGTCGCGAACTGGATCGAACCGGTTCGATGGACGCACTCGACAAGTTCCGCCGCCGGGCGGTGGCGATGCTGACCAGCTCGCGGACCGCTCGGGCGTTTGACCTGACGAAGGAATCCGAGAGTGTTCGCCAGCGGTACGGCGACACGCACTGGGGCCGCAGCCTGCTGCTGTCACGTCGGCTGGTCGAGCACGGCGTGCGGTTCGTGCAGATGCAGGCCACGTTCCGGCTGAAGAAGGAAAACGGGCGGACCAGCAACTGGGACGATCACAGCGTCAACGCCGACATCTTCAAGGCGTACCGCGAGCGGATGCCGGTGTTCGACCAGGCGGTCCCCGCCCTGATCAATGATCTCTACGATCGAGGTCTCAACGAGAAGGTGCTGTTCATTTTCTGCGGCGAGTTTGGACGCACACCGAAGATTCGTCACCAGGACAAGGCGACCAAGCGACCCGGCCGCGATCACTGGGCCCGTTCGATGAGCATCTTTCTCTCCGGTGGCGGCCTGAATATGGGCCAGGTGGTCGGAGCGACCAATTCACGAGGCGAGGACCCGGTACGGCGGGTGATGAACAGCAACTGCCTGCTCTCGACCGTCTACAACCGCTTCGGCATCAACAGCGATCATCACTTCTACGACAACACTGGTCGCCCGGTTCCGATCCTGACCGACGGCGAGCCGATTCGCGAGTTGTTGTAGGGGTGGGGTGAGAGCTGGGTGGGGGGGGGACAGGCACCACGGGAGCCAGTCCCTTTACTGGAATTGGGCGGGTGGGGTTTCCTGTTCTCGGTAGCCGGGGCTCTGCAGTCCGAAGGCGTCGGCCACGCGGTTGAAGAACGCGAAGAGTGCCGTGACGTAGACGGCCTCGGCGATCTCCGCGTCGCTCCAGCCGGTCTCGCGCAGAGCATCCACCTGGTCATCGGTTGTTTCGGCCGGTTCGAGAGTGAGTTGCTTGACGAATTCCAGCAGCCGTTGCTGCTTCAGGTCGAGCTGGAGGTCACCGGACTCGAGTGTTTCGACGACCGAGTTGTCTTCATCCTGCAACTGCAGGAAATAGGCGTGGGCGTCGGTTCAGTATTCGCACCGATTCAGGGCCGAGACATAGGTCGCGATGGCCTCCTTGTGCCGTCGATCGAGGTGTCCGTCGGTGAAGTGGAGTCCGTACGAGGCCTGCATGACCTGTGCGAGGAAATCGGGTCGAGCCGAGAAGCACTTGAGAATCTCGGGCATCGCCTCTCGGTCGGGATTCTGTTCGCGCCATGCCTGGTAGACGTCGGCCACTTCACCACTGGCCTGATCGTCTTCGACCCACGCGATCCTGGGTGTGGTGGTCATGGGTGTCATTTCTCCTTCGCGGCGGCCGCGGATTCGGCCTGGGTGATTGCGATCAGCGAATCGACCTCGGGCCCGGCGACTTCCTGCGTGGTGCCGTTGGGCCAGCGAACGACCACCTTCTCGACGGCATCGATTTCGCCCAGCCCAAACGTGACGGGGAGTTCGGCCTGCGAGAGGTAGCTGCGGGTGGGCATGACCTGCAGGCTGCGGGTTCCCGCGGCGGTGTGCACGTCGACCCAGGCACCGATCGCGCTGCGATTGACTCCGTTGGTCCCGGTCAGCTTGACCCTGAGCCAGTGGTGTCCGAGTTCCTGGTCGTTTCTCAGCAGCCTGGGTCGGCCTCCGACGGAGGTGATCAGCAGATCGAGGTCTCCGTCGCCGTCGATATCGGCGAAGCTGGCACCTCGCCCGACCATCGGCCTGACGAAGTCCTTGCCGCACTGCTTCGGTTCGAGTGCCACGAATTCGTTTTCGTGTTGCGGTCCGCAGTTCCAGAGCAATTGAGGCGGTTGCTGGTAGTGCTGGCTTGACTGCACGAGGTTGATGTCGGCTTCGAGGTGTCCGTTGGCGGCGAAGATATCGAGTCGTCCATCGAGATCGCTGTCGAAGAAGAAGACTCCGAAGGTCAGTTCGGGTCGAGTGGGTGGAGCGATGCCATTGGAGACGGCTTCATCCTGGAACACCGGCAGCTGATCGGCGAGTGTCCGGCGGACATACAGAGCGGTGGTTTCGTTGGCGAAGTTGCCGATGGCGATGCCCAGGACATCGGAGTTGCGGAAGCGGCCGATGTCGATCCCCATCGCGCCCCGGGCGTTGCCGTTGGAATCAAACGCGATTCCCGACTGCCGGCCTTCTTCTCGGAACGTGCCGTCTCCGTTGCCCAGGAACAGGAAGTTGCGAACGGTATCATTGGCGACGACCAGGTCGACGTGGCCATCGCCGTTGAGATCGGCGAAGGCGACCCCCAGCGACTTGGCCAGTTTCACGTTGGTCCCGTCGTTGCGGACTTCGATTCCCGCCTTCTGGGTGACGTCGTCAAAGGTCCCGTCGCCGTTGTTGAGGTAGAGGTAGGGGGCGCTGCCGGGGAACTTCTGCGGCTGGCCGTAGGCACGCAGCGTGCCATCGAGCGTGAAGTTCTGGGCGAGATCGAAGTCCTTGCTCCAGCCGACGTAGTTGCAGACGAACAGGTCGAGGTCCCCGTCGGAGTCGGCGTCGAAGAACCCGCAACTGGAGCTCCAGGCGGTGTCGGCTCCGGCCACCCGGGCCTGCTTGGTGACGTCTACAAAGGTCTTGCCGGTGTTTCGGAACAGCCGGTTGTGACCGACGGCGGAGATGAACAGGTCGGGGTGTCCGTCGTTGTCGAAGTCGCCCACGGCGGCTCCCATGCCGTACAGCGACACGGCGAGGCCCCAGGTTTCGGTGACGTTGCTGAAGTGTCCGGTTCCGTCGTTGGCATACAGGGCCAGCCGCGCGGGCTGTTTGGGCTTGGGCCGGGTATCCCAGTCCCAGCGCCTCGAATTGACCAGCAGCAGGTCCTGGTCGCCGTCGCTGTCGAAATCGAGAAACGCGCAGCCGCCTCCCATCGTTTCGGGCAGCAGCTTGTCGCCGTAGGCCCCGTTTTCGTGAACGAAGTCGATGCCGGCTTCAACGGTGATGTCGGAAAACGTGACCCGGGGGATTTCGGCATCGGGCCGCTTGGGGACAGTCGGCACTTCCAGCGGAGCTCTCTCGGTCGCCACCTCCTCACCCTCGCCAAAGTACCCCTGGGCGAGGACGACTCCGGCGATCAGCACCGCGGCGATCCCGAAAACGGCGAGCGACTTCTTGAGAGCCGAGGCGATGACCGTGTCGTCTCGTTCCTCGGTGTCGTAGTCGTAATCGGGAGACGGTTCGGCGGCTTGGTCCTGCGGGGGTGCGGTGTCCTGGTCCGAGGCCACAGGGTCGTCGGGATGATCCAGAGGTTCGTTCATTCGTCCGCTCCAGTCGGTGTCTTCTTCCGCGTGGTGGTGGTCGTGGTGGTGCGAGTCTGATCGGGAGTCGTGGTTTTGCGTCTATTGGCCGTCAGTCCGGGCGCCCCCTTTCGTTGCAGTTCGTAGAACGCGGGTTCTTCGGACGCGGCGTTGGCGGCGGGGTAGTGTGCCTTGGCACGTCCCACGGCGAGGTCGCGGGCGTTGTCGTCGGGTTTGAAGCGGGCGTGCAGTGCGGCGTGGTGTTGTGCCCTGGTGTTGTCGCCGAGTTCTCGAAACAGCTGCTGCAGGTTGTAGTGTGCTGTGACGTTTTCGGAGTCGATCACGAGAGTCTTCTGGAAGGTCTCGACGGCTTTTTCCAGGAAGGCTTTTCTCTGAACGGCGACATCGTCGTCTCTGAGTTGTCGTGCTCTGTCGAAGTAGGTCTGACCGAGCAGGTTGATCACCCGGTAGTCCTTGCTGAAGTCAAAGCCTCGCTTGACCATCTCGGGTGTCCGATCCTCGAGCACGCTCTGGAAGTTGTTCTGTGC
The DNA here is from genome assembly GCA_963580005.1 of Planctomycetota bacterium. Taxonomy (GTDB): domain Bacteria; phylum Planctomycetota; class Planctomycetia; order Planctomycetales; family Planctomycetaceae; genus UBA8437. The sequence goes on from CAUZJR010000099.1 coordinate 7,174, forward strand.
CCGTTCGAGCTGGTTGAGATCCTTGGCGACGAGTCCCGAGAGCCAGGCGATGGTCCAGGCTGGCGGCGGCGGGTCGGAGTGTTTTGAGGCCCGGGCGAGTGCCTCGGCCGCCTCGGAAAGTCGTCCTTCGCGGAACATCGTCCGGGCGAGGTTCAGCGGCCCGTCGTATCGTCCCAGTTTCTCGACCTCGGCAAACGCGTCGCTCGCCTGTCTCAATTCGTCTTTCCCCTTGAGGAACAGTCCGATGCCGTAGTCGTTCCACCTGATCCACGTCTTGATCTCCGACGGCTGGTTGCTGACGGTGGTGTCATCGCCCTGTATGGGAAATGTCACGCGGTCGACGGCCAGGACGGTGACGGGCAGCAGGTTGGGCAGCAGTCCGGTCTGCGGATCCAGCCCGCGGATGTCCCGGTCTCCCGCCTTGCGGTTCCTGGCCATGAAGTCGGTGTACTGCTTGTCGAATTTCCGGTAATTGAGTTTCACTTCGACGGTGACCGGTCCCTGGAGTTGTTTGGGCAGCACCAGCTTGTAGTGAACGACTTGTCCGGCGCCGGGCGGGATCTGGTGATTGTAGAGCGGCGTGAAGATGTCCTGCGGGTTGCGTCGATCGATGCGTCGGCCGTTGACATCCAGCAGGAAGACGTTGACGAAGTGCGACCACGGGTCGACCTCGCGGTCGCTGTCGAAGTGGCCACTGGCGCCGATCACTTTCCCGCCGGAGCTCACGGTCACCTCGAGCCAGACCTCGTTCGAGTCGACGGTGCCCTGGGTGAAGAGGTGTCCGAGCTTGACGGTGCGGATGACGGCATCCATCAGGTAGCTGGCCCCGGGCTTGAGAGTTGGGACGGTGGGTCTGAGGGGCGCGTGTTGCTTGCCGACCAGCGAGAGTCCTTCGCGGATGCTGAACAGGTCGACTCGCATCGTGCCTGCCAGGAATTCCTGTTGAGCGGCGATGATCTCGGGTCGGTCGCGGAACCAGGCGATGCCGGTGTTAGCACCGGGGAAGAGGTGATTGTGGATGCCCAGTTGTCCGGTCTCACCGAATGGCCTGGCTCCGAAGTCGTTCGAAGCGACCGTGGGCATGTGGCAGCGGTTGCAGTTGGTCTCGGCCCTGGGCGGGTAGTAGAAGCTCGAGGCTCCGTGTCCCAGTCCCGAGAGCAGGAAGGCGTCGTAGTGGTTCTGGCCGCGGATGAAGTGTTTCTGGTAGCTGTTGCCGGCGATGGTCTTGAACTTGTTGAGTGCCAGCGGCAGGTGCACCTTGTGGCAGACGCTGCAGAACTCGGTTGTCTTGTGGTGCGGTTTCAGGAACGTCTTCTTGTGGAAGTCGGGCTTGGCCTTGACCAGCTGGTTGTTGATCCACTGCAGGACCGCGTTGTCGCTGTAGGCGAAGGGGTAGTGCAGGGGTTCTTCGATGGTGTAGTCCGAGTTGCCTCGATTGCTGTTGATATGTGTGATCGCGTGGCAGACGGTGCAGGTGATCCCGGCGTGCGCGGTGGGGTCGTTGACGTCGTCGTAGTTTTTTGCGTCGAAGGCTCCGCTGAAGAACGGCACCGGGTCGTGGCAGCCGGCACACCAGCGTGAGGCCTTGACGTTGCCGTCGTGTTCGAAGGAGACCTTGCGTGTTTCGCGGACACTGGGCAGGTAGGCGGCGTTGTTGAACGAGCTGAAGCGGTGGACGCTGTCGGACCAGGCGGCGTGCGTGTCGGGGTGACACTTCTTGCAGTAGCTGTCCATCATGAGTGCTTCGCGGGGGATGAACTTGCCGCTGGTGGTCCGTGCCAGCGACGGCTCGAAGTACTTCACTCCCTCTTCGGACCCCACGACGTTCCACTGCCTGGGGTCCTGGGAGTGCATGAGGACCATGGCGATGACGGCGACACCGGCGACTGCGGCGATCCGCCCGCCGATGTGCCACTTGATCCGCGGCCCGGCCAGCCGGTGCAGCCAGTACAGCCACCCGGCCAAGAGCGGCAGGGCCACGTGCAGCCAGTAGACGACGCTGCGGCCGAGCGGGTGCTTGAGATCGATGACGTTTTCGACTCGCACCAGCGCGAAACCGGTCAGCAGCACCGCGATCGAAACGGCAAACAGCACGTAGCCGACCCGGACCGCTCGGCGGTTGCGGCGGTTGTAGGCGTTGCGGATGTGCAGGCTGCCGAAGAGGACCAGGGGCAGCACCAGCAACAGCCCGCCCACGATGTGACCCAGCAGCATCAGGAAGTAGAAGTGTGTCTGGTAGACCTCGCCCGTGACCCACTGCATACCGGCAATCGCGCTCAGGTAGGCTGAGTTGGCTCCCAGGAGCGCGACCAGCACGAAGACCACCCACAGCAACTTTCTGAGTCCCGGCGTGACGGCGCGGACGTAGAGCTTTCTGGGGGCAGCGGCCGTCTCGGCCGGCAGCGCCGCTTCGGTGTCTCTAGGCGGTGGCTGCGGTGTTGGTTGTTGATCGTGTTCGGACATCGAGACGGGATCCCGGTTGAGTGGGGAGTCGCGGTTGCGAGCAGCGGGTCGCGGTGCGAGCGGCTGCTGCGTTGAGCGACGGTGGTCAGAGACCAACTGCCGGTTTCGATTCGCTGTTTCGCAGTCAGCGAGAGGCGAGACGGCCGTGTCGCATCGGATGCGCTTCAGCCGCGAGGCGGCCGGTCGATGCGGGCGGGGTGACCGGGCCGGGTCGGGTCGACCATGTCTCGATCGAGACGGCAGGTCTGGGGGTGTGAGTGTCCTCGACGAGTCCACTCGACATCGGTCACATCATCTGTCGGCGTATTGGGCGGAGTTGCCGGCGGGAGCGGGGTTGGTATCGGGTCACTGTCGCAGCGACCGTGTTCGCACGGAGACGGAAGCGTTGCCTGGGGTGATCCGGCCCGGGTCGATTCGGATGTGGTGGAGCCGTTGTGCAGGTAGTCACCGCAACTGGCCCGTGCCTGCGAGAGTTCTGCGCCCAGCAGCAGGATTCCGGCGACGGCCAGCATCCGGTGCCAGCGTCGCCGCGTCGACCTCTCGGTGTGCTGGAGGTTGGAGGTGCTCATGTCCGTGGCCGGTTGGGCTTGGTTTTGAGGTGAGCGTGAGCGTGAGACTTGTGGCGTTACCGTGTGCATTCCCATGTACGCACTCGAAGAGCCCAGTGTTGGGGGGCTCAATTCGAGTATAGGACCGGTTTTTCGGCAGGGTCAACAGGCTGCAGGGACGTCGGGCGACGTGTTGGTCGGAGTTACCGGTTGGGCAAGCCAGTCAAGGTGTAGCGGGGGATCACTTGCCGAGTTTGACGGCGGTGAGCTTGGCGTCGGGCGTGATGCTGAACAGTTGTTTGGCACGGGAATCGACCACGAGCAGGTTTTTGCCCTGCCAATCGAGGCCGACGGGGTTATCGAGCGGTTTGCCCTGGACCCACTTGGTTGCCTTGCCATCGGCGGCCACTTTCCAGATGCAATCGGCGTATCCATCGCTGACGTAGGCGGTGCCATCTTCGGCGACGGCGACGTCGTTGGGATAGATGAACGTGCGGCTCTTGACGACGGGCGTAATCTTGCCATCGGCGGCGATCTTGACGAGTTGGTTCCTGGGTCCACCCGAGACGACCCACAGTTGGCCGTTTTTATCGAAGGTCATGCCCCGGGGAGCCGGCAGCACGGCAAATTGCTTGGGTGTTCCTCCGGCGGCGGGCACCGACCAGATCCTCTGCAGTTCCAGGTCACTGACAAAGATGGTCCCATCTCCACCGACTGCGATTCCCATCGCGATGCCGATGCCTCCTTTTGTGAGTGGAGTGGCCTTGCCATCGAGTGTGACTCGATAGACTTCGCGGGTTCCCGAATCGCCGACCAGCAGTCCACCCTTGCCATCGCCGGTGATGCAGCGAACGGCATTCAGCGGCGTACGGAACTTTTTCTTGGCCGGGTAGAGCACCGCGAGGGATCCGTCCGCTGCGGCCTTCCACAGTCCCGGCAGCTTGCGGTCGACCAGGTAGAGCGTCTTGGCGTCTGCGGCGACGGAGACATCCAGCGGGTAGACCAGGCTCGTGGCGGGTGCGGCGGCGTCCTGGGCCGAGGTCGACTCGAGGGCGATCAGGCCCAGGGCGGTGGCCAGGATGATCGGCAGGATCGGCAGGATCGGCAGGATCGGCAGGATCGGCAGGAAGACTGTCAGGCGGCCAGGACGGTTCATGATGAGGATTCGCCAAGTGGACCGGAGGGCGGAAACGGTTCGCGACCGACCTGGCGGTCTCGAACCGTCCAGTCTAGCTTGCCGATTGCCCGCTTGACCATCACCTGCCTTATTCCTCGACGACGATCTCGACCCCATTGAGAATCGGTGATCCGGTCCGCGGCACCAGGTCGATGGTCAACTCGGTCGTCGCCGACACCTTCTTGAATTCGCGGACGACCGCCTTGTACCGATTGCCGCTGGTGGCGATCACATCGAACTCCTCGAGCACCGACTTGCCTGAAAGCCGCACGTCAAAGACTCTCTGGCCCGGCTTGACGTCATCGGGTTCGCAGAAGTGCAACCGCACGGTGTAGGACTTGGGTGTCTTGGCGTTCTTGTCGAGTCGGATGGTCAGGTTCTGCAGGCCACTGACTCCGGACGAGGCGACCCAGTCGTGGTCCTTGGCGGTGACCAGCGAGGAGTGTTGTCGGAAGGTACGGGCCTGGCCCTTGGCGGTGATACGGACGTCCGGCGACGAGCCTCCGACGCTGGGGTAATCGAGCCACAGCGTGCCCTGCTTGGACATGCGGTCACCGGGTGCACCGAGATTGACTCCGAGTCGTTTGACCGACAGGTCACTCGACTTCAACGCGCTGTAGCTCCACATTTCGGCCTGCGGCAGGTGCGTGAACGCGAGCGAAGTGAACAGCGAGTAGCCACAGACGCAGCCATGAGCGAAGTTGGGTGCATTGAGCACTCCGCCCGCGGGGATCAGGCTGTTGCGGCATCCCGAGCGGAATCCCTGCAGCCGAGCGGTGTTGCCGGTTTCCACATCGGTGAACCCGGCCGAGGCGGCTCGGAAGGTCACCAGGTGCGGGCTGGCGATGGCGTAGTTGCAGTGGTGGCCGCTCTTGGTGAATTCCCACGGCACGTCCTTGCCGGTGATCGGATCGCGTCTCAGGATCGGTTCACCGGTACGGATGTTGTAGGCCTTGCCCGGTCCTCGCTGGTCGATGACCCGGTTGCCCGAAACGATCACCCGATCCCAGTAGCTCTCGGGGTGCCCGCGGAACCCTTTTCCTTCGCTGTACTTCCGCCACAGTTCCTCACCGTCGGCGCCCTGATAGGCCACCATGCCTTTCTTGTTCGAGGCCATCAGGACGTCGTGATCCTTGGAGTAGTTCATCCAGGTCACGACGAGGTCGGTGGTGTACTTCCATTTCAGTTTGCCGGTCTTGAGGTCCAGTGCCTTGAGGTAGCGAATCGGCTCGGACTTGGGGACCAGTCCTCTGCGTGCCCAGTCCTTGAAGAGTCCCTCGAAGATCCCATCCAGGCAATAGAGCGTATCGTCGCTGACGGCGACCAGCGGGATGGTCATCTGCGCGGTGTGTTTCCAGATCAGTTTTCCGGTGTATCGGTTGAGCACCTGCACTTCGGCGGGCACGCGTCCTCGCTTGCCCTGGGTACGGTGGATGGTCCCGATCAGGAGGTCGCCCTGGACCCGGATACGGCCCCAGGTATCTCCCTTGGCCGCAGGCGGGAAGACGGAGACCTGTTTGCCGTTTTTCGGGTCGAGTCTCAGGATGCGTCCCTTGTGGACCAGGTAGATGCCGTCCTTGACGGCCAGGAAGTGGAACCCGGCGAGCACCTTTTCGAAGTCGTTGCCTCGTCGTCCGGCCCGGTACTTTTCGTCGTCGACCAGGGGGACCTGCCAGAGGATGCGACCGGTGTAGACGTCGACGGCCGACAGCTTGCCGGGCCCCTGCAGCAGCATGCGTCCTTCGATGACGGCCATGCTCGGTCCCCAGTAGTGCCGGTTGTAGAACAGGCTGCCATCGGAGGCGGGGCCACCGAACCACAGCACTCCCAGCGGGGCCCGCACCAATTGGTCCTGGGACATCAGCGAGTTGGACGGGTCGCCGTATTCGTGGGTCCAGTCGGCGGATCCCGGCAGGGCTCCTTCGCGTCGGATCACTGCCAGGCCGTCGGTCTCGCTGGTCCTGGCGGCGGGCAGTTTCATCTTGACGACTTCCTCGAGGAACCCGGCGGCTCCGTCTCCGGGAATCCCCAGCACCGCGGTTCCCCCGTAGGGTCTCAGGCAGCCAAACGCCAGCCGTGCCAGTTTCGGACCCAGGTCGGGTCCCCCGGCCCATTCGAGTGATTCGGAGGTAACGAGGTTGGCGATGTAGGGTGGCAGTCCGCAGGTCAGCGGGTCGGCGGCGAAGGCGGCCACGCGGTGCCCGTAGAGTCCGGCCTTGTCGAGTCGTTTTCTGAGTGCGTTGATCCGAGCCGGGTCGGGGTCGACGCAGATCAATCTCAACTGGCTCTGCCTTGCCAGGGCTTCGATCAGCGATCCGTTGCCGACGCCCAGCACCAGCCCGAATCCTTCAAGGGATCCGGCGGCCTTGAGAATCCT
>CAUZJR010000100.1:0-13722 GCA_963580005.1 Planctomycetota bacterium
CATTTGAGGAGGACAACGTGCTGTTCATCTTCAGCCATTTCGAGCCCGTGATCGAGGTGCGGGATCTCGAGACGCTGGAACTCCTGGAGACGATCTCACTGGCCGAGCACGGGGTGGTCGCCTCCTACAGCGATACGCTCTCGGACATGTCATTCGCATCCGACGGCAGCCTGCTGGTGGCGTTGCAGGCCGAGCAGGGCCTGGTGGTGGTTGTCGATTCGGCCAGTCGCGAGGTCCTGGCGGTGACTGACCTGGGTGGCTCGTTGCCCGGAGACGGCCCCGGAAGACTCAATGCTGCAGTCGACATTTCCAATCCCGATGATCGCCGTGTGTTCGTCTATCTCGAGGACGATTCGCGACTGTATCGGCTTCAGGAGAGCCACGGGTTTGCCGCGTCGGTCGAAGACTCGGTCGAAGTCGCCATCGATCGCGACGTCCAGGGAACGTACGCCTTTCGGGCAGTGTTTCACAGTTCCGAGTCGGACACGGTCTACGCCTGGAACGTGGCGATTGACGCGGAGACCCTGGAGACGGGCGGGACGATCGAGGGTGTCGAGCGGGTGGTTGGCGAGTCGGCGGGCGTTTTGATCGGACAGCACAAGGTGGCCTCGGGAGTTAATTCGATCGAATCGCTGGTGGTTGTGGATGCCGGGACCGGGTCGGTGCTGCACGAGCAGGAACTGGCCGAGACCGAGGCGATGGACGCCAAGGTGGATTGGGATCTGGGGTCGGGGCGGTTGGCGTTTTCGATGCCGGCCGCCAGCGAAGTGCATCTGGTGGAGTGGGAGTACGACTTCGAGGAACCGGGTGAGCCTGCGGTGCTGCCGGGTTTCGAGACGCATTTCGATTCCGCGACCGGAGTCCTTGAGGTTCGGATGATCGAGGAGGGGATGCTGTCGATTGGAAGCAGCGAGGGTCATTTCGAGATCAGCGGCGGTGCCGAAGAGATGACGTTTGCGACGCTGGTCTCGGCCGAGGGCGTTCGAGGACTCGAGATCATCGGCACCGACGGCGAGGACACGATCAACCTGTCTGGTATCAGGGATCGGGATCTGCCGCTGTTGAACCGTGTGAGTGTCGCGGCGGGTGGCGGAGACGATCGTCTGCAGGGCAGTCGGCTGGATGACGTACTGCTGGGTGGCCCGGGGTCTGACCGGGTCAATGGCGGCGGTGGCGACGATGTCCTTGATGGCGGTCCCGGTGACGACACGCTGCGAGGCGGTGCTGGTCGAGACGTGTTGAGAGGAAGGATGGGAGATGACCGTTTGATCGGCCAGGGTGGTGTCGACCGGGTTGAGGAGTCTGCCGAGGCGGACCTCGTACTCAGCGACACTCACCTGGTCGGTCGCGGTACCGACCGATTGGCGAGCATCGAGCAGGCTGTGCTGGTGGCCGGCGACGCGGGGCATCGCCTGGATGCTCGAGAGTTCAGCCACGCGGTGACGTTGCTGGGTGGTGATGGCCGCGACGTGCTCTTGGGCGGAGTCTCGGGCGATCATCTCGACGGGGGCCGCGGCAACGACGTGCTCGCCGGCGGTGGCGGACGAGATCGTCTGAATGGGCGATCGGGCAACGACACCATCCTGGGAGGTGACGGCGATGACACGCTGCTGGGTGGAGGTGGCCGCGACCTGTTGCTGGGCGGACGTGGCGACGACCTGCTGCGGGGCCACGGAGGTCTCGATACTCTCGTCGGTGGACCGGGTACCGATGCACTTTACGGTTCGGACCGCGAGATCGACGAGGTGTTTGTGCTCGAGGCGTCTTGGTTGAGCGAGCTGTAGGTGGTGGAGGGGGGGGTGGGACAGGCATCTGCGCCCCTGGGGGGGCTCCGGTTTTATCCCATGCCTGGGATTGTGGCGTGTTCGGCGAGGCGGTTGATCGGGGTGGGGACACTGGGTCTTAGCCTGAGTTCGCCGACGTCGAAGACGGTGTGCAGGATCGAGGAGATCAGGTGCCTGGGTCCCAGCGGATCGGCGGTCGGTTGTCCGCCGTCGCGGGTCGACTGCCCGATCACTCGGCCACCCTCCAGCCCTCCGCCGTAGATCAGCAACGGCGCGAGTCGTGCCCAGTGATCCCGGCCACCTCGCTTGTTGATCCTGGGAGTCCGTCCCATTTCGCCGCTGCAGACCAGCATGATCTCGTCCTGCAGTCCGCGGGCTTCGATGTCTTCGATGAACGCCGCCACCGCATGGTCAAACGTGGTTCCCACCGCTTCCATGCCGTCGACCATGTCGAGGTTGTTCGAGTCGGCGTGCATGTCCCAGACTCCGTCGTAGCTGGCATGCAGTGTGACGAACCCACAACCCGCCTCACACAATCTCCGGGCCGTCAGCAGCAGTCGGCCCAGCGTCTTGGCGTGACCGGTGTAGTAGCCTCGCTTGCCGCGGTTGACCTTGTCCCAGTTGTGAGACCGGGCCAAGTGAGCGGTGTCGTAATGGGCCAGTGTCTTGCGGTCGACAGTCGAGAGGTCCAGGGCGTTGCGGACTCCTCCGCCGAGCAGCAGTTGGAAGGCCTGCGAGGTCAGCGAGTCGATGGTGTCGAACTGGCCTGAGGCATCGAGGCGGTTGTTGAGCCGATCGAGTTGCTGCAGCAGTTCGCGGCGGTCGGTGAACAGGCGGTCGCGGTCGAGCCGAACCGTCATATTTTCCTGCAACTTGCCTCCGGCTCCGGGCACGAAGGGGGCGAAGGTGTCGCCGTAGTCACCGGTGGCGCTCAGGTTGCCGCGGGCACGGCCGCGGGTCACTTTGTCGCTGACCGATTGAGGAAACAGCACCATGTTGGTCGGCAGGCCGGTGTCGGATCGAGTGGTGCCGGCGACGCGGGCGTAGTGGACGCCGAGGTTGGCGTTCAGGGAATCGGGGCCGACAAACGGCTTGATGTTGTGGCCGCCATTGTTGGTCTGGTAGCTGCGGACAACGGTCAGCTTGTCGGCGTGACGCGCCAGGCGGCTCATCGTCCCACCAAAAAATACGCCCGGCAGGCTGGTCTGGATCGTGCCATTGACCGTGCGGATCCCGCCGGGTGCGTCGGGCTTGGGGTCGAACGTCTCGAACTGGCTGGGGCCTCCCTGCTGGAACAGGAAGATCACGCTCTTGCCGCTGAGTACGCTGCGGCCGACGCCGGCCTGGGCCTGGTTGGCCAGCAGGTTGGGCAGGGTGAGTCCGCCGAGTCCGAGACTGCCGACGGAGAGCAGTTCACGGCGAGTCATCTCGCGCCGCGATCCTCCGTGACGTTCCAGGATGCTCAGCATGACGCGGGTCTCCAGGCCAAACAGGCGGGTTGTTGCCTGTTGCTCAGAACATATCGATTCTACTTGATTGGTCGGTGGATGGCGACGTTGAGCTTGAGGCGGGCTTTCAGCTCTCCGCAGGCGGCGTCTGATCCTGGCGTGGAGTTACCAGGAACTGGATCTCGGTGAGGTATTTCGCGGGGTTGCCCTTGAAGAACATCCCCGGCCCGGCGGTTTTCATACCGAATCGGCGGTAGACCTTTTTGAATCCGATCCGGCACTCGCTGTAGGCACCTCGCATCCGGTACCCCGCGATCAGCATCTCGGGCAGCTGTGTCTCTTCGATCGCGAAGGTCTCTACCATCGCGTCCCCCAGGGACTGGCTCCGGAGCCTACTGTGGCTCTAGACCAGTTCTCGGATCGGGTCGCCGGCGTCCAGCAGGTACTGGGGTCGACCTCGGGTGTCGTCGATGGTGGTCTTGGAGGCGTCGATGCCGAGGTTGTGGTAGAGCGTGGCAAAGACTTCCTTGAAGTGGACCGGTCTCTCGGTGGGGGCACCGGCCTGTCGGTCGGTGTTGCCGATCACCTGTCCACTCTGGCATCCGCCTCCGACGATCAACGCCGGGCTGACTCGCGGCCAGTGGTCGCGTCCGCCGTTCTTGTTGACTCGTGGCGTCCGTCCGAACTCGCCCCAGGCCACGATCGTGACATCATCGAGCATGCCTCGTTCTTCGAGGTCTTCGACCAGTGCGGTCAGGCCCTGGTCGATGATCGGCGCCATCTGTCTCATCCGCGGGAAGTTTTTCGAATGCGTATCGAAGTCACTGATGGTCAGGCTGACCACTCGGACCCCCGCCTCGATCAGCCGGCGAGCCAGCAACAGTTTCATCGATCCCTCGGGACTCTCGCTGGTCGCGAAGCGTTCGATCGAGTCGGGCGCGGTCTTGTAGCGTGCGAGGACTTCGGGTGGTTCGTTGTTGAAGTCGAGTGCTTCGGCGAAGCGCCCGGAGGTGAGGATGCCGACGGCCTGCTGGGTGAAGCGGTCCATGGCGTCCATCATGCCACTGGCATCGGCCTGCCGCTTGATCCGGTCGAGTCCGGCGAGCAGAGTACGTCGCGAGCGGATACGGCCCAGGGGGATGTCGGGGTTGAGCACCAGGCTGGTGGTGTGGTTGTTGCCCAGTCGGGCCAGTTCGCCCTTCATGCCGGTTTCGAGTTCGCGGGCGAAGAGTTGCGAGAGATCGGGGCGGAAGGGACCGTAGGAGGGTCCCAGGAACCCGGGTCGACCGCTGTTGCGGACCAGGGGTCGGCCCTGCATCAAGTCGACAAACGTCGGCGCGACGTCCTCGGTCGATCCCATCAGTCGGCTGATCACACACCCCATCGCCGGTCGGCCGCCCAGCGACTTCAGGTCGTTGGGTCCGAATCCGCTTTGGCACTGAAATGCATCGTGCCGGCCGGCCGATCCGACCAGTGAGCGGATGTATGAGAAGCGGTCGGCCATCGCGGCCATCTTGGGGAACAGTTCGCAGATCTGGAACCCGTTCAGGTTGGTCTGGATCGGCAGGAACTCGCCACGGATCTCGGAGGGTGCGTGGGGTTTCATATCGATCGTGTCCATCTGCGGCGGTCCGCCGTCGAGATGGATATTGATGATCGCCTTGTGCGAGGACCCGATCCCGGCGGCGCTCTCGGCCCGCAACAGGCTGGCCAACGTCAGGCCACCGAATCCGGCGGCTCCGGCTGAAAGGAACTGGCGGCGGGAGACCCCGTCGCAGTGTCGGATCGATCGATCCCAGAACCTCAGCATGATTGATTCCTCGGGCAGTCTTGTCCGGAATTCCGAACGGCCTCAGCCGCTAGGATCCCACGTTTTCGAGGGATTTGCAACATCGGACCCCATCGATGCGTCGCGGCGACAGGGACTCTTGTGCGCATCGGCAGACCGGTTGGGCAGAGGCCAGAGAATATGTCAAAGTCGCATTGTGACACTCTCATGCTGGAATCTCTGTGTTGTGGGGCCACGTCTTTCGTCAGCACGGGCATCGGGCCGTCATCTCCGCCGCCAACCGTCGACTGTTGCGAGCACCCAGGGAGAGAATCCGATCAGCAGGAACATCACAAAATCGATGATCGAGCCTTCCGATGGGAGACCCTCGAAAAAGAACAGGACCATCGCTTCCAGGTGCACGAGTCCGAGGATCATCCACCAGCGGTGCCGATTGGGCGACGACCAGGACGCGTACCACCAGAATGACAGGCAGAAGGCTCCCAGGTAGGCACCTTGCAGAGCGACGGGTGCGAGCGTGACCAATCCCGGCCAGAAATCCGATCCGCCCGCCTCCGCCAGTCTCGTGTGGGTTCCAGCAGCACTGAGCTGCGCGAAGAACCCCATCACTAACAGATTGGTGGTTCCGTTCCGTAGACGCGCGGCGTGTTCCGGCTTGAGGTGAGTCAAAAGCACGCACAACCAGCCTGCGGCCCCCGCCAGGAGCAACGGGTTGATCAGGGCCAACAACAGGCCACCGGAGCGGCAGCAGAGGATGAACAGAGTGAGCCATAACAACGCCGTGGCCGACAATAATCCGCAGACTATGGCATGTTCTGCAGTGCGGCTTCGATGGGGTTTCCGCGGATTGACCGGTTGACGAGACTTCGGCTGAAACCAGGATTCGAAGTTGGTGATAAGGATGCAAATCAGCACGTACCCAATGATCCAGACCCAACTGCCAACCACTGCGACCACCCAACCAGGGTCCGGGTCCATCTCCGGACGGAGAGCGAGACCAAGGAGGAAAGAGACTGCCCCGATCACCGCGATCGGGCCGGGGAGAAAGAGTGTCACGATGCTCAGCAATTGGACGACGCCAGTCAGGAACTGGATCCAGATCGGTTCGCTCGGGTACGAGTGCGAGTGCGAGTGCGAATGCGAGTCCCGGTCCCGGTCCCGGTCCCGGTGGAATTGGTGTCTCGTCCGATGCGGATTCGTCTTTGGGCGGGCCGACCACTGCTTGAGCAGTTGATAGGCTTTTTGTGCCTCGATGAACCGTTTTGCGTCACCCTGTGGCCTGTCGGGGTGCCACCGAATGGCTGCTCGTTTCCACGCCGCGTTGATTTCCGAGCTGTCAGCACCGGGTTCGAGGTCGAAAATAAAATCAGAGTTGGGCACGCGTTGTTGATCTCGTTCAGGTCGCATCCCCGGATACGGCCAGCGACCCGCGTCACCCTGAACGACACCGCCGGCAGTCACCGTGCCCGCGCTGGTTCAGCCTCAATCGTCTCGCCGTCGGTGGTCTCAGGTGCGGCAAGAACCGGTGATTCTACCCATCCGCCGAGCGACCCCCAAAGGCGACCGCCGTCGCGCACGCTATCGCCGGTGTTTCCGGGTCTTCGACCCAGGGCGACAGTTGGGTGGGCTCATTGGCAGAAGGCAAAGCCTCTCCGGCTCACCGAGGATCCGTGACGTTGCATTTCGGATTTGAATTCACACATTCTGATCGTGGTTCAACGGATCGACTCTGGCTAAGACGAGCATCCGCCGAACACGACGCTAAAGCGGAGCCGTTCGCCTCCACTCGTGTTTTCACAAGGGCCATCTGGCTGTCGGCCGCGCCGCCGACCCGCTGAACTCGGACGCTATGCCCGAATGGCCATCGCATCGATCTCCGGACGGTTTGGATTGCCGAGTCCGATGCCCTTGGGCCACGGTTGGTGACGGCCTATCCTGACCAGGCGACAGAAAATGAACGAACACGATAGCATCGTCTTGACGCGATCACTGGCCGATCACGGCCTCGAGGCTGGGGATGTTGTCGCGATCGTACACGTCTACAACGCTGGCAAGGCCTTCGAAGTCGAGTTTGTCGCGGGCAGCGGCTCAACCCTGGCCGTGGTCATGCTCGAGCCCAGCGACATTCGGCCCGTGGCCACACGCGAGATTCTGCACGTGCGAGACATTTCCGCATAACAGGTCGCTCAACACGACCGTCGCAGGGACTCGAACCCCCAATCCCAATCAGGAACCAGATCCTAAATCTGGCCTCATGCACTCGTGGGGCCCCTCCTGTCGCCCAGGAACCGAACCGACCCCCCGGCGTTCAACCCGCCAGATCCGAACCATGCTCCCTGGCGTCGGGCGAGGGGGCGTAGGCGTTCTCGCGGGGTCGTCGCCACACCGTTTCGCCATCCCACCGCCGCGTTGATACGCTGGACTGCTCGCTGGTGTTTCCTGTTGGAAGCCACGACGGTCAGTGTTGATGGACGTACCGTATCACTGTTTTGATGGGCGCCGTGTTCGCGTTCAGGTGGGCTCGCTGGTAGAGCGGATAAGCCATCTCTTTGTTCAATTCGGTGAACCTGCCATCGTCCGAACTGATGCGTTTCAGGCTGAATTCTTGCGGGCGTGGTGAGATGTCGATCAGCGTGTTCCCTTTGAAGCGGCAGGTATAGGTCGTGTTGTAGGTGCGTTCGGTGTGCTTTTCGGTTGTTTCCACCATCGGGAATGTGATCGTGATCGTGTCTTTGGGTCGAAGGGCTTCTATCTGTAGTTGACGGCCCAGCCAACGCAGCGGAACCTTTTGTCCGTTCACTTCGCAACGCAACGCTTTCCTGTCGACCCACAACGGCATCCGTACGCTCATTCGCTCAGCGGTTTTGTTCCGGAGAACAATTTTTCCCTCGTACGGCAGGTGGCTGTCGATGTCGACCCAGGGTGAAGCGCGGTTGAGCAGTAGGTTCACCTGCGCCTGACCGTTGTCGAATCGCACGATGCCGTCCCACGCCTTGTGCATGGCGAGCATCATGTTGGCGTTGCAACACATGGTCCACCATGCGTACATCTTCGTCGGTTCGGCACAGGACGCGAACGCACCGATGTTACGTTCGATCACGTTCTCGGTGTTGTTGATGCGGGGTAGCATCTTGAACTTCGGAGAATGCGAGACAATGTGCTTGAGTCGCTGGCGGTCGAGCAACTGATGCTCGACGAGGTGATTGCGGACCATCGAATCAATGTCGTCCCAGTAGTCACCCACTCCCGCCTCGGACAGCATGATGGCAATGTCAATCATGTCCGCCAGGGCACAACCTTCGTCATTCTGTCCGGTTCCGCCGTAGATCCGCTGGCTGGCATCTCGCCGCTGAGCCAATGTTGAGACGACTGCGGGAAAGAACCCGATCCGTACGATGCCGAACTGTCGCGAATACTCGTAGTACGATTTCAAGTACCGTAGCAATTGCACGTCGTTGGTCGTCGTAGCGTAGTCGGCCAGGCCAACGACTCCGGTCGCAAACCAATGGAAGTGGCCCTGCCATCTTGCCTGCTCGTAAGGGTCCGCCATGCTGGGACCTTCGGCCGTGCTACCCCAGTGTCCCCGCTTGGTCATGAAGCGGGCGACTTTTGCCGCGAGTTGTCGGGAATCCTTGTCGCCGGTCTGTGCGTACCACTGCGAGAGCGCTCGTAACGGATTCCCGTTGACTTGCATCTCCACAGCGCCTGGTTCAGCAACCGAACTTTGCCCCTTGCGAGCCGTTTGCCAACCGTTGTTATCGCGAAGGTCGTATTCCCAGAGAACACCGGAATCCCCGCCAAGCGTGATGCGAATGGCGTAGTTCGAATTCCGACCACCGATGTCGACGGGCACGTTGAAGTCGGACCTCATCGGATACAGAAGTCGCTTTTCCCCGGCAGACTGATGAAACCCGAAAGGGGGCTTTGGCGGCTGGTGCCCTGGATACTTTTTGAACTCCGGAAGCAGACCAACGATGTAATGGGCGTTCCGGTTGCCTTTGATGTGTAGGGTCACCCGCAATCCGTGACCCTCTTCCACCACGGGGAACGAACCGCGACTGTGAACAATCTGCGTGTTCCAGCGATAGCGGTTCACGGTCCGATTCTCGAACCGCAGTGCACCGTCTTTCTGCAGAATCGACGCACCATCGTCATTGACGATGGTGACCCAATTCGACTTCTTGATGTTTGCCGAGTTGAAGTCGTCGTCGAGAGCAACTTTTTTGGCGCCTGGATACTCCAGCGTGACGCGATCGACGGACCAACTGCCACCGCCCTTGCGTGGAGCGGCTTCCAGGAACAGCTGATATCGCATCCTGCTGCGTTTGGATTTCTCGTAGCTCTCCGCAAAACCCGCCAGTCCCAGGTCTGGCTGGCTGCTGTTCTGGAACCAGGCTCGCTGTTTGTTTTGTCCCGCGACCCGGTGGAGTCCCGTGACCAGTTTCTTGGTAATCGGCAGCCAATTCGGATTGCGGTCGTAGTCGTGCCACGCCAGCAGGCCAACAATCAATCGCCCCTGCGGAAACGGCCAGTACGTCTTCTCGCCGAACTGATGCCGCCACGGCCGCCCCTCCCCCTTGATCCACCAGAGCCCGTTTTCGTCGACATCCCTCAGCATGCTGTTGACGATCTTCCGGTCGAAGTCTTCATTCTGTCGGCTGCCGCTCATGCGTCTCATCCGCGGAATCACGTCGATCGCCTTCGACAGACACGGCCCCCCGTGGTTGTGGTTGAAGTTCGCCGGCTGCTGATCGCAGTGTCCACATTGAAACACTTCGTAGTTGTTGTGAGGGTCGGCAGCTCCTGTAATCGCATTCACAGCCAGCCGGGCCCGTTCTGACAGGTCCAGCGTGTCCGGCACAACGGCCTTGTAGTAAGTGCCTTTAAGCGACGACTCCCGTTGTTCTGGAGCGTTGATGCCCTGGGCAGTCACCATCGAACAGGATAGAGCAATAGCCAGGAGGCATATTGCTGAAGGTGATCGATGCAACATCACAGCTCTCTCCAGATTCATTCCCAAAGGCCATCTCAGGCTCACTCACAGCCTACTCGTGTGACCCTGCGAGCGGCGATGAGAACAAAGTGCGAGAGGGGGGACTCGAACCCCCAATCCCAATCGGGAACCAGATCCTAAATCTGGCGCGTCTGCCAATTCCGCCACTCTCGCTGTGTCCGTCGATTCTAGTCGTCTCGGCTCAACCGCTCAAACCGCGGAATCCTCATCTCCAGGCTCGCACCCACCTGGGGCTTCGTCGCAGCGGAGCCGCGGTTGACACCACCGGAATCGACTCGCAGAATTGCCTCCCCTCCGCAACATCGTTCGTCACCACCCCTCACGACTCCTTTTCTCCTCTCATCCCGCAGGGATCCCCATGGCTTCCGGCGACGACGCAGCACGTGTCGTGATCACCGGCGTCGGGGTCGTGTCACCGATCGGGATCGGTCACGAGTCGTTCTGGGCGAGCCTGGCGGCAGGTCGTGGAGGAATCGCCGAACTGTCCGCCCCCTCTCCGGCCCCCCTGCCCCTGCCCCTGCGGCTGGCTGCCGAGATCACCGACTTCGATCCTCTCGATTACCTCCCCTCCCGCAAGCTGCTGAAGGTGATGTCGCGAGACATCCAGTTGGGCGTGGCGGCCAGCCGCTTGGCCATCGACGACGCGGGGCTGGCTCGGGGCGACCTGGATCCCGAGCGTGTGGGAGTGTCGTTCGGGGCCGGTCGGATTTCGAGCCTGCCCGAAGACCTCGCCGCGGCGACCGGGTTCGTCGATCCCGAGGCTGAAGCTGATGCCGACGAGGCGATCAACTGGACTCGCTGGGGCGAGGACAGCCTGGGCCGGATCGCGCCGATGTGGCTGCTTCGGCGGCTGCCCAACATGTCCGCCTGCCATGTCTCGATCGGACTCGACGCCCGCGGACCCAACAACACGATCACCTCACGTGACACCTCCGCACTGCTCGCTCTCGCCGAAGGCGTCCGCGTGATCGAGCGGGGCGCGGCCGACTGCATGGTGGTCGGAGCGAGCGGTTCGCTGCTGCAGCCGATCGATCTGGTCAAGTTGAGCCTCAGCCGCACGCTCTCACAACACGTCGACGACCCCGCCACGGCCTGCCGTCCCTTCGACGCACAGCGTGATGGCACGGTGCTCGGCGAGGGTGCTGCGGCACTGGTGATCGAGAGGCTGGAGACTGCCCGGGCACGGGGTGCGACGGTACATGGTGAGGTGATCGGGTGTGGAGCGGGATGCGACGGGCAGGTGGCCGGAGAAGGCCTGGTCAACGCGATCGCCGCGGCATTGGGGGACGCGGGGATCGAGCCGGGTGAGTTGGGGCATGTGAACGCCGGTGCCACCGGCTCGCCCGAGGAGGACTCGATCGAGGCTCGGGCGATCGAGATTGCGCTGGGAGACTCGGCAAGAAGTGTGCCGGTGACGGCCCTGGCCGGTTACCTGGGCCATTCGGATGCCGGGGGTGGAGCATTGGAACTGGCCGGCTGCCTGCTGTCGGCGGCCCACCGACTGGCCCCCTTCACCCGCGGGTTCCGCTCGGCCGAAGACGGCTGCCGACTCGATATTGTTGCCCAGGCCCCGGTAGAACTCTCGAGCCACCTGGGACTCTCGTGCAACCGAACCGAGTTTGGCCAGAGTGCGGCGGTGGTGGTCCGGGCCGAATCGCCAATTCTTTCGTAACGCAATGCGTTAGAATCGAGACGTGTCGTGGTGAGCGTCGGAATCCTCACCAGGTCCGCTGCGTTGTGCTGAATCTCCCCCAACCCAGTCACCGGCCGGGACGAGCGTGATGTCGGAATCGGGTCCTGCAGCCGATCGTCCCGGCCCGAGCAGTGGGACACCTCGCGGACGCCGCCGTCGTCGGTCGCTGATCCGCGTGGCCGGCCCGGTCAATCCGTCGACGAGCACTCAACGTCTTCACCGAGGTCTCAAGGGGGGCAGTTTCGGAGCGGTTGTCAGCGTGGCGACTCACGTGCTGGTCCTGACCGTACTGAGCTGGTTTCTGTTGGACAGCGATGAACTGTTCCCCGAAGAACCACTCGATCTCCGCTGGCTGACCGCTCGGGAAGTCGAACAGAAGCAGGCGTCTCGGGCGCCGGTAAAAATCGCATCGGTGCCCGACGGGGCGCCCACCGCCGTGCCGCCGCCGGTACCGGATCCGATGACTCCGATGCCGCTGCGACCCAACCGCCCGGCGGTCAAGCCGATCGGTGTCTCGGGCCGGTTGGCGATGAGGACTCCGGAGTTGAAGCGGAAGCTGTTGCTGCAGATCGACGAGGGTGGCAAGAGCGACCTGGCGGTCCGCAGTGCCCTGGGCTGGTTTTCCCGGCAGCAGCAGCCGACCGGGAACTGGCGGCTGCATGAAGGCTACCCCGACGCCGGCCGCCGGACCGCTCGGACCGACACCGGTGCCACTTCCCTGGCACTGCTGACATTCCTCGGTGCCGGATTCAACCACACCGGCGGCGATCACCAGCAGACGGTGGCCCGGGGACTCAACTGGCTGGCCGGTCAGCAGCGGCCCGACGGAAACCTGTTCGACATCGACGAGTTCGGTCGTGAGGAGGCCTTCTACGCTCACTCGATGGGCACGATCGTGTTGTGCGAGGCGGTGGCCCTGACGGCTGATCGAGGGTTGCGCGAAGCAGCCAGGCGGGCGGTCGACTTCCTGGTCACCACGCAGCAGCCAACCATCGGTGGCTGGAAGTACCAGCCTCAGACTCCCCTGACCCGGGCCGACCTGTCGGTCACCGGCTGGGCGTTGATGGCATTGCATACCGCTCGGATCGCTGACATCGAGGTGCCCGAACAGTCGTTCATCCTGGCGTCGAACTTCCTGGACACCGTCGAACTGCAGGACGGAGCCCGTTATCGCTACGAGCCGGAATTCGGAGAGTCTCATGCGATGACCGCCGAGGGGTTGCTGTGTCGGCAGTGGCTGGGTTGGCCTCGCGAGCATCCGGCCTTGGAGAGCGGCACGCGGTACCTGCTTGGTGAGCGGCACAAGCCGGAATGGGACAACGGGCGACGCAATGTCTACGCGTGGTACTACACGGCACAGGTGCTGCACAACGTGGGTGGAGCGGAGTGGGAGGACTGGTACCGTGCGGTGCGTGACCAGATCGTCACGCACCAGGCCCGTACCGGAAGCACTCGCAAGGGGGCTGATGTGCGGGGCAGCTGGCATCCGGCTCAACCGAAGGGCCAGCCGGCCGAAAAGTCCGACATCGCCGGCCGACTCTACCTGGCCGCCATGTGCGTGCTGGTGCTCGAGACCCCCTACCGCCACGTCAGCGTGTACGAGGTGAGTGAGCCGGCCGGTGAGACGGGGCCCGACGCGGGGGCTTCGCCGCCCACCGAGCCGCCCGCTCGGTGAGCGGTCGGCGTTGCTGAGCGTGTTTTGGGGTTTGCAGCCCTCGAAGCGGCCGTCAGAATGCCCGGCCCAAAAGTTCGCCCAGTCTTGACCAGTCTTGACCAGTCCTCTCGGGTGTCTCACGGCCATGGATGCCGACCTCTTGATGCTGCAGTCGAATCGAGCATCCGGGGTATCGGAGGTCGGCGGGCGCGGCCGGGTCGGTCGTTTCGGTCGTTTCGATGAACGGCAGCGTGCGACTCGGACTCGAGGCACCGAGCGGTTGGCCCGAAAGCGGTCGGCCGGGTTGGTCGGGTCGGCTCACCTGGTCGGCATCTGCGGT
>CAUZJR010000101.1:0-13659 GCA_963580005.1 Planctomycetota bacterium
CCAGGAGGTTTTCTTGGGCTTGATGGTGACGGTGAGCGTATTGGGGTCGATGTTTTGTTGGGCGAGTCGGTGGTGATCGATGAGCATGGGGATTTCAGTCTTGGTGACGATCGCGTCGATGACGTCGAGGAAGGCGGCGTCGTTGAGTTCGACGGGTACGATTTCGAACAGCGGTCGAGCAGTCTTGATTCGGCTGAGTCGTGGTGGCCATCCCAGCGGCCAGGCCCGTCCCTTGGGCGGGGTCTTCGCTCCCCGTTTCAGTGCGGGGGTCTTGAGGATCCGCAGTTCCATATCTCCGGCGGGCGTGCGTCGGGGCTGGAACGCGAGGCCTCTGGTGGCCAGGAGTGCTGCCAGCGTGGTGCCTCGTGAGAGTCCCGGTCCGTTGGTCCGGGCCGGTAGCCGGTACCGGGAGTCAGACCCGAGCCGTGCGAGGTCGAGTTTCAGGTGTGCGGGGAGTCCCAGAGAGCGGATGGCCTCTCCGAGCGTCTGTCCCTTGAGGTCCTTCTGAAACGGCTGGGCGAGGATTTCGAAGAGGGTATTGAACTGTCCTTCGGAGAGTCCGAAGGCGGGTTGTCCCGTGGGGTTGCCCTTGGCACCGAAGGCCTTGAGTTCCTCGAGCCACTTGCCCAGCGCATTGGGGTTACCCGGTGAGAAGGACTTGCCGGGTACGAGAATGCGTCCCGAGCGATCGAGCAGTCCGATCACGGTCACCTGTCGCAGTCGGGAGCTGGTTTTTTCTCGGACCGAGGTCCGTTCGCCTCCGACGCTCCGTCGGATTCTGAGCGGAACCTTGAAGTTCTGGAACAGCTTGGCCCATCGTTGAGCGGCCAGGGGCGCCCCGCGTCGATCGGTGATCAACTCGACCCTCACCTCGGTGCGGATCTGTTTCCGCGACGTGGGTTTGGGGGTGGCCTGGCCGGTCGCGACGGAGTCTGTTGCCAGCAGGAAGAGCGCGAGCCACAGGACCGTGTGCGTCTTGTTGCCGAATCGCAATGAGCTGCCTGGGGGCGTCATGCCGCGAGCATAACCGGGAATCGTCGACTCGGAAAGACGGGGTCTCGGGGTCGATCAATGCGGCGGTGGCGGGGCGTCCTGAAAGGCTCGTGCCCGGAAGAGGAAATCGATGATATTTCCTTCGTGGGGTTGCAGCCAGTTGAGCTGGATCGTCTTGACTTCACCGATATTGAGTCGATCGATGTTGGTGGCATCGAGGAACTGTCGGCCGAGTGCTTCGTCGTCTGAGAGCAGCGAGCCGACCAGCGTGTAGCCGCACTTGTCCAGGAACTGGTCCTGGGGGCATTCGACGACGCTGCAGAAGGGGAACATGAACTCGGTATTGGCCATGGTGTCGTCGGCGTCGGAGACGTGCAGCACGGTGGGCCTGAGGAAGTCGCAGCGTTCGTTCTGGATCAGGCGTTCTCCATCGCGGTACTCTGCGGTCGCTTCAGTGACTGCGGGTGAGTCGCACCCGTCGTCGATCTGCCCGCTCATCGCCTCGGCCGCTCCGGGAACTGTAAACGCGGCGAGTCCACTGTCGGGGTTGTCCATGGGCAGCGGAGTCATGGGACCGAGTCGCTGAGCCAGTGCGTCGGCGATTTCTGCGGTGTGACGAGAGGCCCAGATCCCCGAGCAGCTGATGCAGCTGCGTCCGCTGTTGATATAGACGCTGTCGGCCATCAGGTCGATGTACTGTTCCCAGTCGTCGACCTTGTCGTCACCGAGGAAGATCTTGGAGAACCCGGGTCCGTGCGCGCTGACCTTGGGGTTGCCGATGTAGCGTTCGATGGTGGCCAATCCGCCGAAGATCACGCTCCGCTCGCAGGACTCGAGCACCGCGCTGCCCAGTTCCGGTCCCTTGGCGGTTCCCCCGGGGTAGATCGAGATGGCTTCGCGTGGGATTCCCGCCTTGGCGAAGGCTTCATACATCCGGTAGGGGGTCCAGGGTTCCTGGGGTCCGGGCTTGAGCACGAGTCCGATTTGCAGCGGGATCACCGGCAGCCAGAGTGTGTGGACACCGGGGCTGTTTGAGGGCAGCACCCATCCGGCGGCGTTGCAGTTGGCCTGGTAGCTGACCATCACGCCTCGATCCTCGACACCGTATCCGTTGCTGAGGATGTCGTAGGGCAGGCCTCGGGTCAGGGCATCGAGGATCTGGTCCATGTGTTTCATGACGAAGGCGTTCTTCGTCATGTTCATGCGGCACATGTGTTCGGGCAATCCGGTGGTAGCCGACTGCATCTTGCAGAAGTCATCGGGCGACTGCACGCCGTTGCCCAGTGGCAGCGTATCGTCGACGTAGTAGTCGGCGGCCTCGGCGACCATGCCGACGAGCTGTTCGATGCTGAATTCCCGCAGGATCTCACGAGCCCGCTTGGCCTTCCGCATGTCCATCCTGATCAGCCCGGCGTTGGCTTCGTGGACCTGGGCCAGGATTTCGCCGCTTTCGAAGTGGACCACGTCCATCTTCTCCATGCTCTCGTACGGCTCACCCCAGCGAACGACAGGAATCTCGATCATGGTCTTGTCCTTGGTCTCGATGTGCCCGGATGGGGCACCGATCTTGAGTTCGAGTGACGCGGTCCGGAGGTGTGCTAGTACACTCCCACGGTGGTCGTCTTGGCAAACACGTGGAATGGTCTCACGCTGCTGACTCCATCCCACGGGTACAACTCGTGAGGCTCTTCGCGTTCACCCTCGTCTCGTTCGAGGAACCCGGGGATGAACAGTTCGTCGGTCAGCGTATAGAGTTTCACTCGACCGGTCTCGCCGTGTCCGACGACCGATGCGGGGTCATCGAAATCGACCACCTCGACCACGGCCCTGGGTTGGGGAGCGTAGTAGGTGATCTTGTAGTCGTCGGCGGGGTCAAACGGCTTTCCGCAGGCGAGGCCCATCAGGGTGTTGCCGTAGGTCGGAGTGATGTAGACATCGGGCCCGAGCAGTTCTTCGCGGGCGAAGCGGTACCACTGGGGAGTGAACTCGGTCCCGCCACAGAAGATCCCGGTGATCCCCGTCTCGGCGACGCTCGAGCCATTGTCGATCAGTCTCAGCGCGAGTGCTTCGAGCAGCTTGGGAGTGGAGAAGGCGCACTTGATGTCGTGTCCGGCTTCGAGCACGGTCATCGCCTGGTCGATCACGTGTTCGGCGTAGAGCTTGGCTTCGTCGGTCTTGCCCTGCTTGAGCAGCTTGACGACCCAGCGTGGGTCGAGATCGACACAGAAGCAGATGCCACCGCGGTGCTGTGCGAGGTGTTCGACGGCGAGCCTGAGTCGTCGGGGTCCCGACGGACCCAGCATCAGCCAGTTGGATCCGGGCGGAAACTTGTCATCGGGCAGCGTTTCGCTGAACAGTTCGTAGTCGATCCGGAAGTCGTCCATCACGACTCGCGACTTGGGTGTCCCGGTGGTGCCTCCGGTCTCGAACACGTAGGCGGGTTTGCCTGCGAGGCCTTTGGGGATCCACCGCGAGACGGGGCCGCCTCGCAGCGCGTCGTCTTCGAAGAGCGGGAACTTGTTGAGGTCTTCGAAGCAGTTGATGTCACTCAGGGGATCGAAACCCAGGTCGGCGACCTGTTCGAGCCAGAAGGGTGAGCCGGTTTCGGGACTGAAGTGCCACTGCACCATCTTGACCGTGTGGGCATCGAGGGCCTCTTTGGCCTGGGCCACCTGGGTCGCAAGATCACTCACGGGTGTCGTTCTCCGCTGGCAGCATGAGTCGTGTCGAGCCGATCACCGGGCCAGGGAGGCCGTGTGGCTGTCGGATTTCATTGAAAAACGACTATCTTAGATATCTTCCTCCATTGCAACCAACGCCCCTCGAAGCGAGTCAGACTGGGAGTTCTTCAAATGCGGACCATTTCGTGGCGAGCGGCTCCGACGGTGTCGTGGTTCCTGCTGGCGATCGTCTCGATCACAACCCTCGTGCAGGCTGCCGAGAAGAAGACGGCCCTGGACGAGTACGTGGCCGCACCGGACACGTCCTACTCCTGGACGCTCGAGAAGTCTGACGACGTCGAGGGAGGCCGGGTCCATCGGCTGATGCTGGTCTCCCAGACCTGGCAGGGCATCACCTGGAAGCACCGATTGCTGGTGGTCGAGCCCCGCCGGATCACTCACGGCGACCAGGTCCTGTTGTTCATTACCGGAGGTTCGACGGGTCGTGAGCCGTCCGAGGGCGACTTGCGTCGGTACGGACGCCTGGCGCGGTACTGCTCGGCCCGGGTCGCGGTCCTCTACCAGGTCCCCAACCAGCCTTTGCTGGGCGGACGGGTCGAGGATGATCTGATCAGCGAGACCTTTTTGCGTCACCTGAAGACCAAGGACCGCAGCTGGCCGCTGTTGTTCCCGATGGTCAAGAGTGCGGTGCGGGCGATGGACGCCGTGCAGGAGGTGGCCTCGAGCAAGTGGAAGACCGAGGTCAAGCGGTTCGTGGTCACGGGCGCCTCGAAGCGTGGCTGGACCACGTGGTTGACGGCGGCCGTCGACAAGCGTGTGGTCGGGCTGGCTCCGCTGGTGATCGACACGCTGAACTTTTCGGTGCAGATGAAGCACCAGAAGAAGCAGTGGGGCAAGTACAGCGACCAGATCCGCGACTACACGAGCAAGGGCCTGATCGACCTGCTGCAGAAGCAGCCCAAGTTGGGCCTGTGGGGCTGGGTCGATCCCCACGCGTACCTCGACCGATTGACTCAGCCCAAGCTGATCGTCAATGGCACCAACGACCCCTACTGGTGTGTCGATGCGTTGAACAACTACTGGAAGGACCTGATCGGTCAAAAGTACGCCCTGTACATTCCCAATGCCGGCCATGGTCTCGAGGGTGGCGAGCGTCAGTTGATCGCGACCCTGGGCCTGTTCTTCCGATCGATTGCCTCGGGTCGCGAGATGCCGGTGATCAGCTGGAAGCACGAGGACCAGCTGGGCGGCCTGCGTCTGGAGATCAGGTCGAAGCCCGAACCGGTCGCCGGTCAACTCTGGTCGGCCCGCAGCAAGACACTCGATTTCCGCAAGTCGAAGTTCACGATGACCCAGATGCAGCGTGACGGCGACGTGTTGTACGGTGACGTGCAACTGGAACCCGGCGGCCATGTGGTGCTTTATGGCCACCTGATCTACACCGCCGGAGACCTCCGCTATGGCTTCTCGACCCAGGTCCGCGTGAAGTAGCTTGAGGGTCGAGGGGGGGACAGGCACCTGTGGAGCCAGTCCCTGGGGGCTGTTACGTCTCGGGCCATCCTGGGATGTCTCCGGCCAGTTCGACGGCACCGGTGGCTGCGGTGAGCACATCGACGAGCGAGTCGGGCGGAGCGGGGTTGCCCGGCAGAGCCAACCCCGCCTCGGCAACCGCCTCGGGGCCATCCACCCACTCGACCTGGGGAAACCGCTCTCCCAACTCGGCGATCTGCTGTTCGCGGTCTTCGAGATCGAGCCAGACGGGCAGGGGTCGGACCAGGAGTCTGAGTCGGAGTTGGTCGAAGGTGAGTCCGGTGGGTGGGTGTTGGGTCGAGCCGGCGATCCGGCAGAGGGGATCGAGCACAAAGCGTCGGTACCAGCAGCCCGGGTGGGGCACTCGCAGCCGATCGCTCTCGAGCACCTGGTTTCCGCAGGTGACGAGGTCGAGATCGACGGTGCGGGGTTCCCACGAGGCGTGGTCTTGCTGGCGTCCCAGTTCGGCTTCGACGGACTTGGTGGTTTCGAGCAGTCCGGCGGGGTCGAGGGAGGTCTCGAGTGCGGCGGCGGCATTCAGGTAGGTGTCGCCGGCGTCGGCTCCGACCGGCTCGGTAACGAAGCAGCGGCTGACCCGGACGATATCGATGTCGGGGTGGTCCTGCAGCAGGTCCAGCGCCGCGGCGAACGTGTCCGCGACATCTCCGATGTTGCCTCCCAGGGCGACCAGGCAGTGGCTCATCGCCGTGGGACTCCGGTTCTGAATTGCGTCATGTCGGCTCCACCCCGTTTCACTCCATCGCACCCGTTCGCGTCCCGGCTCATCCTAGTCCGCTCTCGCGGTCGGCTCAACGGGCCGTCTTTGGGGCACTCTGGTGTTGGTTGCCAAGTGCTGCCACTGATATAATCCTCCTCTTCATTAGAGAGACTCCCACACCCTGCGAGGATGGATCGCCCATGGCCAAAGAAGAGGCCATCGAAGCTGAAGGCAACGTGACCGAGGCTTTGGCCAACACGCAGTTCCGTGTCAAGCTGGACAACGACCACATGGTGATGTGCCATGTGGCCGGCAAGATGCGCAAGCACTTTATCCGGATCGTGCCCGGCGACCGAGTGATCGTCGAGATTTCCCCCTACGATCTCAACCGCGGCCGGATCGTCTACCGCGAGCGGTAGAGCGGTCTGGGTGGTGGAGTTGAGGGGGTTGGGATCGCGGGATCCTGGCCGAGTTGTGAGCCAGTCTGCGGTGCGAGTGAGCCGATGTCGCGGGTCGAGTTGTTCACCGACGGTGCCTGCCGCGGCAATCCCGGCCCCGGTGGCTGGGCGTTTGTGCTGAGGCATCCGGCCAGCGGTTCCGAGAAGGAAGTCTCTGGTGGCGAGGAAGCGACGACGAACAACCGGATGGAGTTGCAGGCGGTGATCGAGGGTCTGCGGGCGTTGACCCGGGTCTCGGAGGTCGAGGTGGTCACCGACAGTGTCTACGTGGCCAAGGGTGCATCGGAGTGGATGAAGGGCTGGAAGGCCAACGGGTGGCGACGGCGTGAGGGTCGGAGTTTCAAGCCGGTCAAGAATGTCGAGTTGTGGCAGGCACTCGACGAGTTGCTCGTGCATCACGATGTCAGTTTCCGCGTGGTCAAGGGCCACAGCGGTCATGCCGAGAACGAGCGGTGCGACGAGCTGGCCGTGGCGGCCTCGCACTCGTTCGACGCCTGAGCAAATCGGATCATCCAGATCATCCAGATCATCCAGATCATCCAGATCATCCAGATCATCCAGATCATCCAGATCATCCAGATCATCCAGATCATCCAGATCATCCAGACTCGGCGGCATTGCGGCGAACGCGGAGCCAGGCCGAGGCGATGACGGTGATGAGCCGGGCGATGAATCCCATGATCGCTCCGTTGATCAGGCCCAAGCCGATGCCGATCTACAGCGGGTCCAGCGGGTGGCTCTCGGCAGAGATCACCGGTCCGCCATTGGGGACCACCACGTGTCGGGCTCCGAAGAGGGCTCGGAACAGGTCGGGTGTCAGCAGGCCCAGCACGCAGCCGAAGAGCAGCCCGAGCACTGATCCGATCAGAGTCACCACGATGATGGTCCCGACCGATCGCAGTGTGTCGCTGATGAGGTCGGTGTTCATGCTGCGTGGGACTTGTCTCGAGGCCGTGGGGGGATCGATCTCGAGTGTCATGGCTGGTGCGACGCGGTGTAAGACCTCAGTCGAGTCAACTCGTTACGATAGCGAGCCACTCGCAGGCCCTGTCATGAGAGATCTTGGGATATCATGAGAGATCATGGACGAGTTGCCTCTTCAGACCCTGGCCAGATTCCTTCCCGGCGTGGGTCCGGTGCGAGCCGAGAGCCTGTCTCGTTTGGGGATCGAGACGGTCGAGGACCTGTTGTGGCATCTGCCTCGAGACCTCGTCGATCTGAGTGAGGTGCGACGTGTGGGCGAGTTGGAACCGGAGATCCTGCAGACGGTCCGCGGCGAGGTGGTCGAGCTGGACGACCGCAGGATCTCGGGTGGTCGCCGGATGTCGTCGGTCACGATCGACAGCGGCGACGGGTTCCTGAAGGCGACCTGGTTCAACCAGAGCTGGATACTGGGCCGTGTGCAGCACGGCAGCGCGGTCTTGTTTTCGGGCAAGCCCAAGCGACGGGCGGGTCGTTGGGAGATGACTCATCCGCGGCTGCAGGTGATCGACGCCGACGATCTCGAGGCCCACGGCGGCCTGCTTCCCAAGTACGCTCTGACCGACGGCATCACGATGGAGTCGATGCGTGGCATGACTCGCGAGGCGGCCGATCGATTCATCGAGCACGTCAGCGATCCGTTGCCCGAGGGTTGGCAGGTTCGCTTTGACGTGGTGGGTCTGGCCGATGCCCTGGCGGGTGTCCATCGTCCCGGGTCAGTCGAGGCGTACGAGGCTGCGCGGCGGCGGCTGATCTTCGACGACCTGCTCGAGTTCCTGCTGGGGCTGGCCTTGCGGCGTCGCGCGTGGCAGGCGAGCGGGCGTGCGTCGAGGCTTCCGGTCACGCCCAAGATCGATTCGAGAATCCGGCGTCGGTTTCCCTTCGAGTTGACCTCGGGGCAGGACCTGGCGGTCGAGGAGATTGCCGCGGACATGGCGTTGGATCATGCGATGCACAGGTTGCTGCAGGCCGACGTCGGCGCGGGCAAGACGGCGGTGGCGTTGTACGCGATGCTGGTGGCTGTCGCCGCGGGTCACCAGGCGGTGCTGATGGCTCCGACAGAACTGCTGGCGCGTCAGCACTGGCAGACGATCGAGGAGTTGCTTCGTGGCAGCCGGGTCGAGCGGGTCCTGTTGACCGGGAACCTGACGGCGTCCAGGCGCCGCGAGACGCTGGCCCGGATCGGTTCCGGTGAAGTCGCTCTGGTCGTGGGCACTCATGCGGTGATCCAGCAGGACGTCGAGTTCGCTGCGTTGGGGCTGGCGGTGATCGACGAGCAGCACAAGTTTGGAGTCCTGCAGAGATCTCGGTTTGCCGACGAGGACTCACAGCAGGCTCCTCATGTGTTGGTCATGACCGCCACTCCGATCCCTCGCAGTCTCTGCCTGACCCAGTTCGGCGACCTCGATGTCACGGTGATCGACGACCTGCCACCGGGTCGGCAACCGGTGGTGACCAGCGTGGTTTGGGACGAGGCGACTCGAGAGAAGGCCTGGGAGTTCGTTCGCGAGCAGGTTATGGCGGGTCGGCAGGCGTTCGTGGTTTGCCCGAGGATCGATGCGGGGGATGAGACGGGTGAGGGGATGGGTGTGGAGCAGACCTGGGAGCGGTTGCGAGCGAACGAGTTGTCGGGGATTGCGGTCGGCCTGGTCCACGGTCGACTCGACGCCGACGACAAGGCTCGTGCGATGCAGGACTTCCGCGACGGAGGCACCCGGGTGCTGGTGGCGACGACGGTGGTCGAGGTCGGGGTCGACGTGCCCAACGCCACCCTGATGGTGGTGCACCAGGCCGAGCGATTTGGTCTCAGCCAATTGCACCAGTTGCGAGGCCGCATCGGCCGCGGCAGTTACCAGGGCTACTGCTTCCTGCTGGCTGGTCGGCAGGACGAATCGGCTGCGGCGCGGTTGGAGGTGCTCGACCAGAACGCCGATGGGTTCGCGGTGGCGGAGGCCGATTTCCTGCTGAGGGGCCCCGGCGACGTTCTGGGAGTGCGTCAGCATGGCGAGTTGCCTCTGCGGGTGGCCGACCTGGTTGCCGATCGAGAGCTGCTCGAGGAGACGCGTACGATTGCTTTTGACCTGGTCCGCACCGGTGAAATCGACGGCGAGGAGGCTCGGCTGTTGCACCAGAGGGTCCTGGAGCGATTTGGCGAGTTGATGGAGTTGCCGCAGACCGGGTGAGGTGACACGATGTCGAGGTGCCGGAAGGGAATGGGGTTGGTGAAGCAACCGGGAGCGGAAGAGGAAGTTGATGTCCGACGAGATGACGCCCGGTGATCCCCCGGCGCGGGAACTGGTGCCCAACGAGACGATCCCCTGCGGGCGTTTGCCGGCTCTGCAGTGGCGAGATCTGCCCGAGCCGATCTCGTGGAAGAAGATGGTGGGTCCCAGCATCATGCTGGCCGGCCTGGCCCTGGGTTCGGGCGAATTTGTGCTCTGGCCCTACATCACCTACAAGGCCGGGTTCCTGTTCTTCTGGGCCTGCATGCTGGGTGTGATCACCCAGTATTTCCTGAACATGGAAATTGAGCGGTACACGTTGGCGACCGGCGAGAGTGCGATCACGGGGTTCTGTCGCATCAACCGAAACTGGGCCTGGGTCTTTCTGATCCTGAACATCCTGCCGTGGGCTTGGCCGGGCTGGGCCACCGGTGCCGGCCAGATGCTCAGCTGGGCCTTCCTGGGAGCCACCGAGGTGGTCGATCCCGAGACGGGCCTGGTCACGTTCGAGGCCCGGTATGTGCCGGCGTTGGGGATCGCGGGCCTGTGGCTGGTGGGGATCGCGTTGACGGCCGGTCCGGTGGTCTACAACACGGTTGAGCGGATCCAGATGGTGCTGGTGGCGATGATCGTGGTGATCGTGATCGGGCTGGGTGTGGTGTTGATCCGTGGCGACGCGGTGTCCGCCATGTGCACCGGCATCCTCAGCGTGGGCCAGATCCCCGACCTGGATGCGACGGGCCTGACGTTTGTCAGCCTGCTGGGGGCACTGGCATTTGCCGGTGCGGGCGGTTCGACCAACCTGGGCCAGAGCAATTTCATCAAGGACAAGGGTTTCGGTATGGGCCAGTTCATCGGCCGGATCACCAGCCCGCTGACCGGCCAGGAGGAGGCGATTTCCGGGACCGGTTTCCTGTTCCCCGAAAGCGACGAGAATCGGCGTCGGTGGCAGGGCTGGTGGCGGTCGGCCAACACCGAGCACGTGCTGTCGTTCTTCGTGGCCTGCGTGGTCTGCCTGTGCCTGATGTCGCTGTTGACCTACTCGGTCTTCTACGACACCGACGGGACGCTCAAGGCAGGAATGGAAAAGTACGGCTCGGGGCTCGACTTTGTCTGGGGCCAGGCAACCGTGATTGGCAATCACCCCACCGGCGGCGGCCTGTTGAAGCTGGGGTTCCTGGTGATGGGCGTGGCGGTGCTGCTGACGACCGAGCTGGGTGTGCTGGACGCCACGGCGCGGATTTCGACGGATATCGTCAAGGTCAACTACCTGCGAGACAACGACAGCTGGTCGCTCTCGAAGCTGTACTACCTGTTCCTGTGGGGCGAGATCCTGCTGGGTACGGTGATTCTCCTGATCGGTTTCGACAAGCCGCTGTTCCTGCTGGTCACCTCCGCGGCGATGAACGGTTTCGTGATGTTTGTCTACTCGATGCTGCTGCTGTATCTCAACGGTCGGGTCCTGCCGAGTCGGCTGCGGATGAGCTGGCTGCGGATGCTGGCCATCGGCTGGGCGATCCTCTTCTTCGGCTACTTCAGCTACAAGGCGGTTGAGCTGGAGGTATGGCCGAAGTTGTTCGGTTGAGGATTCCGGTACCCGAGCATGCGGTACCGGGGCGGGCTACTCGATCACGTCATCGAGTGCCGAGATGCTGACCACCTGTTCGCGACGGACGAGCACGTTCTTGCGGTTGGCTCGCACTCCGTGCAACTGGGTTTCGAGCACATACAGTTCGCGTGTGGTGGCCGCGTCGCGGAGGTCATGGACGTCGGCGTGTTCGAGCACGAGGTGGTGAGCGTCGAAGTCGGCCAGTGTCCCGGCGTAGACGTAGGCGGCATCGAGGTCGATCACGACGACCTGTCCCTTGAGAGCGTGGAGTCCTCTGTCGGGGTCACTCATCGGGTGATTCCTGGACCGCGGTGGCGGTTGAGTTGAGTGCCTAGCGTGACTCGCTGACCAGGTGTGCGGCGACGAAGTCTTCATTGAGCGTCACGCCGAGTCCGGGTCCATCGGGGACGGTGATGGTTCCGTCGACGGCCTGGACCCGTTCGAGGGTCAATTCATTGCGGAGCGGTTCGTCTTCGACGCAGTCTTCGAGCAGGAAGGCGTCGCGGCAGGTCGAGAGCCAGTGTGCGCTGGCGGCGACGGTGATTGGGCTGGTGTAGCAGTGGTTGCACAGCCGCGCCCCGATCTCCTCGACCCGATCCCTGATGTAGGCGGCGTCGGTGAATCCATTTCGGGAGAGATCGACCTGGTAGACGTCCAGCGCGTGTCGATCGATCAGTGCCCGAAAACTTTCTCGGCCACACTCGCCTTCGCCCGCGGCGATCGGCAACGGCGAGCGATCTCGCAGCCAGGCGTACCCGTCGACATCGGCCTGGTGCAGAGGTTCTTCGAGCCACTCGACTCCGAATTCGTCAAAGGCCACCGCTCGTCGCAGCGCGGTCCTGGCGTCCCAGACGCAGCCGGCGTCGACCAGCAGCGAGGCCTCCGGGCCCAGCCCCTGGCGGGCCCCCTCTACGAGTTCGATGTCGAGTGCTTCGGTCTGCCCCATCGGTTCCCAGCCGAACTTGACCGCCGAGTATCCCGCCTCGACCCACCGCTGCCCGATCTCGGCGGTTTCTGCTCCGTTGTTTCCGAAGAGGATCGAGGCGTAGGCGCGGATGGTGTCGTGTTGTTTGCCACCGAGCAGTTGGTGGATCGGTGCCTCGTAGTGTTTTCCGGCGAGGTCCCAGAGTGCCATGTCGACGGCGGCCATGGCAGCGATCGTGACGCCGGTGCGGCCGAAGTACATCGAGCCGCGATACATGCGGTTCCAGTTCCTCCGGATCGCCAGGGGATCTTCACCGACGAGCAGTTCTCGGAGCCCGCAGGCGATGTTGTGGCTGAAGGGTGCGTCGATGACCGCCTGGACCACTTCGGGCGACGCATCGGCCTCGCCGATCCCTTCCAACCCCGAATCGCTGCGGATTCTCACCAGGGCCACGTCCTGGCAGCTGGCGGTCTTTTCTTCGACCGATTCGACTCGCAACACCTGGCAGATGACTTCTGTGATCTTCATGTGAGGTATGCTAGAGCATTGGCGCGGCGGACTCCACTTTCCCCGGGGTGAGCCTGGCGGCATAATGGTACGAGTCATGAATGATCCGATCCCCAACCTCTCTGTTTCGTCTCGGGAGTGGCCACGTCGCGATGTGCTCCAGGCCGGTGCGCTGGGCGTGTCGGCCTCGGTCCTGGCCGGCCTGGGTCTGGAATCGACTCACGCCCAGGAAGACCACGCGGCCCGAGCCAAGTCGGTGATCTACCTGTGGGTCGGCGGCGGGATGACTCACATCGATTCTTTTGATCCGAAGCCGGAGGCCCCCGAGGAGGTTCGGGGCGAGTTGACGGCGATCGGGACCCGGTTGCCGGGCGTGCAGTTCTGCGAGACTCTACCGCGGTTGGCCGAGGTGGCCGATCGCCTGGCGGTGGTCCGCAGTTTTTCACACGACAGCAACGACCACCTGCTGAGCCAGGTCTACACGCTCTCGGGCCGCAAGGTGAACCGCACCCAGTTGTTCAGCGAGCCGAACATCGGTGCGATCGTGTCTCACCTGTACGGTTCCCGGAACGGTCTTCCCGGCTACATCGCGGTCCCCGGCATCACCCGCCCCGGCCCTCCGCCTCACAACCTCTTCGTCGGCGGCTGGCTGGGCAACCAGTTCTCGCCGTTCTGCGTGGGTGGTCGTCCCGAGCAGCCGGATTTCACGGTGGGCAAGAAGCTGGACAATCCGCCTGCGGAGATCAGCGAGGACCTGAGTCCCCGCGAGCTGGTCTACCCCAGCGGTTTGAGCCGAGGTCGTCTGGGCCGCCGCGTCGGGCTCCTCGAGGGGCTCAAGCAGACGGCTCGTGCAGCCGAGTCGGACCCGCGGCTGGCGGCGATCGAGGGTCACTACGGCAACGCGTTGAACATGCTGCTTTCGGCGAAGGTCCGCGAGGCCTTTGACCTGGCCAGCGAACCGGCATCGCTGCTGGACGACTACGGTCGGACGAAGATCGGCGGTCGCTGTCTGCAGGCACGTCGGCTGGTCGAGGC